>NZ_JBYIRM010000049.1:0-45437 GCF_057708105.1 Actinacidiphila sp. bgisy144 | reverse complement strand
CCCCCCCCCCCCCCGCGGCCTGCTCGCGCCGGGCGCGAGCAGCGGACTACGTCAGAGGTTGACCCCGAAGTCCTGGGCGATGCCGCGCAGGCCGGAGGCGTACCCCTGGCCCACCGCGCGGAACTTCCACTCCGCGCCGTTGCGGTACAGCTCGCCGAAGACCATCGCGGTCTCGGTCGAGGCGTCCTCGGTCAGGTCGTAGCGGGCGATCTCCGCGCCGCCCGCCTGGTTGACCACGCGGATGAACGCGTTGCGGACCTGGCCGAAGCTCTGCTGCCGGGTCTCGCCCTCGTAGATCGAGACCGGGAAGACGATCTTGTCGACCTCGGCCGGCACGCCGGCCAGGTTGACCTTGATCGACTCGTCGTCGCCCTCGCCCTCACCGGTGAGGTTGTCACCGGTGTGCTCGACGGAGCCGTCCGGGCTCTTGAGGTTGTTGAAGAAGACGAAGTGCTTGTCCGACACGACCTTGCCGGAGGCGTCGAGCAGCAGCGCACTCGCGTCGAGGTCGAAGTCGCTGCCGGTGGTGGTCCTCACGTCCCACCCGAGGCCGACGGTGACCGCCGTGAGTCCGGGGGCCTCCTTCGTCAGCGAGACATTGCCGCCCTTGGAGAGGCTGACACCCATGCTGGATCTCCCTGCTCGGTTCGGCGCGGGCCACGCCGCTTGACGATTCCTTTGCCCAACGGATTCAACGCACACCACCCTGCCCGGGTTCCCGCCCGGCTGCCACCGCGACCCGCACGCAGAACAGGGCGGCATCGAAGAACGATGCCGCCCTGTCCGGGTCCTGCCTGGAAACACCGGGTGCTTCCGCTGGTGCGCGAGGGGGGAGTTGAACCCCCACGCCCTTTCGGGCACTGGAACCTGAATCCAGCGCGTCTGCCTATTCCGCCACCCGCGCATGGGTGCCGCCGTTGGGCTTCTCACCTGGGCTTCGACCGGTAGGTCTTGCTGGTGGGAACCCCGTCCGACATGCAGAAGATTAGCACGCCGCAAGCCGTGCGTTCACATCCGTTTCCCGCGGTGCCCGGCGGGCGGCACGCGGGGGCGTGGCGGTGCGGGACACTGGGGACACTGGTGGGGACGGCCCGCACCCGGGGCCGGTCCGGAGCCGCGCACAGCGGCCCCAACTACCATCGCTGTGGGTGGGAGGAGCGCAGGCGCGGCGCGGTGTGAGGGTGGACACTGCCCACCCGGTCAAGATCGGGGAACCACGGGTTTTTCCCACGCGTGGATACGATCAGTAAGCAGTATCGGAATCGAGCCGACGGACGATCCGGAGGAGGGAGGTGCCCGGTGGGTGTGCTGAAGCGTTTCGAACAGCGGCTTGAGGGCATGGTGAACGGCACCTTCGCCAAGGTCTTCAAGAGCGAGGTGCAGCCCGTGGAGATCGCGGGTGCGCTACAGCGTGAGTGCGACAACAACGCGACGATCTGGAACCGCGACCGCACCGTGGTGCCGAACGACTTCATCGTCGAACTGAGCGCTCCCGACTACGAGCGGCTGAGCCCGTACGCGGTCCAACTCGGCGACGAACTGGCCGGCATGGTCAAGGACTACGCCAAGCAGCAGCGCTACACGTTCATGGGCACCATCAAGGTGCACCTGGAGCGGGCCGACGACCTGGACACCGGGCTGTACCGGGTGCGCAGCCGCACCCTGGCGTCCAGCGAGTCCCAGCACCCGCAGTCCCACCAGCCCCAGCGCCCGCCCGCACCGCACGCCCCGCACGGCCACCAGCCGCCGCCCGCGCGCCCGCAGCAGTCCTACCAGGCGCCGGCCCCGCCGCCGTACCAGCAGCGCCCCGAGCGCCCCGCGCCCGACCGGCACGCCGCACCGCCGCGCCCGGCCGGCCTGCCCCCGATGCCGGCCGCCCCGCCGCCGGGCGGCGGCGCCCCGGTGACGCGGCTGCCCGGCACCGGCGTGCCCGCGGGCTCGCCGGCGGCGAGCGTCCGGCGCTGGGTGGAGATCAACGGCACCCGCCACCAGATCTCCCGCGGCAGCCTCGTGCTGGGCCGCTCCACCGAGGCCGACGTCCGCGTGGACGATCCGGGCGTATCGCGCAAGCACTGCGAAATCCGGGTCGGCACCCCCTCCGTCGTCCAGGACCTCGGGTCGACAAACGGCATCGTGGTGGACGGACAGCACACCCAGCGCGCTACGCTCCGCGACGGCTCCCGCATTGTCGTGGGGAGCACCACCATCGTGTACAGGCAAGCCGAAGGGTGAAGCGGGGGCAATGTCAGAGCTGACCCTGACGGTCATGCGGTTGGGTTTCCTCGCCGTGCTGTGGCTGTTCGTCATCGTCGCGGTCCAGGTGATCCGCAGCGACCTGTTCGGGACCCGGGTGACCCAGCGCGCCTCGCGCCGGGCCGACGACCGGTCCCGCCCGCCGCAGCAGCGCCAGCAGCAGGCGCCGCCGCCCCGCCAGCAGCCGCAGAACAACCGCCAGCGGCGCGGCGCCCCCACCAAACTGGTGGTCGCCGAGGGCTCGTTGGCGGGCACCACGGTGGCGCTCCAGGGCCAGACGATCACCCTGGGCCGGGCACATGACTCGACGATTGTGCTCGATGACGACTACGCGTCCAGCAGGCATGCCAGGATCTACCCGGACACCGACGGCCAGTGGATCGTCGAGGACCTGGGCTCCACCAACGGCACCTACATGGACCGCAACCGGTTGACCACGCCCACCCCGGTCCCGCTGGGCGCGCCGATCCGCATCGGCAAGACCGTCATCGAGCTGCGGAAGTAGTCGCACAATGGGGCAGCGAAGCCACGACGCGCGAGCGAGAGGGTGGGCAGCGTGCGGATGTACCCGGAACCGACGGGGGAGGTACGCATGTCGTTGAGCCTGCGTTTCGCCGCCGGTTCGCACAAGGGCATGATCCGCGAGGGGAACGAGGACTCCGGCTACGCCGGCCCCCGTCTGCTCGCGATCGCCGACGGCATGGGCGGCCAGGCCGCCGGCGAGGTCGCCTCCTCCGAGGTGATCTCCACCATCGTCACGCTCGACGACGACATCCCCGGCTCCGACATCCTCACCTCCCTCGGCACCGCGGTGCAGCGGGCCAACGACCAGCTGCTGCACATGGTCGAGGAGGACCCCCAGCTGGAGGGGATGGGCACCACGCTCACCGCCCTGCTGTGGACCGGGCAGCGGCTCGGGCTGGTGCACGTCGGCGACTCCCGCGCCTACCTGCTGCGGGACGGTGTGCTCACCCAGATCACCCAGGACCACACCTGGGTGCAGCGGCTGGTGGACGAGGGCCGGATCACCGAGGAAGAGGCCACCACGCACCCGCAGCGCTCGCTGCTGATGCGCGCGCTGGGCAGCGGCGAGCGGGTCGAGCCCGACCTGTCCATCCGCGAGGTGCGGGTCGGCGACCGCTACCTGATCTGCTCCGACGGGCTGTCCGGGGTGGTCAGCCACCAGACCATGGAGGACACCCTCGGCGGCTACCAGGCCCCGCACGAGACCGTGCAGGAGCTGATCCAGCTCGCGCTGCGCGGCGGCGGCCCGGACAACATCACCTGCATCGTCGCCGACGTGCTCGACACCGACGACGGCGACACCCAGGCCGCGCAGCTCAACGACACCCCGGTGGTGGTCGGCGCGGTCGCCGAACACCAGTCGCAGCCCCACGACCCGCGGCACCTGGACACCCCGGCCGGCCGCGCCTCGGAGCTGGGCCGCACCCCGCACCAGGCCGGGCCCACCGGCACCTTCGGGCCGCCCGGCAGCGGCGACCCGGTGCCCGGCACCCCGCCCGGCTCCTTCGGCGCCTACGACGGCGACCTCGACAAGCCGGCCCGGCGCAAGTGGCCCAAGCGCACCCTGATCAGCGTCGTGGTGCTGGCGGTCGTGGCCGGCGGGCTGTACGGGGCGTACTCCTGGACCCAGAACCAGTACTACGTGGGCGCCAAGGGCGACCACGTCGCCGTCTACCAGGGCATCAACCAGAAACTCGTGGGCCTGAGCCTGTCCAAGGTGCACCGCGACCGCTCGGACATCCCGCTGAAGTACCTGCCGTCCTACCAGCGCAAGCAGGTGCAGGACACCATCGCCACCAGCAGCCTGGGGCAGGCGGACGACAAGGCGGACGAGCTGGCCCAGCAGGCCGAGGTCTGCAAGAAGGTCGCCACTGCCACCAGCCTGGCCGACAAGGCCAAGGACGCGACGAAGAACGCCGAGAACTCGGTCGGCTCCGGCAGCGCCGAGGGGACCAAGGGCGGGAAGAAGATCACCACCACCCCGACCCCCTCCCCGAGCGCCTCCCTGACGCCGGACGAGAAGAAGCTGGCCGGCGAGTGCAGCACGGACACGGACACGGGCCAGCAGTAGTGCCGGCACCGGGAGCAGCAGGAAGGTTCGGCTCGTCATGAGCGCCAGCAACACCACGACGATCACGTCGATCGGCGCGCCCAACCGCCGCAACACCGAACTGGTCATGCTGCTCTTCGCGGTGGCGATCCCCGTCTTCGCGTACGCCGACGCCGGGCTCGCCAAGCACGGCTCCGTGCCGGCGGGCCTGGCGGAGTACGGCCTCGGCCTGGGCTGCATCGCGGGCATAGCGCACCTGCTCGTCCGCAAGTTCGCGCCCTACGCGGACCCGCTGATGCTGCCGATCGCGACCCTGCTCAACGGCCTCGGGCTGGTGCTGATCTGGCGGCTGGACCAGGAACCGTCCATCACCACCCCCCAGCTCGGCGGCGCGATGGCCCCCAAGCAGCTGATGTGGTCCGCGCTCGGGGTGGCGCTCTTCGCCCTGGTGCTGGTCTTCCTCAAGGACCACCGCATCCTCCAGCGCTACACGTACATCTCGATGATCGTGGCGCTGGCCCTGCTGATCTCGCCGATCTTCTTCCCCGCGGTCTACGGCGCCCGGATCTGGGTCACCATCCCCGGCGTCGGCTCGCTCCAGCCGGGTGAGTTCGCCAAGATCGTCATCGCGGTCTTCTTCGCCGGCTACCTGATGGTCAAGCGCGACGCCCTCGCGCTCGCCTCCCGCCGCTTCATGGGCCTGTACCTGCCGCGCGGCCGCGACCTCGGCCCGATCCTGGTGATCTGGCTGTTCAGCCTGCTGATCCTGGTCTTCGAGACCGACCTCGGCACCTCGCTGCTCTTCTTCGGCCTCTTCGTGATCATGCTCTACGTGGCCACCGAGCGGACCAGCTGGATCGTCTTCGGCCTGCTGCTCAGCGCGGGCGGCGCGGTGATGGTCGGCACCACCGAGGCGCACGTCAAGGTCCGCGTCCACGAGTGGCTGCACCCGCTCGCCCTCCAGAACGGCGGCGTCACCGAGACCGCGCAGTCCCGCTACGCCTTCGGCTCCGGCGGCCTGTTCGGCTCCGGCCTCGGCGAGGGCTACAGCCGGCTGATCGGCGGCATCGCCCCGAAGAGCGACTACATCCTCGCCACCGTCGGCGAGGAACTGGGCCTGGCCGGCGTGATGGCCATCCTGCTGCTGTACGGGCTGCTGATCGAGCGCGGCATGCGGACCGCGCTGGCAGCCCGCGACCCGTTCGGCAAGCTGCTCGCGGTCGGCCTGTCCGGCGGCTTCGCGCTCCAGGTCTTCGTGGTCGCCGGCGGCGTCACCGGGCTCATCCCGCTGACCGGTATGACCATGCCCTTCCTCGCCCAGGGCGGCTCCTCCGTGATCGCCAACTGGGCGCTGGTCGCGCTCCTGCTCAGGATCAGCGACACCGCGCGGCGCCCGGCGCCGAGCCCCGCGCCCTCCCCCGACTCCGAAGCGACCCAGGTGGTGCGCAGCCAGTGAACAAGCCCCTGCGACGGGTCGCGGTCTTCTGCGGTCTCCTCGTCCTCGCCCTGCTCGTGCGCGTGAACTACGTGCAGTACGTCCAGGCGGGCCAGCTCTCCAGCGACCCGAACAACCGGCGGGTGGCGATCAACCAGTTCGCCCAGCCGCGCGGCGACATCATCGTGGACGGCAAGGCGATCACCGGCCACACCACGACCACCGGCAGCGACTTCAAGTACAAGCAGACCTTCACCGACGGCCCGATGTGGGCGCCGGTGACCGGGTACGCCTCGCAGGCGTACAGCACCTCGATGCTGGAGGGCGTGGAGGACAAGTTCCTCACCGGCAACGACGACCGGCTCTTCTTCAACCGCACCGTCGACCTGCTCACCGGCAAGCAGAAGCAGGGCGGCAACGTGGTGACCACCCTCAACGCCAAGGCACAGGCCGCCGCGTTCAACGGGCTCGGCAAGAAGAAGGGCGCCGTGGTGGCGCTCGACCCGCGCACCGGCGCGATCCTGGCGATGGCCAGCACCCCGTCGTACGACCCGAACTCCTTCGCGGGCAACTCGCTGACCGACGAGAAGAACTGGAACGCGGTCCAGAAGAAGAGCGACAAGGACGACCCGACGCTGAACCGGGCGCTGCGCCAGACCTACCCGCCCGGCTCGACGTTCAAGCTGGTCACCGCGGCGGCGGCGCTGGAGAGCGGCAAGGTCACCGACATCGACTCCGCCACGGACTCCCCCGACCCGTACATGCTGCCGGGCACCACCACCCCGCTGCCCAACGAGGGCAACATCCCCTGCAAGAACGCCAGCATGCGCAACGCGCTGAAGTACTCGTGCAACAGCGTCTTCGGCAAGCTGGGCAACGAGGTGGGGCTGGACGGGATGGTCTCCGAGGCCGAGAAGTTCGGCTTCAACGAGGAGCAGTTCATCCCGGTCCGCGCGGACGCCAGCAACTTCGACACGAAGATGAGCGACGACCACGTCGCGCAGTCGTCGATCGGGCAGTTCGACACCACCGCCACTCCGTTGCAGATGGCGATGGTGGCCGGCGCGATCGCCAACGACGGCACGCTGATGCAGCCGTACGAGGTGGACAAGCTGGTGGCGCCGAACCTGAGCACCATCTCGCAGACCTCGCCGAAGAAGATGAGCCAGCCGCTGTCGGAGGAGAACGCGAAGAAGCTCCAGTCGATGATGGAGACCGTGGTCGACTCCGGTACCGGCAGCAACGCCAAGATCAGCGGTGTGACGGTCGGCGGCAAGACCGGTACCGCGCAGAACGGCGTCAACAACGAGGGCATCCCCTACGCCTGGTTCGTCTCCTACGCCAAGACCGACCAGGGCTCGCCCGTCGCCGTGGCGGTCGTGGTCGAGGACGCCTCCGCGAAGAGCGACGTCTCCGGTAACGGGTACGCCGCCCCGATCGCCAAGAAGGTCATGGAAGCGGTGCTCGACAAGTGAGAGACACGTCACGTCCGGATCGGGTCGCAGGCAGATACCGGTCGGATATCGGCGGGCCGCCGAGCCCGATGTGCGCGCGGAGCGCCCGGTAGCGTAGGCCCGAGCAGGCATAGGGCACAGGTTCACATGTCGGGTTGAGCTTGCGGGATTGAGGAGAGGGCAGAGCTATGGAAGAGCCGCGTCGCCTCGGCGGCCGGTACGAGCTGGGCTCGGTGCTCGGCCGCGGTGGCATGGCCGAGGTGTACCTCGCCCATGACACCCGGCTCGGCCGCACCGTTGCCGTGAAGACGCTCCGGGTGGATCTCGCCCGCGATCCGTCCTTCCAGGCCCGGTTCCGCCGTGAGGCCCAGTCGGCCGCCTCTCTGAACCACCCCTCCATCGTCGCCGTGTACGACACCGGCGAGGACTACGTCGACGGGGTCTCGATCCCATACATCGTGATGGAGTACGTCGACGGCTCCACGCTGCGCGAACTGCTGCACTCCGGGCGCAAGCTGCTGCCGGAGCGCTCCCTGGAGATGACCGTCGGCATCCTCCAGGCCCTGGAGTACAGCCACCGGGCCGGCATCGTGCACCGCGACATCAAGCCCGCGAACGTGATGCTGACCCGCACCGGCCAGGTCAAGGTCATGGACTTCGGCATCGCCCGCGCCATGGGCGAGTCCGGCATGACGATGACCCAGACCGCCGCGGTGATCGGCACCGCGCAGTACCTCTCGCCGGAGCAGGCCAAGGGCGAGCAGGTCGACGCCCGGTCCGACCTGTACTCCACCGGCTGCCTGCTGTACGAGCTGCTGACCGTCCGGCCGCCGTTCGTCGGCGACTCGCCGGTCGCGGTGGCCTACCAGCACGTCCGCGAGGAGCCGCAGCCGCCGTCGGTGTACGACCCCGAGGTCACCCCGGCGATGGACGCGATCGTGCTGAAGGCGCTGACCAAGGACCCGGACTACCGCTACCAGTCGGCCGACGAGATGCGGGCCGACGTCGAGGCGGCACTGGACGGCCAGCCGGTCGGCGCGACCGTCGCGATGGGCGCGGCCGGCTACGGCTACCCGCACCAGTACGGCGACACCGCGGCCACCACGGCGATGCCGCCGCAGACCGACCCGCAGACCTCGATGCTGCCGCCGGCCCGCGACGACGACGGCGGCTACGGCTACGAGGACCGCCCGGACCGGCGCCGGCAGAAGAAGTCGAGCAACACCTCCACGGTGCTGCTGGTCATCGCCGCCGTGCTGGTGCTGATCGGCGCGATCTTCCTCGGCAAGTCGCTGTTCGGCGGGCACGCCAACAACAGCGGCACCGTGCCGGACTTCACCAACGTGTCGCTGACCGACGCCCAGGCGAAGGCGGGGAACGTCGGCATAAAGCTGGTCAAGGGCCCGGCGGTGTACTGCGGGAACGTCGACAAGGACCTGGTCTGCAAGCAGGACCCGGCGGCGGACTCGGCGATCCCGTCGGACAAGACGGTCACCGTGAACCTGTCGAAGGGCGCCGCGCCGGTCGCGGTGCCGGATGTGACCAACGACAAGTTCGACGACGCGAACACCGAGCTGACCAAGCAGGGCTTCCAGGTCCAGCAGAAGTCCGAGACCTCCACCACGGTCGACCCGGGCACGGTCATGAGCCAGGACCCGAAGGGCGGCACCAAGGCCGCCAAGGGCTCGACGATCACCCTGACCGTGGCGGTGGCGCCGAAGAAGGCCACCCCGACCAACGTCAAGGGCGAGTCCTACGACGACGCGGTCAACGCCCTCAAGGCGCAAGGCTTCACCAACATCAGCCGGGGCACCGACCAGCCGTCCGACGAGACCCAGCAGGGCGACGTCATCAGCCAGACGCCCGACCCGAGCGCGGGTGAGCAGTCACTGGACACCCAGATCGTGCTGACCGTCTCCTCGGGTCCGGCGCCGACGACCCAGGCGCCGGCGACCATGCCCGACCTCGCCGGCAAGAACGTGGGCGACGCCAAGGCGGCGCTCCAGGCGCTGAACCTCAACCTCCAGATCAACGCGGTCAACATGCAGGGCGGCCAGGCCGCCGACAACGCCAAGGTCGTCCAGACGGACCCGCAGGCCGGCACCCAGCTCCAGGAGGGTCAGACGATCACGCTGACCGCGTTCGGCGGCAACGGCTTCGGCCAGTAGGCCGCCGCTCCTCCTCCCGCGCCGCCCAACACCCCGCGCCCCGCCGCCGGAGCTACTTCAGCTCCGGCGGCGGGGTGCGCTGTGCGTCGACCTTCTCGGTGCGGACCAGCTGGCCCCACACCACGTAGCGGTAGAGCGAGGTGTAGACGGGCGTGCAGGTGGTGAGGGTGATGTAGCGGCCCGGCGTCTTCTTGCCGGACTCCTTCGGGACCTGGTCGGTCACCGCGACGTCGTACTTCGAGGTCTGGTCGAGGACCTTGTAGACCTTGTAGACGTACCAGGTGTCCTTGGACTCGAAGACGATCGGGTCGCCGGTGTGGATCTTGTCGATGTTGTGGAACTTCGCGCCGTGGCCGTCGCGGTGCGCGGCGACGGTGAAGTTGCCGGTGCTGTCCCAGGGCATCGCCGCCGGGGTGGGCTTGGTGTAGTAGCCGGCCACCCCCTCGTTGAGCACGTTGGTGGAGGTGCCCTTCTTCACCAGCACCTCGTAGTTCCGGCCCATCGCGGGCACGTGCAGGAAGCCGATGCCGTCCTTGGTGTCCAGGCCGCGCGGGGCGCTGTTGCCGCCGCCCGACGGCGTCTGGGCCCACTCCTGGCGGACCTTCGCGGCCTCCTTGCGGGCGTGCCGGTCGGCGACGACGTTCGTCCACCACAGCGAGTAGACGACGAACAGCGCGAGGATGAGCCCCACGGTGATGAGGACCTCGCCGACGACGCTGATGACGGCCGCGACACGGCCCCGCCCGGTGCGGTTCTCGGTGGTCACGCTGTTCCGTTCTGTTGTTGTCGCGCCCTCAGCCATTGACGAGCGCGTCGGGTTTGCCCTTGCTGCGCGCCCGCTCCTCGGTCAGTTTGCCCCAGACGATCAGCCGGTTGGTGCTGGTGAACTCGGGCGTGCAGGTGGTGAGCGTGATGTAGCGGCCCGGCCCGGTGAAGCCGGAGCCCGGGGGCACGGGGTCGAGGACGCTGATGTTGCTGGGCGGGGTGGTCGCCAGTGAGCTGGTCACGGTGTAGGTGTAGTACGTCGTGGACGTCTCCACCACCACCTTGTCACCGGGGACGAGGCGGTTGATGTAGCGGAAGGGCTCGCCGTGCGTGTTGCGGTGGGCGGCGACCGCGAAGTTGCCGGTCTTGTCCCAGGGCATCGCGGTGTTGGTCGGCTCGCCGTCGTAGTGGCCGATCATGCCCTTGTTGAGCACCTTCGTGGTGCTGACGCCCTGGGCGATCGGGGCCTTCACGTCCAGCTTGGGGATGTACATGATCGCGAAGCCCTGGCCGGGCGAGAAGGTGCCCGCGTCCCGGCTGCCGTCACCGGTGCTGTTGTCCCACTGCTGCTCCAGGTTGTGCGACGCGCTGTTGGCCTGCGCGTGCGCCCGTACGTTGGTCCACCACAGCTGGTAGGTGACGAACAGCAGCATCACGACGCCGACGGTGATGAACAGTTCGCCGACGATCCGGCTGATCACCACCGCGGGGCTGTCCTTGGCAGCCTTCGCGGCCCGGCGGGCCTCGACCCGGCTCAGCGGCGCGGCCGGCTGCTCGCCGTCGGCCGCGGGGGCGGGCGCTGCGGCGGCGCCGCGGCCCCGGGCGCGGTGGCCGCCGCGGGCGGCCGCCTTGCGCCGGGCGGCGCGGCCGCCCTCGGCAGGGGCCGGCCCGGGGGTGGGTGCCGCGGCGGGGGTAACGGCCGCGGCGGGGGCCCCGGCCTGGGCCGCCTCAGCCGCCTGGGCCGCCTCGATGGGCACGGTGTCGGTGAACTGGGGAAGCTGCGCGGTCTCGTCGGGCGCCGGCCCGGATGCCCTCGGCTCGGGCGAAGGCACGGCGGCCGCGGGAGCGGCAGGGGCCGGCGCCGTGCCAGGCGTCGTGCCGGGTGCCATGACGGCCCCTGGGGCCGGGGCAGGTGCCGGGCCGGGCGCGGTCACGGGTGGCGGCGCCATCGGCGGGGGCGCGCTCGCCGGCTCCGGCTGCTGCGGGGCCCGCCCCGGCGCGCGGAACCACGGCGAACCCGGCGCGGGGCCTTGCGGCGGGCCCTGCGTCGGGCCCTGCTGCGGGCCAGGGGGCGCAGCACCGTGCGCGGGCCCCTGCGGGGCGCCCTGCGGCGGGCCCTGCTGAGGTGTGCTGCCGCCCGCCGGGGCCCGGCCGGGCAGCGGGTCGTTCAGCGGGTCCGCGAGCTGTCCGACGGCGACCTCGAACTGCCCGGTGTCCTCGTACGACATCGGGCCGTCGGAGTGTCGCTCCGGCCGGAGCGTGGTCACCTCGCGGCCCCCGCGGCCGGGGTGCCCGTCCCGACCACCGGGGCCAGTCCGTGCGAGCGGGCCACCGCTCCCGGTTCACCGCACTCGGCCAGCCAGTTGGCGAGCATGCGGTGCCCCCACTCGGTGAGCACCGACTCCGGGTGGAACTGCACCCCTTCGACGGCGGCTTCGCGGTGCCGGAGCCCCATGACGATCCCGTCCTCCGTCCAGGCGGTCACCCGCAACTCGTCCGGGAGTGTGTCCCGTTCGACCGCGAGCGAGTGGTAGCGGGTGGCGGTGAAGGGCGAGGGGAGCCCGGCGAAGACTCCGGAGCCCTCGTGCAGCACCGCCGAGGTCTTGCCGTGCAGCAGTTCCGGCGCGCGGCCGACGACCCCGCCGTAGGCCACCGCCATGGACTGCACACCCAGGCAGACGCCGAAGACGGGTACGCCGGTTTCCGCGCAGTGCCGGACCATGTCCACGCACACCCCGGCCTCTTCGGGGGTGCCGGGGCCGGGGGAGAGCAGCACCCCGTCGAACCCCTCGTCGGCGTGCGCGAGTCCGACCTCGTCGTTGCGCAGCACCTCGCACTCGGCGCCGAGTTGGTAGAGGTACTGGACCAGGTTGAAGACGAAGGAGTCGTAGTTGTCGACCACGAGGATGCGTGCGCTCATCGGAAGGCGGCCACTCCGTGCTGGACTGAGGTCATCCCGTTGTCGACGGTGACGTCGTTGAACGGCAGCAGCGGCTCCGCCCACGGGAACACGTACTGGAAGAGGATGTAGACGACCGCGAGGACCAGCACGAGTGAGATCAACGCCCTCACCCACACGTTGCCCGGCAGATGTCGCCAGATCCAGCCGTACATGCGGTGCCTTCCTTCCGGGTCCCCGCAACAGGGTAAAGGGAGATCGGCGACCAAGGGACGTCCATGGGACAAAGCTTCGGCATGGGATCGGGCCGCGCGCACGGGATGCCGGGGGCCGGCGGCGGGGCGGCTCACTGCTGGTCCACAGGCGTCGCATAGCGCAGGTCCACCGACCCGGTGTAGCCGGGCAGGGTGGTCCGGCCGGACGCCGCCACCTTCCAGCCGAGTCCGTACGCCCGCACGTACTGGAGGTAGTTGCGGATCGCCGGGCTGGCGTCGAGGGCCTTGCGCAGCCGGCTCTGGTCGCCGACCGCGGTGATCCGGTAGGGCGGGGAGTACACCCGGCCCTGGAGGATGAGGGTGTTGCCGACGCAGCGGACCGCGCTGGTCGCGATCAGCCGCTGGTCCATGACCCGGATGCCCCGGGCGCCGCCCTGCCACAGCGCGTTGACCACCGCCTGGAGGTCCTGCTGGTGGATGACCAGGTCGTTCGGCTGCGGGTCGGGCACGCCGGGCACCAGCGCGGTGGCGTTCGGCGGGGCGTCGTCGAGGGTGACCTGGAGCGCCGGGCCGGTCAGCGGCGCGGTGCCGGCCGCCTTGCCGAGGGCGTCGATCCGGGCCCGGTCGGCGGCGCTGAGGCCACTGCCCTGCCGGGTCAGGCCGTCCACGTCGGAGCGGACCCCGGCGAGCTGCCGCTCCAGCTTCTCGTTCTGCGCGTTCTTCGCCCGGATGTTGTCCGACAGCTTCGGCAGCGGGTCGTCGCTGCGGATGTCCACACCCTTGGCGGTGTCGAAGCTCGTCCAGAAGATCAGCCCGGCCAGCGCGAAGACGCCCGCGCTCAGTGCGCGCAGCGCTACCGTTCGGGAGGTCCCGCGGGATGTCCCACGAGATGTAGGGGCTGGGGAGGTGCCACCGGCTCCGGTCACCAAATACCCTTCTCCTTACAACCCAAGGGAAGCACTACGCTAACGGACGTCCGGGAGCGGCACCGCCTCCCACCGCCCCTCACCCGCCGGGCTGACCCCACAGAACCGCGCGGTCACGCAGCGCATCGACAGGAGTTCTCTCGTGCCGAAGTCACGGATTCGCAAGAAGGCGGACTTCACCCCGCCCCCCAGCAAGAACGCCGGAGCGATAAAGCTCAGCAACCGCGGCTGGGTGGCGCCGCTGATGCTGGCGTTCTTCGTCGTCGGGCTGGCCTGGATCGTCCTGTTCTACGTGACCCGCGGCGACCTTCCGGTGGACGCGTTCGGCAACTGGAACATCGTGGTCGGCTTCGGCTTCATCGCCGGCGGCTTCGTCGTCTCCACCCAGTGGAAGTAGCACATCGACACGGTGGAAGCAGCACGTCGGGCATGGTCCCCCGCACTTGTCCACACGGTTATCCACAGTGGGGAAAAGGTCGGAAGATCTGTGGATAACCTCTACGGAGTTGACGCCGGTACGACCGGTGGTCGCCACGGCGGCCACCGGTCTTTCGTCGATCGGGCCGGGAAAACCCGGTCGAACCGGACCACGTGACGTCGTGCACACGGGTTGTGCACAACATGGCGGAAGTTCTTCACAGGTGCGGTCCCGCTGTGGATAACGTCGGATCAACGCCAGGGACACGGGCCGGTGCGGCGGTCAGGGCGTGACTTGCGCCACAGCCACGCCGATGAGCGCGACCGAGGCCAGCAGCACCGCCGCCGTGGACCCCCACTGCACCAGCGACCGCCGCTCCCGCGGCGCGTAGAGCATCCCTATGGCCACCAGCGTCCCGGCCACCAGACCGCCGACGTGCGCCTGCCAGCTCACCCCGCTCCAGGTGAAGCTGAAGAGGATGTTCAGGCCGAGCAGGATCAGGATCGGCCGCATGTCGTAGTTGGCCCGCCGCATGTACACCGCGGTCGCGCCGAACAGCCCGAAGATCGCCCCCGAGGCGCCGATGGTCAGCGCGTCCGGCGCGAGCAGCAGCACCGCGGCGCTCGCCCCCAGCGCGGAGACCAGGTACAGCGCGATGTAGTGCAGCCGCCCGAGCCGCTGCTCCAGCGGGGCGCCGATCCACCACAGCGTCAGCATGTTGAAGCCGATGTGCAGCGGGTTGGTGCGCTCGTGCAGGAACGCCGAGGTGATCACCCGGTACCACTGGCCGTCGGCCGCGCCGCCGCAGACATGGTGGCCGAACTGGTCGTGCAGGCACACCGCGTACAGCCCGTAGTCCGAGGCGACCTTGCCGGTGGCGCCCCCGCCGGCCGCCAACTCCACCAGCCACACCGCGACGTTGACCGCGATGAGGATCTTGGTGACCAGGAACGGGTCGCCCCGGCCGACCCGGCTGCCGGTCACGGTACGGGGCTGGGAGACGTGGCGCGGGGCGCCCGGACCCGCCTGGTGGGACTGGGCCACGCACTCCGGGCACTGGAAGCCGACCGAGGCGCTGACCATGCACGCGGTGCAGATCGGCCGCTCGCACCGGGTGCAGCGGATGCCGGTCTCCCGGTCGGGATGCCGATAGCAGCAGACCGGCTGGTCCATGACGTCCACTCCCTGATGACACCCGACGACACCCTGCGCGCCTGTGCGCGCGCCCTGTGCGGGCTGTGCACTCGTACGCCCCGCCCTCTGAGTACGTGCGGGCGGGGCGTGGCGTTCCCCGAAGACTACGGGATCGGCGGTCGCGGGCGGGCGGTCAGGAGGTACGGCGCTCGATCAGCACCGTCTCCAGGACCACGTCGCTGAGCGGGCGGTTGGTGTGCGGGTTGGTCGGGGTGCCGACGATGCCGTCCACCACCTTCCGGCTGGCGTCGTCGGCGACCTCGCCGAAGATGGTGTGCTTGCGGGTGAGCCAGGTGGTCGGTGCCACGGTGACGAAGAACTGCGAGCCGTTGGTGCCCGGCCCGGCGTTCGCCATCGCCAGCAGGTAGGGCCGGTCGAAGGCCAGGTCGGGGTGGAACTCGTCGGCGAACTCGTAGCCCGGGCCGCCGGTGCCGTCGCCCAGCGGGTCGCCGCCCTGGATCATGAAGCCGGACAGGACCCGGTGGAAGACGGTGCCGTCGTAGAGCTTCTCGTGCGACGGGTCACCGGTGCGCGGATCGGTCCACTCCCGGGTGCCCTCGGCGAGCCCGACGAAGTTCGCGACCGTCTTCGGGGCGTGGTTCGGCAGCAGCCGGATCACGACGTCTCCGAGGTTGGTCCGCAAGGTGGCGTAGAGCTGCTCGGCCACGTTCTACCTTCCATGATTCTTCGCTGACAAGGGACAAATCCTTGCACGGCCCGGACGGTGCCGTGGGCCCGGTCCCCGGCCGTGCCCGCTGCTGGGGCGGCCGGTACGAGGGGAATCGGGCCGACTGACCCGGATGGCTTGCCGCACATGCCGTACACCGGTCGGCCGGGCATGATTTCGAAGCGGATGGACAGGCGAGGACGGTACGCCACCGAACCACCGAGGAGGAGGTTCCTGTGACCCGCATCGACAGCGTGCGCCACGCGGCCGACGTGACGAAGGACAGCGTGCGGCACGCCGCGGAGGTGGCCGCACCGTACGCGGCCGCGGCGAAGGAGAACGCCGTGGTCTACGGCCGGCAGTACGGTCGGCAGGCCGGCGTCTACGGCCGCCAGGCGGGCGCCGTCGCCCGGCAGCAGTACGAGGCCAAGCTCGCGCCCCGGGTCGACCAGGCTCGGGAGCAGGTGTGGGCCGCCATGCCGCCCAAGGCCGCCAATGCCGTGGAGACCGCGACCCGCCGCACCGCGGAGGGCGCGCGGGCCGCCACCGACTACGCCGCCCCGAAGGTGACCACCGCGGTCGCCGCGACCCGCTCCGCGGCCGGTCCGGCCAAGGACGAGGTGGTGCTGCGCGGTGGGGCCGCCCTGCAGGCCCTGCGCGGCCAGGTGTCGGCCGGCGACATCGACCGGCTGGTGCGCCGCCGGATGCGGCGCGCGAAGGCCGGGCGGGCCGCCCGCGACGTGGTGCTCGTGGCCGTCTGCTGCGGCGCGGCGCTGGCCGCGTGGAAGTGGTGGAACAAGCAGAACAACCCCGAGTGGCTGGTCGAGCCGTCGGAGCCGACCGACACCGGCGAGCGCTCCCCGATGCCCGGCACCACCACCCTCACCGTGGTGGACCCGCAGTCCGGCTCGCTGAACGGCTCCTCGCCGGACACCGTCGACCACGTCGACGGCTCTCCCGGGGCGGACGAGCTCGACGAGGAGGTGCGGGCCAAGCAGGCGGAGGCGGACCGCAGGCGCGAGAACGGCGAGGGCGGCGGCCACTAGGCCGTGGCCTGGAGCCGCCGCGTCCGCCCGCCGGCGCGGTCCGCGGCCGGGCTCAGGCCGTCGCCGCGGGTGCCGGCGCGGTCGCGGCGCCGGCCGGGTCGGCGTCCTCCACGTGCTGGTCGAGCACCGCGGGGACGTCCTTCAGGGTGCGCAGCGCGAACAGCGCGCCCGCGAGCATGACCGCCGCGGCGGCCACCACCGTGACGTGCATGCTGCCGGTGAACGCCGCGCGGGCCGCGTCCACCACCTGCCGGCCGGTCGCGCCGCCGAGCTGCCGGCCGGTCTGCACCCCGCCCGCCACGGACTCGCGGGCCGCCGACCGGTGGCCGGCGCCGAGCAGCGCGGGCAGGTGCAGGTCGTTCCGGTAGAGCGTGGTGAGCACCGACCCGAGGATCGCGATGCCGAGCGCGCTGCCCAGCTCCGTGCCGGTCTCCGAGATCGCCGCCGCCGCGCCCACCCGCTTTCTGGGCACGCTCGCCAGGATGGTGTCGGAGGTGACGGCGAAGGTGAAGATGACGCCGAGGCCGTTGACGACCAGCAGCGGCAGCAGGTGCCAGTAGCCGGTGTGCGGGGTGACCCGGACGAAGGCCGCGGTGCTCAGCGACATCAGCAGCAGGCCGAGCGCGACCGTGCGGGCCCGGCCGGCGCGCTGGACCAGGACCGTGGACAGCGGCGCCCCGAAGGCCGCGGACAGCGGCCCCGGCAGCAGCGCGAGTCCCGCCATGAGCGGCGACCAGCCGTGCACGACCTGGAAGTAGAGCGAGCAGGCCAGCGACAGCGTGGACGAGGCGAACAGCGCGACCACGTTCGCGGCCAGGGCGCCGGTGAACGCGGCGTTGCGGAAGAAGCGCAGGTCGAGCAGCGGCTCGGCGAGCCGCCGCTGGCGGCGCAGGAAGGCGGTCAGGGACACCGCGCCGACGGCCGCGGCGATCCACACCGCCGGCTGGTCCACGCCGTCACGGGCCGCGGTCTTGATCGCGTAGATGATGCCGAGCATCCCGGCGATCGACATCGGCACGCCGGCCCAGTCCAGCCGCCCGGGGTGCGGGTTCCTGGACTCCGGCAGCACGATCGCGCCCGCGACCAGCACCAGCGCCATCAGCGGCACGTTGATGAGGAAGACCGAGCCCCACCAGAAGTGGTCGAGCAGCAGGCCGCCGACGACCGGGCCGAGCGCGAAGCTGGCCGCGCCGACGCCGCTGCTCACCCCGACCGCGGTGGTGCGCTCCCGGGGGTCGGTGAAGGCGTTGCGGACCAGGGAGAGCGTGGAGGGCATGATCGTCGCGCCCGCGACGCCGAGCAGCGCGCGGGCCGCGATCAGCAGGCCGGGGTCGTCGGCGTAGGCGGTGAGCGCGGAGGCGGCGCCGAAGCCGGCCACGCCGAGGAGCAGCAGCCGCTTGCGGCCGATCCGGTCGCCGAGGCTGCCGGCGAAGATCAGCAGCCCGCCGAGGACGAAGCCGTACACGTCGACGATCCACAGCAGTTGCGTCGAGGAGGGGTGGAGCTGGTCGGTGAGGCTCGGCAGCGCGTAGTTCAGGACGCTGTTGTCGATGCCGAGGAGGGCGGCGGCCACGCAGCAGATGGCGAGGACCGCCCAGCGGCGGCCGTCGGCCACGGCGCCGGAGGCGGGGGCGGGAGTTGTCGTCGTCATGGCACCGAGCGTGGGCGGGGGCGCTGACCGCGGGCTGACCGTCGGCGCACCGCGGGCTGACAGCGGGTGTCGGCGCAGGTCGGTGCGGTGCCCCGGAGCGGTGGTCGCGCCCTTCGCGCGGGGGCGGGGGACGGGTCACCCGCTGGTCAGGTACTCCGTGGTCAGGGCGAGCGCGGCTGCCCGGTCCAAGGCGCGGGTGCGCGCGTACGCCTCCTCGTACGGCCCGTCGCCCAGGGCTCTTCGGGCCGCGGCGGCCGTGGCGCGCACGTCGGGTCCGCCGGGCGGCCTGCCGCGCACCGCGTGTGCGGCGCCCAGCAGCAGTGCGGCCCGGCGCGGTTCGTCGACCAGCACCGCGAGCCCCGCGGCGGCCACCGCCAGGAGCGCACCGGACATCGGGAACTCCATGGCACCGCTGCCGCTGTCCGCCGCGGCGGCCCTGAACCGGTCCCGGGCGGCGGCCGCGTCGCCCTCGGCCACCGCGATCCAGCCGAGGGCGCGCAGCGCGGTGGAGCGGATGCCGTCGCTGGAGAACCAGCCGCGCGGGCACTCCAAAAGCGCCTGCTCGCACAGCGCCCGCGCGGTGGCCAGGTCGCCGGACAGCCGGGCGGCCTCGCCGAGCCCGACGTGGGCCATCGCCAGCGTCTCCGGCGAGCCGGCCCGGCGGGAGAGCAGCACGGCCCGCTCGCAGTACGCCCGCGCCGCGTCGTACTCCTCCGCGCGCAGGCTGTACGCGGCGTGGTTGCAGAGCAGTTCGGCCATGTCCAGGGCGGAGTCCAGCTCCTGCGCCAGCTCCAGCGCACGGCCCAGCGACGCGAGGGCCTCCGGCAGCCGGCCGTCGTAGTCCGCGAGGTCGGCGAGCACGTTGAGGGAGGTGATCATGCCCCAGCGGTCGCCCTCGGCCGTGAAGTACTCCAGGGCGCGGGTGCACTCGCGCCGGGCGGCGGCGGTGTCGGCGTGCGTCATCCACGCCTGGAAGCCGGCGCCGAGGTGGCCGAGCGCGCGGTACCACGGGTCGTCGTGCTCGGCGAGGAACTCCTCCAGCACCGCGACGGTGTCCTCGCTCGCGTCCGGCACGCCCGCGAACGGCGCCCACAGCAGCGTGAGGACGGGGAAGCGCCGGGACACCCGGTGCATCCGGTCCACGACGACGGTGGCGGCCGCCACGTGCTCGGCGTAGGCGTCCGGGTCGGAGAGCGCGCCGAGCACCGCCATCACGCACAGGGCGAACTCCTCCTCCATGCCCTCCGGCGGGTGCGGCCCGAGCGCCGCGAGCACCTGCCGGGCGGCCGCGACCCCCTCGTACCGCACCCCGCGCAGCAGCCAGTACGACGACAGGGCCGCGACCAGCCGCATCGTGGCGGTGGTGTCCCCGGCGGCCTGGGCGCGGTGCAGGGCCGCCCGGAAGTTGTCGTTGTCCTCGGCGTACCGCGCCAGCCACTCCACCTGCTCGGCGCGGCGCAGGTGCGGGTCCGCGTCGAGCGCGAAGCGCAGGAAGTGCGCGATGTGGGCACGCTGGGTGCGGTCGGTCTCGCCCGCCTCGGCCAGCCGCTCGGCGCCGTACGCGCGGATCGACTCCAGCACGCGGTAGCGGACCCGGCCGGACACGTCCGGCTGCTGGGCGACGACGAGGGACTTCTCCACGAGCGCGGCGACCAGGTCCAGCACGTCGTCGGGGTCGATGCGGTCCGCGCCGGCGGGGTCGCCATGGGCCGGTTCCGGGTCGGCGCAGACCGCCTCCGCGGCATCCAGGGTCCAGCCGCCCGCGAACACCGAGGCGCGCCGCAGCACCGCCCGCTCGTCCGCGGGCAGCAGCTCCCAGCTCCACTCCACGACGCCGCGCAGGGTGCGCTGGCGCGGCTGGGCGGTGCGGCTGCCGCGGGACAGCAGCCGGAAGAGCGCGTCCGGCCGTATGCCGAGGCTGTACGGGACCACGTCGCCGTCGCGGTCGGGGAGCGCACCGAGCCGGGCGGCGATGTCCACGACAGACAGCGAGCGCAGCCGGGCCGCGGCGAGCTCGATCGCCAGCGGCAGCCCGTCCAGGGCGGTGCACAGCCGCAGCACGGCGTCCGCGCTCGCCGGGTCGGCGACCGGGTCGAAGTCGGGGCGCACGGCGGTGGCCCGTTCGACGAAGAGGCGCACGGCGGGGGAGGCCAGCGCTCCTTCCCGGTCCGTGCCGGGCTGCGGCAGGGGCAGGGTCGGCACCGGGCACAGCGCCTCGCCGTCGATGCCGAGCGCTTCGCGGCTGGTGGCGAGGACCCGCAGCAGGGGCAGCCCGGCGAGGAGGCGCTCGGTGAAGTAGGCGGCTTCGGTGACGACGTGCTCGCAGTTGTCCAGGACCAGCAGCAGCGGGCGGTCGGCGAGGGCGGCCGTGATCCGGGACAGCGGGTCCGGCGCGGCGGCGCCCGGGCCGGACGTCGGCAGCAGCCCGCCCTCGCGGAGCCCGAGACCGCCGAGGACGGCCCGTGCCAGGGCGGCGCCGTCGTCGAGCCCGGCCAGCTCCACGAACCGCACGCCGTCCGGGTGGCGGCGGGCCGCCTCCACCGCGAGCCGGGTCTTCCCGGCGCCGCCCGGGCCGATCAGCGTGACGAGCCGGCCATGCGCCAACTGCTCGCCGATCCGGGCGATTTCCTCCTCGCGGCCGATGAAGCTGGTGAGCCGGGCAGGAAGTTCGTGGTGCTCCGGAGGCTCGGGACGCTCCGGATACTCCGGATGTGCACGGCGGGCGTGCGGCGCTGTTCCACGTGGAACATGCGCCTCCGCGCGTGTTTCACGTGGAACATGCGCGGTTGTCCGGGGCGGTACGGGCGCGGGCCCGGCTGCGGCTGCGCCCGGCCACTCCCGCTCCTCCCGCGTCCGCGGCCTGTCCGGTATCAGCGACGGGTCCCCGCGCAGCATCGCGAGGTGGACCGCGGACAGCTCCGGGCCCGGGTCGGCGCCCAGCGCGTCGGCCAGCTCCCGCCGGGCCGCCTCGTACGCCGCCAGCGCCTCGGCCTGCCGCCCGCTGCCGTACAGCGCCCGCATCAACTGGCCGCGCAGCCGCTCCCGCAGAGGGTGCGCGGCCACCAACTCCCCCAGTTCCGCCACCACATCGCGATGCCGGCCGAGCGCCAGTCCTGCCTCGACCCGGTCCTCCACCGCCCCCAGCCGCAGTTCCTCCCACCGCGCCGCCTGGGCCACCGCGAACGGCGCGTCCCCCACGTCCGCCAGCGCGGGCCCGCGCCACCACCCGAGCGCGTCCGCCAGCAACTCGGCCGCCGCGTCCGGCTGTCCGGCCGCCAGCGCCTCCCGCCCGCGCAGCGCCAGCCGCTCGAACCGATACGCGTCCACCTGCTCCCGCTCCGCCGCCAGCCGGTACCCCGCCGGGTGCCCCTCCACCGCCACCGGCAGCACCTGCCGCAACCGCGAGATCTGCGACTGCACCGCGTTGGCCGCCCCGGCCGGCGCGTCCGCCCCGTACAGGCCGTCGATCAGCCGCTCCGCGGCGACCACCCGCCCCGCCTCCAGCACGAGCAGCGCCAGCACCGCCCGCCGCCGCGGCCCGCCCAACGCGGCCTCGGCGCCGTCGGCCCCGACCGCCCGCGTCGCCCCCAACACCCCGAACATGACCACCCCCCGATTCTGTCCCACCCCCACCCCGACCCCCAGCCCCCGCACCCCACCGCCCGGCCGCCGCACCCGGCCCACACGCCGTCGGCCCCCTCACCCATCCCGGGTGAGGGGGCCGACGGTCTGCACGCGCACGAGTGGAGCCTAGGAGATTCGAACTCCTGACATCTGCCTTGCAAAGGCAGCGCTCTACCAACTGAGCTAAGGCCCCGTGTGGCAGACAGCGTACCGGGTGGAGGGGGGCGAGCCGAAACGGGTTGTGGGCGGGATGGGGGGACACACCCTCGCGCCCGGGTGGGCGGCCCTGGCAGAGTCTGGTCCGACGGGATCGAGGTCGGTGAAGAGGGCGGACGGCAGGCGATGGGCGAGGTCTTCGCGGGTCGGTACGAGCTGGTGGACCCGATCGGACGCGGCGGGGTCGGAGCGGTATGGCGGGCGTGGGACCGCCGCAGGCGGCGCTACGTGGCGGCGAAGCTGCTCCAGCAGAGCGACGCCCACGCGCTGCTGCGCTTCGTCCGGGAACAAGCGCTGCGGATCGACCACCCGCACGTGCTGGCCCCGGCGAGCTGGGCCGCGGACGACGACAAGGTGCTGTTCACCATGGACCTGGTGTGCGGCGGTTCGCTGTCGCACCTGGTCGCGGAGTACGGCCCGCTGCCGCCGCGCCTGGTCTGCGTGCTGCTCGACCAGCTGCTCGCCGGGCTGAGCGCGGTGCACGCCGAGGGCGTCATCCACCGGGACATCAAGCCCGCCAACGTCCTGCTGGAGGCGACCGGCACCCGCCCCCCGCACGTACGGCTGTCGGACTTCGGGATCGCGATGCGCAAGGGCGACGCCCGGCTCACCGAGGCCAACTACGTGGTCGGCACGCCCGGCTACTTCGCCCCGGAGCAACTGCTCGGCGCCGAGCCGGACTTCGCGGCGGACCTGTACGCGACCGGGCTCGTCGCGCTCTACCTGCTCGGCGGGCGCAAACCCGACGCCCAGGCGGTTCAGGACCGGTTCCTGGAGATGGGCATGCCCCCGGCGCCGCTGGGCGTGCCGGGCCCGCTGTGGCAGGTGGTCGGCACCCTGCTCCAGCCGGACCCGTACGCGCGGTTCCGTACGGCGACGGGCGCGCGCAAGGCGCTGGCAGCCGCGTCGGAGCTGCTGCCGGAGGACGGGTCCGGCGAGGAACCGGTGGAGATCTTCGACCTGATCGGCCCGCTGCCCGCGGGGTTCGGCCCGGACGGGCCGACCGCGGACCGGGCGGTCACCGCGCCGGCGCCCGCAGGTGCGGCCGTCCCGCCGTCCACTCCCGTCCTGCCGTCCACTCCCGTCCCCCCGCCACCGGCGCTGCCGCCGGACCAGGACCGCTCGAGCCAGGGGCACCCGGGCCAGGGCCACCCGGCCGGATACGGTGCGGCGCCCCTGCCGGGCTACCCCGCCCGCCCCACGACGGCCCCCACGCCCATGCCTCCCGCCCCGCCCGCGGCTCCCCCCACGCCACCCGCCACCCCGGTGCCGCCCCCGCAGATGCCCGCCGAGGCCCCTGTGGAGCCCCTGCCCGCCCCGCAGCCGCCCGGCGGACGCCGCCAGCCCCGCCACGCCGCCCCGACCGCTCACGCGGCCGTGGAGGCCGTCCCGCTGCCCGCGCCCGCCGCTCCGCCGGAGCCCCCGACGCACCCGCCCACCCGCCTGAACCACCCCGCACCGCCGGAGCCCTTCCCGGCACCCGCGACCGCGGCCCCGACTCCGACCCCGCCCCCGGCCCCCGCGACCGCCTCCACCGCGCCGGGCACCACCACCGGCACCGCGGACACCGCCGACACCGCCTCCGCCGCCCTCCCGGCCCGCCGCGCCAAACCCGGCCCCCCGGCGAAGGTCGCGGTGCCGATGCTGGTCCTCGCCCTGCTCTGCTTCGCGATCGGCGTCGTGGCCCTGATGGCCTCCTGAGGCTCAGCCCCTGGCCGGCCGCCGCCGCGCCGCCCCGAACCAGACCGCCAGGACGATCAGCAGCAGCGTGCCGAGCCCGAACGCCCCGTACGCGACCATGCGCAGTCCCGGGACCGCGGGCGCGCCGCCGGCCGTGCCGGCGGCCGACGGCGCGCTGCCGTCGGCCGAGGCCGCCGCGCGGGCGTCGACGCCGATCCCGGCCGCGCCCGGGTCCCCGGCGTACGGGGGACCGGCCTGCGCCGTACCGGAGACCTGGACCCGCAGTGTGACCGGCACCGCCCCGCTGACCTGCTTGGCCACGTCCGGGTGCACCGTGACCGCGACGTAGTACCACCCCGCGTACCGCACCCGCTGGACCGTGTCGTCGTCCGAGGAGCGGTTCGCGTAGGACACCGTCGGCACCTGCGTGTCGAGCGAGGTCTGCGCGCCGGAGTAGGAGCCGTCGTCGCCGTCGACGTACTGCCGGACCGGGCTGAAGGAGGTCAGCCGGACCCCGGTGTTGACGAAGTTGAGGGAACTGCCGATCAGCGGAGCGCTGGAGAAGTCCGCGAAGACGGTGGCCTGTTGGCCCCAGTCGACCGCCACCTTGTAGAAGCGCGTCTCGCCGGGCAGCACCTGGTCCTTCCAGATGCCGGTCCGCAGCGCGGCCGCGGTCTCGAACGAAGTGCCGCCGCTCGCCGGCTTCGTCGTGCCGGTGGTGAGCGGGGTCGGGGAGGCGGTGGCGGTCACGTCGGGCGGTGCGGACTGCCGGTCGGCGCCCGCCTTGAGCGGCGGTTCCAGGACGTAGCGCAGCTCCAGCGGCCAGGCCGCCTGGTCCGAGCCCGCCTCGGAGGTGCGGTGCACCTGGAGCGTGTACCGGTCGGCGACCTCGCAGGAGCCGTAACCGCCGCTGGCCACGCGCTGCACCGCGGTGCCGACCGGGCGGGCGTCGCCGTCGTCGTCGAAGTGCGCCTCGCGGCTGTCGCACTGCGTCCCGTCGGCGCTGGTGAACTTCAGCTCGATGCCGTCGTTGTAGGCCACCTTCACGCCGGTCGGCGGCAGGGCGAACGCCGAGGCGTAGGCGGAGGAGACCGCGTCCAGGGGGATGGTGTACATCCGCGTCTGGCCGGGCTTGATGGTGTCCTGGTAGGTGGTGCCCGCCTTCAGCACGGGTGCGTCGGCCGTGGTGGCGGCTCCGGTGAGCACGCGGCCCTGCGGCTGCCAGGTGGCCGGGGCGGTCGGCGTGGCCGGGGCGGTGGCGGTGTCGGTGGCACCGGAGGGGGCGGAGGACGCCGAGGACGAGGAGGTGCCCGGCGACGTGGTCGTCCCGCCGTCCGCGACCGCCGGGGTCGCCGCGGCGGCCAGCACCACTAAGGCCGCGGCCACGCCGAACGTCGTGCGCTTCATCCCCTGCTCCCGTCCCCTCCGACCGGGGAACCGACCGGGACCGATCGGAGCCGATCAGAGTGCGATGCGCGGCACCGTAGCTGCACCGGCACCGTATCGGAACGGGCGGGAACGGCGAAGGCCCCGGCCGCGCTGTGCGACCGGGGCCCGAAGACCGCCCTCGCGCCTCTCGGCGCGCTGCTCACGGCATCTCACACGTCTGAGCCGGAACCACCCGGGACCGTGTCAGTGGCTTCCGTCCACAGGTCCTGCTCGGCGCGATCCGCCTGGATCTGCCGGTACACGAACAGCCCGGCGACGGCGGCCAGGGCGATCAGGAGAATCTTCTTCATCGCCTGACCCTCCTCCTTCTTGCGTGAGACGAGCTTCTGACCCGCCCGACTATACACAGCGGCCGATACCGAATGGTTACCTGGCATCGAAAACGGGTAGGGCGTCGCGCCACCGCCGAGGCCGGGCCCGACACCCCGCCGGGGAACGACAAAGGCGGCCCGGTCCCTCAGGGACCGAACCGCCTGTCTGCGAGTGGGGCTACCAGGACTTGAACCTGGGGCCTCTTCCTTATCAGGGAAGCGCTCTAACCGTCTGAGCTATAGCCCCGCGCTGCACGGAAAGATTAGCGCACCAGGGGCCGAGCCCCAAAATCGGTTACTCGTCCTCGGCCAGGGTGAGCTCCACGCCGCCCACGAAGTTCGAGGAGAGGTTGTAGATGAAGGCCCCCAGAGTGGCCAGCGCGGTGGCGAGCACCACGTCGATGACCGCGATCACCGTGGTGAACAGCAGCACCCGGGACAGCGACAGGAAGCTCACCAGGTCGAAGCCGCCCTTGCCGCCCTCGGTGGAGGTCGCGTCGCTGATGGTGGAGCCCACGGCGCTGAACACGCCGATGGTGTCGAGCACCATCCACAGCACGGCCACCGCGACGATCGTGCAGATGCCCAGCGCGATCGACAGCAGGAAGCTGACCTTCATCACCGACCACGGGTCGGCCTTGGACACCCGCAGCCGCGCCTTGCGGGTACGCGGCGCCGTACGGGCCGCGGGCCGCGGTCTGCGCACCCCGGCGGCCGCGGCGGACGTCCCGGTGCCACCGGGCGCGTCCGAGGGCCGGGGCGGCGGGTACGCGGCCGGCGGCTGGTGCGGCGACTGACGGGTGTCGGTCACGGTGTATCCCCCCTCCTGCGGACCGCTGCGGTCCGCAGCGCCGGCCGGGCCGGTGCTCCCGGCCGAGCCATGGGCACCGCCCGTGCGGCCGGCGCCATGGGCGCCACCCGTCCTACCGGACCCGCCCGCGGCGCCCATGGCTCCACTCACGGCTTACTCCTCTGCTTCACCGGCCGCGGGGGTCTGACCCGGGGCCGCAGTGTCATGCCCTGTCGTGCTCGTGTCGTCCGCCGCGGCCGCCTGCGCCACCACGCCGTCCTGCTCACCGGACTCCGCGCCTTCCGGCGCCACGCCGTCGGACTCCACGCCGTCCGGATCATCCTCCGCTTCGGCGTTGCGCGCGATACCTACCACCGCGTCCCGCTTGCCGAGGTTGATGAGCTGGACGCCCATGGTGTCACGACCGGTCTCCCTGACCTCGTTGACCCGCGTCCGGATCACGCCACCGCTGAGCGTGATGGCAAGGATCTCATCGGTCTCCTCGACCACCAGCGCACCGACCAGCGAGCCCCGGTCCTCGACGATCTTCGCCGCCTTGATCCCGAGCCCGCCACGCCCCTGCACGCGGTACTCGTCGACCCGCGTGCGCTTGGCGTAGCCGCCGTCGGTGGCGGTGAAGACGAACGTACCGGGCCGCACCACGTTCATGGAGAGGAGTTCGTCACCCGCGCGGAAACTCATCCCCTTCACCCCCGAGGTGGCCCGGCCCATCGGCCGCAGCGCCTCGTCGGTCGCGGTGAAGCGGATGCACTGCGCCTTGCGGCTGACCAGCAACAAGTCGTCCTCGGCGGAGACCAGCTCGGCGCCGATCAGCTCGTCGGACTCGGCCGCGGCGCCCTCCTCGGCGGCCCCGGCGTCCCGCAGGTTGATCGCGATCACACCGCCGGAGCGCGGGGAGTCGTAGTCCTTCAGCGCGGTCTTCTTCACCAGGCCGGACTTGGTGGCGAGCACCAGGTACGGCGCCGCTTCGTAGTCCTTGATGGCCAGGATCTGGGCGATCCGCTCGTCCGGCTGGAAGGCCAGCAGGTTCGCCACGTGCTGGCCTCGGGCGTCCCGTCCGGCGTCCGGAAGCTCGTACGCCTTGGCGCGATAGACGCGTCCCTTGTTCGTGAAGAACAGCAGCCATTGGTGCGTGGTTGTGACAAAGAAGTGGTCGACGATGTCGTCCTGCTTCAGCTTGGTGCCCCGCACGCCCTTGCCGCCGCGCTTCTGCGAGCGGTAGTCCTCGGTCTTGGTGCGCTTGACATAGCCGCCGCGGGTGATCGTGACGACGATGTCCTCCTCGGCGATCAGGTCCTCGATGGACATGTCGCCGTCGAAGGGCACCAGCTTGCTGCGCCGGTCGTCGCCGAACTTGTCGACGATGGCCTGGAGTTCCTCGCTGATGATCTGCCGCTGCAACTCGGGCGAGGCGAGGATCGCGTTGTACTCGTTGATCTTCGCCTGGAGCTCGTCGTGCTCGGCGATGATCTTCTGCCGCTCCAGGGCGGCCAGCCGCCGCAGCTGCATCTCCAGGATCGCGTTCGCCTGGATCTCGTCGATCTCCAGCAGGCCCATCAGGCCCTCGCGCGCGGTCTCGACGGTGTCGCTGCGCCGGATCAGCGCGATGACCTCGTCGATCGCGTCGAGCGCCTTGAGCAGGCCGCGCAGGATGTGGGCGCGCTCCTCGGCCTTGCGCAGCCGGAACCGGGTACGCCGGATGATGACCTCGACCTGGTGGTTCACCCAGTTGCGGATGAACGCGTCCAGCGAGAGCGTGCGCGGCACCCCGTCGACCAGCGCGAGCATGTTGGCGCCGAAGTTCGACTGGAGGTCGGTGTGCTTGTAGAGGTTGTTGAGCACCACCTTGGCGACGGCGTCGCGCTTGAGCACGATCACCAGCCGCTGGCCGGTGCGCGAGGAGGTCTCGTCGCGGACGTCCGCGATCCCGCCGATCCGGCCGTCCTTCACCAGGTCGGCGATCTTCTGCGCGAGGTTGTCCGGGTTGGTCTGGTACGGCAGCTCGGTGACGACCAGGCACTGCCGGTTCTGGATCTCCTCCACCTCGACGACCGCGCGCATGGTGATCGAGCCGCGCCCGGTGCGGTACGCGTCCTCGATGCCGCGGCGGCCGACCACCAGGGCGCCGGTCGGGAAGTCCGGGCCCTTGATCCGCTCGATCAGCGCGTCGAGCAGCTCCTCGGACGTCGCGTCCGGGTTGGCCAGGAACCACTGGGCGCCGTCGGCGACCTCCCGCAGGTTGTGCGGCGGGATGTTGGTGGCCATGCCGACCGCGATCCCGGCCGAGCCGTTGATCAGCAGGTTCGGGAAGCGGGACGGCAGGACCGTCGGCTCCTGGTTGCGGCCGTCGTAGTTGTCCGTGAAGTCGACGGTCTCCTCGTCGATGTCCCGGACCATCTCCATGGCCAGCGGCGCCATCTTGCACTCGGTGTACCGCATGGCGGCGGCCGGGTCGTTGCCCGGCGAGCCGAAGTTGCCGTTGGAGTCCACCAGCGGCATCCGCATCGACCACGGCTGCGCCAGCCGGACCAGCGCGTCGTAGATCGAGGAGTCGCCGTGCGGGTGGTACGTACCCATGACGTCACCGACGACGCGGGCGCACTTGTAGAAGCCCTTCTCCGGCCGGTAGCCGCCGTCGTACATCGCATACAGCACCCGGCGGTGCACGGGCTTCAGGCCGTCGCGCACGTCCGGCAGGGCGCGCGAGACGATGACGGACATCGCGTAGTCGAGGTAGCTGCGCTGCATCTCCGTCTCGAGCCCGACGGGCTCGATGCGCAGCCCCCCGGACTCGTTGCGCTCGTCCATCTCGGACGCGGGGAGATCGGGCACGGGAGGGGTGTTGGGGGTCTCGTCGGCCATCGCTGTCTGATAGTCCTTTCACACGGCCGGAAGTCGGGGCCGACTCAGATGTCCAGGAACCGGACGTCCTTGGCGTTGCGCTGGATGAAGGTGCGGCGCGCCTCCACGTCCTCGCCCATGAGCACGGAGAACAGGTCGTCGGCCTGCGCCGCGTCGTCCAGCGTGACCTTGCCGAGCACACGGTGGTCGATGTCCATGGTGGTGACCCGCAGCTCCTCGGCGTTCATCTCGCCGAGGCCCTTGAAGCGCTGGATCGAGTCCTCGCGGATGCGCTTGCCGCTCTGCTTGCCCAGTTCCACCAGCGCGTCGCGCTCACGGTCGGAGTAGGCGTACTCCCAGTCGTCGCGGCCCCACTTCACCTTGAACAGCGGCGGGCGGGACAGGTACACGTGTCCGGCCTCCACCAGCGGGCGCATGAACCGGAAGAGGAAGGTCAGCAGCAGCGTGTTGATGTGCTGGCCGTCGACGTCGGCGTCCGCCATCAGGATGATCTTGTGATAGCGCAGCTTGTCGATGTCGAAGTCCTCGTGCACACCGGTGCCGAAGGCCGAGATCAGCGCCTGGATCTCCTGGTTCTGCAGGATCTTGTCGATCCTGGCCTTCTCCACATTGAGGATCTTGCCGCGGATCGGGAGGATCGCCTGGTACTGCGGGTTGCGGCCGGACTTCGCCGAGCCGCCGGCGGAGTCACCCTCGACGATGAAGATCTCGCACTTCGTCGGGTCGTTCGACTGGCAGTCGCTCAGCTTGCCCGGCAGCGACGCGGACTCCAGCAGGCCCTTGCGGCGGGTGAGGTCCCGCGCCTTGCGGGCCGCGACGCGGGCGGTGGCCGCCTGGATCGACTTGCGGATGATGTCCGTGGCCTCGTTGGGGTTGCGGTCCAGCCAGTCGGTGAGGTGCTCGTGCACGACCTTCTGCACGTACGTCTTCGCCTCGGTGTTGCCGAGCTTGGTCTTCGTCTGGCCCTCGAACTGCGGCTCGCCGAGCTTGACCGAGATGATCGCGGTCAGGCCCTCGCGGATGTCCTCGCCGGTGAGGTTGTCGTCCTTCTCCCGCAGCAGCTTCTTCTCCCGCGCGTAGCGGTTGACCAGGCCGGTCAGGGCCGCGCGGAAGCCCTCCTCGTGGGTGCCGCCCTCATGGGTGTGGATCGTGTTCGCGAAGCTGTAGACACCCTCGCTGTACTGGGTGTTCCACTGCATGGCGACCTCGACCGACAGCAGCCGCTCCTTGTCCTCCGCCTCGATGTCGATCACCGTGGGGTGGACCATCTCGCCCTTGCGCGAGTTGAGGTACCGCACGTAGTCGACGATGCCGCCCTCGTAGTAGTACGAGGCAAAGAGCGGCTTGCCCTCCTCGTCCACGTGGTCGGGGCGCTCGTCGGTCAGCGCGATCCGCAGGCCCTTGTTGAGGAACGCCATCTCCTGCAGCCGCCGGGAGAGCGTCTCGAAGGAGTACTCGGTGGTCTCGAAGATGTCCGGGTCGGCCCAGAAGGTGACCGAGGTGCCGGTCTCCTCGGTGGCCTCGCGCTTGGCCAGCGGCGCCGTCGGCACGCCCAGCTTGTAGTCCTGCGTCCAGCGGTACCCGTCGGTGCGGACCTCGACGGCGACGCGCGTCGACAGCGCGTTGACCACCGAGACGCCGACGCCGTGCAGACCGCCGGAGACCGCGTAGCCGCCGCCGCCGAACTTGCCGCCGGCGTGCAGCACGGTCAGCACGACCTCGACGGCCGGCTTGCCCTCCGAGGGGATGATGCCGACCGGGATGCCGCGCCCGTTGTCCACCACGCGCACGCCGCCGTCGGCGAGGATCGTGACGTCGATGGTGTCGGCAAAGCCGGCCATCGCCTCGTCGACCGAGTTGTCCACGACCTCTTGCACGAGGTGGTGCAGGCCCCGCTCACCGGTCGAGCCGATGTACATACCGGGGCGCTTGCGCACCGCCTCGAGTCCCTCCAGCACGGTGATCGCACTGGCGTCGTAGGACTTGTTGGAGTTCTCGTTGGGGTTGCCGGAATCGGCCACGAAGCGCCCTTTCTGGCACAGCACGAGCCGGGTCCCACCGCGGTGGGATCGGCTGCGATGTTCTGACTGTGGTTCGACGGTTCCGCTGGGGTACCCCTGCCGGACTCGCCGGACTGCCAGGGGAGGGCGGTCTCGTACCAGTCTACCGGTAGCGCCGACATGAGTGGGGCTTTGCCGGTACCTGAGTTCCCATGTGCCGACCGAACCCCGCCTCGGCCGACTCCCTACACGCGGCCCCGGTGCCGAAACCGCTCACGAGGGCGTCCAGGGCTTCCGGCTGTCAACCTCCCACTACGCTCAGCAGGGGCATCCGTGCGCCTGCGCGCTCACCCGTACGTGTCACCCGGACCACGGCTGCCGGGCGCCCGCAGCCTGCCGTACGACCGGCTCGGACCGGCCGGTGCCAGCACCTTGATCATCCGCACCGTGCCCTGCCCGAGATCGGCGTTGAGCCGCGCCACCAGCGTCGGCGCGAGCAGCCGCAACTGGGTCGCCCACGCCGTCGAGTCGCACTGCACGGTCAGCACCCGCTCGTCCTCGTCGTACCGCTCCGGCGCGCAGTGCAGCGCCACCTCCGGCCCGACCAGCTGCGGCCAGCGGCCCATCACCCCGCCGACCGCGGCCGGCGCCTCCCAGCCGCGCTCGGTGATCAGCCGGTTGATCGCCGCGCCCAGCGGCAGCGGGTCGCGGCCGTCCGCCCGGGCGCCGCTGCGCAGCCCGCCCCGGCGGGCCTGCTTCTTCTGCACCGCCGCCGCGCCCCGGGCCCGCGCCTGCTCCTTCGCCGCCCGCAGCGCCACCCGGGCGAGGTCCACCCCCGAGGCGCCGCCTGCCGCCGGCTGTTCTCCTCCGCCCAGCGCCGCGCCCTCCTGCCGGGGTACGGCTCCGGCGCCGTCCTCCTGCCGGGCCCGTGCCCGCTCGCCCTCGCTCATGCCCGCTGCACCGTTCCGTTCTGCACCGCGAAGCGCGTGCCCGCCAGCACGCCCGGCACGTCGTCGTCGACCGCGGCCGTCACCAGCACCTGCTCGCCGGGCGCGACGAGTTCGGCCAGCCGCTCGCGGCGCCGGGTGTCCAGCTCGGCGAACACGTCGTCCAGCACCAGCACCGGCTCCCGCCCGTCGGAGCAGAGCAGTTCGTACGACGCCAGCCGCAGCGCGAGCGCGTACGACCACGACTCGCCGTGGCTGGCGTAGCCCTTCGCCGGGAGCGGGCCGAGCTTGAGCACCAGGTCGTCTCGGTGCGGTCCGACCAGGGTCACACCGCGTTCGATCTCCTGTTTGCGGGCCTCGCCGAGCGCCTCCAGCAGCCGCTCGTACAGGTCCTCGCGGCCGGTCGCGCCGGCCATCCTCTCGTCGCCGATCGAGCCGCGGTACTCCAGCCCGACCGGGCCGCCGCCGGGCGCGAGCTGCTCGTATGCCTTGTCGGCCAGCGGCTGGAGCGCGGCGACCAGGTCGAGCCGCTGGGCGAGCAGTTCGGCGCCGGCGCGGGCCAGGTGCTGGTCCCACACGTCCAGGGTGGACAGGTCGGCGCCGCCGGTCCGGCCCGCGCTGCCCGCGGCCGTCCGGCTGCCGTGCCGGCGGGCCAGCGCGGCGGACTTCAGCAGGGTGTTGCGCTGCTTGAGCACCCGCTCGTAGTCGGAGCGGACCCCGGCCAGCCGGGGCGCGCGGGCGGTGACCAGCTCGTCGAGGAAGCGCCGCCGCTCGCCGGGGTCGCCCTTGACCAGCGCCAGGTCCTCCGGGGCGAACAGCACGCTGCGCAGGATGCCCAGCACGTCCCGCGGCCGGACCTGCGAGGAGCGGTTGATCCGGGCCCGGTTGGCGCGGCCCGGGTTGATCTCCAGTTCGACCAGTTGCTGCCGGTCGCCCTGCACCACCTGGGCGCGGACCACCGAGCGCTCCGCGCCGAGCCGTACCAGGGGCGCGTCCGCGGCGACCCGGTGGCTGCCGAGGGTGGCCAGGTAGCCGACCGCCTCGACCAGATTGGTCTTGCCCTGCCCGTTGGGCCCGACGAAGACCGTGACGCCCGGGTCGAGAGGGACCTCGGCCCGGGCGTAGGAGCGGAAGTCGGCGAGCGAAAGGTGCGCTACGTGCATCTCGTGCTGTGGCGCCCGATGCGCCGACCTCCCTGCTGTGACGTGCGGTACGAGAACCGCCGTGCGGCCTACTCGGCCGCGGTGACCGCGTGGCCGCCGAACTCGTTGCGCAGCGCGGCGATCATCTTCATCTGCGGCGAGTCGTCCTGGCGGGACGAGAACCGGGCGAAGAGGGACGCGGTGATCGCGGGCAGCGGCACCGCGTTGTCGATCGCGGCCTCCACGGTCCAGCGGCCCTCACCGGAGTCGTCCGCGTAGCCGCGGAGGTTCTCCAGGTGCTCGCTCTTGTCGAGCGCGTCCACGGCCAGGTCGAGCAGCCAGGAGCGGATCACCGTACCCGACTTCCAGGAGCGGAAGACCTCGCGGACGTCGGTGACCGAGTCCACCGCCTCCAGCAGCTCCCAGCCCTCGGCGTACGCCTGCATCATCGCGTACTCGATGCCGTTGTGGACCATCTTGGCGAAGTGGCCGGCGCCGACCTTGCCGGCGTGCACCGAGCCGGAGTCGCCCTCGGGCTTGAGCGCGTCGAAGATCGGCTGCGCCTTGGCGACGTCCTCCGCGGTGCCGCCGTACATCAGCGCGTAGCCGTTGGCGAGGCCCCACACGCCGCCGGAGACGCCGCAGTCGACGAAGCCGATGCCCTTGGCGGCCAGCTGCTCGGCGTGCTTCTCGTCGTCGGTCCAGCGGGAGTTGCCGCCGTCGACCACCAGGTCGCCGGGCGAGAGCAGCTCGCCCAGTTCGTCGATGGTGGACTGGGTGGCCTTGCCGGCGGGGACCATCACCCACACCACGCGCGGACCCTGGAGCGAGTCCACAAGTTCCTTGAGGCTGTGGACATCGGCGAGGTCCGGGTTCCGGTCGTACCCGATGACGGTGTGGCCGGCGCGGCGGATGCGCTCGCGCATGTTGCCGCCCATCTTGCCGAGACCGATGAGACCGAGCTCCATCACTGACCCTTCGTTCGAAGCATTCGACGCGTAACGCATGGCGCGTGACCGCGGTACCCGGCGGGACTGCCTGAGCCCGGCCCGGTCCGACCACGAGCCTACGTCGACCCGCGGTCCGGGCTTCAGCCGGACAGGCGCACCGGCATGATCAGGTACTTGTACGCCTCGTCGGCCTCGGCGTCGACGGCCGGTCGGCCGCTGAGCAGGGCCGGCTTCGTGGAGGTCGTGAAGGACAGCTGGGCGGCCGGGGAGTCGATCGCGCTGAGGCCGTCGAGCAGGAACGTCGGGTTGAAGGCGATCGAGATGTCGTCGCCGTCGAGCTTGGCCTCGACCCTTTCCACAGCCTGTGCGTCGTCGCTGGAGCCGGCCTCCAGGGTGAGCACGCCCTGCTCGAAGCTCAGCCGCACCGGGGTGTTGCGCTCGGCGACCAGGGCGACGCGCTTGACCGCCTCGACCAGGGGCGCGGTCTCGATCACCGCGACCGAGGCGAACTCGGTGGGGAACAGGGTGCGGTACTTCGGCAGGTCGCCCTCGAGCAGCCGGGTGGTGGTGCGGCGGCCCGCGCCCTCGAAGCCGATCAGCCCCTCGCCCTCACCGGCGCCGGCCAGGGCGATGGAGACGGTGTCGCCGCTGGTGAGCGACTTGGCGGTGTCCTGGAGGGTCTTGGCGGGCACCAGGGCGACCGCGGAGATGTCGGCCTGCTCCGGTTTCCACAGGAACTCGCGGACCGCGAAGCGGTAGCGGTCGGTGGCGGCCAGCGTGACGGTGTCGCCCTCGATCTCGATCCGCACACCGGTGAGCACCGGCAGCGTGTCGTCGCGCCCGGCGGCGATGGCGACCTGGGCGGCGGCGGCGGCGAAGACCTCACCGGGGACGGTGCCCGAGGCGGTGGGCATCGCGGGCAGCGCCGGGTACTCCTCGACGGGGAGGGTGTGGAGGGTGAAGCGGGAACTGCCGCAGACCACGGTGACCCGCACGCCGTCGGTGGAGATCTCCACCGGGCGGTTGGGCAGCGCCCTGGAGATGTCGGCGAGCAGCCGGCCGGAGACCAGCACGGTGCCCTCCTCGTCGACCTCTGCCTCGACCGAGACCCGCGCCGAGACCTCGTAGTCGAAGCCGGAGAGGCTGAGCTTGCCCTCCTCGGCCTTGAGCAGCAGCCCGGCGAGCACGGGCACCGGGGGACGGGCCGGGAGGCTGCGGGCTGCCCAAGCCACTGCCTCGGCGAGTACGTCGCGCTCCACCCGGATCTTCACCGGAACCGCCTCCTGCTTGTTGCTGGCTGTCGGGGACCAGTCTGACGCACAGGACTGACAGCAGGTGCGGCTTGGCGTCAAGCCGTGATCCGAGCCGCGGGGCGGCACCGGCCCGAGTTGTGCACAGCCCCCGCTTCGAAACGACTTCCCAGCTCTCTAGGTGTAGTCGTAGTAGTAGGGGGTGTGGATACCGTGGATAACCGGTTCCTGTGCAGGTCAGGGGCGGTTTTTTATCCACCGGGCCTGTGGGTGACGCCGGTGGATAACCAGGGGCGGCTGTGGACGGCGGAAAGTTGTGCACACCCCATACACAGGGCACCCCGACTTGTCCCCAGCTCCATCCCCAGGAATACCCGGGTTCTCCCCAGGCCAACCCACCCCCTTGGTGTGACGGCTTTCACTCGTTCGTGCCCCTAACCGTGTTGCGTTGCCGAACAGTGGACAGAGATGTGGAGAAGCGGCCCGAACCTGTGTACAACCCAGGGCATCCTGTGGGTAGGCGGTGGACAACTCCTCGACCCAGGTGCACTGTTGCCCGTTTCATCCACAGTCTGTGGATATGGGTTACCCACATTTCCACATGCGGCTGAGCTGGGCCGATGTCCCTTGCGGCAGCCGGCCTGTGGAGACGAATCTGGACAACTCCGGTGTGCACAGGCTGTGGACGACGCTTCGTCCACCTTCCTGTGGAAAAACGGATCTCTGCCGGGCGTAATCGAACAGCGGGAAACGGCGAGTGCCCCGGGAGCAGGGCTCCCGGGGCACTCGTGGGTGGGTGCGCGGACGGCGTGTGCGGCTTTTTCGGCGCGCTGAGGACCGCTCGTACGGCGCGCGGCCGGTCCCGCGTCAGCTCTTGATGCGGTTGGTCAGCTCCGTCACCTGGTTGTAGATGGAGCGCCGTTCGGCCATCAGCGAGCGGATCTTGCGGTCGGCGTGCATGACCGTCGTGTGGTCGCGGCCCCCGAAGAGCGCGCCGATCTTCGGTAGCGACAGGTCGGTCAGCTCGCGGCACAGGTACATCGCGATCTGCCGCGCGGTGACCAGTACCCGGCTGCGGGAGGAGCCGGACAGGTCGTCCACCGCGAGCCCGAAGTACGCGGCCGTCTCCGCCATGATCGCGGTGCCGCTGATCTCCGGCACCGAGTCGTCGCCGCCCGGGATCAGGTCCTTGAGCACGATCTCGGTGAGCTGGAGGTCGACCGGCTGCCGGTTGAGGCTGGCGAAGGCGGTGACCCGGATCAGCGCGCCCTCCAGCTCGCGGATGTTGCGCGAGATCCGCGAGGCGATGAACTCCAGTACCTCCGGCGGGGCGTTGAGCTGCTCCTGCACCGCCTTCTTCCGCAGGATCGCGATCCGCGTCTCCAGCTCCGGCGGCTGGACGTCGGTGATCAGGCCCCACTCGAACCGGTTGCGCAGCCGGTCCTCCAGGGTGACCAGCTGCTTGGGCGGCCGGTCGGAGGAGAGCACGATCTGCTTGTTGGCGTTGTGCAGGGTGTTGAAGGTGTGGAAGAACTCCTCCTGCGTCGACTCCTTCTGCGCCAGGAACTGGATGTCGTCGACGAGCAGGATGTCCATGTCCCGGTACCGCTTGCGGAACGCGTCCGCCTTGCCGTCCCGGATGGAGTTGATGAACTCGTTGGTGAACTCCTCCGAGCTGACGTACCGCACCCGGGTGCCGGGATACAGGCTGCGGGCGTAGTGCCCGATCGCGTGCAGCAGGTGCGTCTTGCCGAGGCCGGACTCCCCGTAGATGAAGAGCGGGTTGTACGCCTTGGCGGGTGCCTCGGCGACGGCGACCGCGGCCGCGTGCGCGAAGCGGTTGGACGCGCCGATCACGAAGGTGTCGAAGAGGTACTTCGGGTTCAGCCGGGCGGTCGGCTCCACCGCGCCGTTGCTGCCGCCGGAGCCGCTCCCGCCGCCCGGCTGCTCGCTGCGCGCGGCCGGCACCACGGGCGCCTGCTGGTAGGCGGCCGGCGGCGGGACGTACGTCTGCGGACCGGGGCGGCCCTGGGGCTGGTGCCCCTGGTGCGGCACGTTCGGGTAGGAGTCGCGCGGCTCCGGCAGGTAGCGCCGCTCCTCGAACGGCTCCGGGCGGCTGTCGTACGACTCGGACCGGCCGCCGTCGTAGCCGTCCCGGGGGGAGCGGCGCTCGTCGTAGGCATCGCGGCGCACCTCGTACGGCTCGCGATCCTGGAAGTCGACGGGGGCGGGCACGCCCCAGCTGCCGAGCTTGGGCTGCTGCCAGTCCTGGTGCTCGTCGGGGTAGGCGGGGCGCATCCGCAGTTCGTGCGGGTCGCGGGCGCCGAGGGGGTCCCGGCTGTCGCGGCCGTCTCTGCTGTCTCGGCTGTCATGCGAGCGGTCCGCGCGCGGGTCGCGCTCCTCGGCGGGCTCGGCCGGGGGCGGCTGCTCCTGGTCGCCGCCCGAGGCCACCGCGATCGCGATGCCGACCGAGTGACCGAACTCACTGCTGAGCACCTTGGTGATCAGGGGCAGCAGCCGTCCCTCGAGCACGTTCTTGGCGAACTCGTTGGGCGCGGAGAGCACTGCGGTGCCGGCCACCAGGGCCAGCGGCTGGGTGCGCTGCAACCACTCCGTGTCCTTGGGCTTCAGCTCGCTGTCCATCAGCAGCTTCTGCAGCACCCGTGGCCACACTGCGGCAAGATCGGCAGTCACGTCGGCCACAGTGCACGCTCTCTCGGGTCGCTCGGGTGGTGCGGAGAACTCCCGCGAAAGTGTGAACCTCCGGAAGGGGCGGGGAGTGGAGGAAGTTCGCTACCTGGATGGGTCCGGAGTCCAGTCACGGTAGTCAGGCCAGTGTGCGCGGTTCAAGTCGTTGTCCACAGGCTGTGTACAAACCTCGGGGTGTCGCAGGCCGGGTTTGACCGGATGGCCTAGCCGCACGTACCGTATCGAGGTCGAGTTGTCGATGGCTGCTGCCGCCTGCCTACCGATGGGCGAAGATCTTCCGGGAGTCTCAGGCCTCCGGGTGGTTGTCAAAGCGGTACACCCGATCAGTCCGCGAGCTTCCTCGTGGGCGCACGGTGACAGCCAGGCGACGCACCGCTGCCGTCCCGATCCTCTGGAGCCCCCGAGTGAGCAAGCGCACCTTCCAGCCGAACAACCGTCGCCGCGCCAAGACCCACGGCTTCCGTCTGCGTATGCGTACCCGTGCCGGCCGCGCGATCCTTTCGACCCGCCGCGCCAAGGGCCGCGCCCGCCTGTCCGCCTGATTGCCACAGGTCTCATGCCGTGCTGCCCACCGAGAATCGGCTGAGGCGGCGCCAGGACTTCGGCGAAGCGGTTCGCCGGGGACGCCGGGCGGGTCGCCCGCTACTGGTCGTCCATCTGCGCCGCGACGCCACGGACCCGCACACGCCAGGGGGAGACGCTCCCCCGGCGCGTGCGGGTTTCGTCGTAAGCAAAGCCGTCGGCAACGCCGTGCAGCGCAACCTGGTCAGGCGCCGACTGCGTCATCTGGTGCGGGAGCGTCTGTCGCTGCTGCCCCCCGGTAGCCTTGTGGTAGTACGCGCGCTCCCCGACGCGGGGAGCGCGGACCACGCACAGCTAGCCCTCGACCTGGACGCCGCGCTCCAGCGGTTGCTGGGCCGTGACGCCCGTGGCGACGCCGAGGGGAGGGTGGCTCGATGAAGTACCCGCTGCTGGCACTGATCAAGATCTACCAGTGGACGATCAGTCCGCTGCTCGGACCGGTGTGCCGCTACTACCCCTCCTGCTCGCACTACGGCTACACGGCCATCGACCGGCACGGTGCGATCAAGGGGACCGGGTTGACCGTGTGGCGCATCCTGCGCTGCAACCCCTGGTCGCCGGGTGGCGTGGACCACGTCCCGCCGCGTAAGCGACCGCGATGGCACGAACTGCTGCGCCGCTACCTGCGGGGCGGCTCCGACGGGCCCGTCACGCCCGAGCCCACCGGACCCTCTCACGCCCAAGGAGCCTGACCGTGGGGATCTTGAACCCCCTCTATGACGCCGTTTCGTGGATCATCGTCCAGTTCCACTCGCTGTACAGCCTGGTATTCGACAAGGACAGCGGTTGGGCGTGGGGTCTGTCCATCGTCTCCCTGGTGGTCCTGATCCGGACGGCCCTGATCCCGCTCTTCGTGAAGCAGATCAAGTCCACCCGGAACATGCAGGTGCTCCAGCCGAAGATGAAGGCGATCCAGGAGCGCTACAAGAACGACCGGCAGAAGCAGTCCGAGGAGATGATGAAGCTGTACAAGGAGACGGGTACCAACCCGCTCTCCTCGTGCCTGCCGATCCTGATCCAGTCGCCGTTCTTCTTCGCCCTGTACCACGTGCTCAGCAACGTGGCGAAGGGCCACGAGGTGGGCGTGATCCACAGCAACCTCGTGGAGAGCGCGAGCAAGGCGCACATCTTCGGCGCCCCGCTGCCGGCGAAGTTCCTCGACAGCACCGCCACCCTGGCGCACCTGCACACCAGCCACGCCGAGGTGCGCACGGTCACGATCATCATGATCGTGCTGATGTCGTTCTCGCAGTTCTACACGCAGCGCCAGCTGATGACGAAGAACGTGGACATGTCGGTGAACACGCCGTTCATGCAGCAGCAGAAGATGCTGATGTACGTGTTCCCGCTGATCTTCGCGGGCTTCGGCATCATCGCTCCCGTCGGTGTGCTGCTGTACTGGCTGACCACCAACGTCTGGACCATGGCGCAGCAGCTCGTCGTCATCCGCCGCAACCCCACCCCGGGCAGCCTCGCGTTCAAGCAGCGGCAGGAGCGGCTGCGGGCCAAGGGCAAGCTGGTGGAGCCGCCGGAGGAGATCAAGGCGAAGGAAGCGGTCGAGCAGGCGCGCGCCAACCGCACCCAGCCGAAGCGGCAGAGCAAGTCCCAGCGGACCTCCGGTGGCACCGCCACCAGTACCCGTAGCGGCGGTGGTGCCGGGACGGCCACAGGGGCTTCCGGCGGCGCCGGTGACGCCGGTGGCGCCGGCCGCTCCGGCGGTGCGAAGCCGGCTGGCGGCTCCGGGGGCTCCGGCGGTGCGAAGCAGTCCGGTGGCAAGCAGTCCGGTGGCGGCAAGGGCGCGCCCCGCGCGGGTGCTCCTCGGGCCGGTGCGCCCCGCGCGGGCAGCACCAAGCAAGGCGGCGGCGCTTCGGGCAAGCAGTCCGGTGGCGCGAAGCCCAAGCCGGGCAACCTGTCGAAGAAGAAGTAAGAGGAGAGTCCAGGCGTGAGCGACGTCAACACGACCACGGCACCCGACGCCGGTCCGGCCGGCCTGACCCGGCTGGAGCAGGAAGGCGAGATCGCGGCGGACTACCTCGAGGGCCTGCTCGACATCGCCGACCTCGACGGCGACATCGACATGGATGTCGAGGGCGAGCGCGCGTCGGTGTCGATCATCGGTGACAGCGGCACCCGTGATCTGAACAAGCTGGTCGGGCGGGACGGCGAGGTCCTGGAGGCGCTCCAGGAGCTGACCCGGCTCGCGGTGCACCGGGAGACCGGTGAGCGCAGCCGGCTGATGCTCGACATCGCAGGGTTCCGGGCCCAGAAGCGGGCCGAGCTCGCGAAGCTCGGCGCGAGCGCGGCAGCCGAGGTCAAGCAGACCGGCGAGCCGGTGAAGCTGGACCCGATGACGCCGTTCGAGCGCAAGGTCGTGCACGACGCGGTCGCCGCGGCCGGGCTGCGCAGCGAGTCCGAGGGCGAGGAGCCGCAGCGCCGCGTCGTCGTCCTGCCCGCGTAGCATCCCGACCGACCCGCCGCGCACGCGCGCGTGACCAACCCGTCGGCCCCGTCTGTTCGCAGACGGGGCCGAACCTTGTAACTCTGATGGTGTACGTCTGCCTTCCGAGCGCTTGGGCGACCAAGGCGCGGACTTCGAGGAAAGGACCGCCTCCGTGACCGAGGCAGCAGCGGAGCTTCCCGCGCCGCCCGAGCAGGCCAGAGAGGTCTTCGGCGATCGCTTCGACGACGCGCTGCGCTATGCCGGGCTGCTGGCGGACGTAGGTGTCCAGCGCGGCTTGATCGGCCCACGCGAGGTGCCCCGGCTGTGGGAGCGGCACCTGCTGAACTGCGCGGTGCTCTCCGAAGTGATCGATGAGGGGGTGTCGGTCTGCGACGTCGGGTCCGGCGCCGGGCTGCCCGGCATCCCGCTGGCGCTGGTGCGGCCGGACCTGGAGATCACCCTGCTGGAGCCGCTGCTGCGGCGGACCACCTTCCTCGACGAGGTGGTCAGGGTGCTCGGTCTGGAGAACGTCACGGTGGTCCGGGGACGGGCGGAGGAGATGGTCGGCCTGCTGCCGACGGTGGATGTGGTGACGGCCCGCGCGGTGGCGCCGCTGGAGCGGCTGGCCGGGTGGGGGCTGCCGCTGCTGCGCCCGCACGGCGAGATGGCCGTGCTCAAGGGCGACACCGCCGAGGAGGAGCTGAAGACGGCCCGGGCGGCGCTGGGCCGGCTCGGCGCGGTGGGCGCGAGCGTGGTGCAGGTCGGCGAGGGCATTGTCGATCCGCTCTCCACCGTGGTCCGGGTCCAGGTCGGGGAGAGCCCCGGTGGGGTGCGGGCTGCGAGTCGGCGGGCCAAGGCAGCGCGCGCACATCGCGCCTCACGCAACGGAGGCGGCGGACGCCGCCGGCGCTGACGTCGCCCGCTCGGACCGGCTTTCTACGCCATCCAACCGGCCAAAACCGCACGATCCGGAGTGTCTGCGGAGTTGGCGTCGTACCGCTGTGCATCGTGTTCCACGTGAAACGTCGCTCGCTGCTCCCCGGAGTTCTCAACCGTGGCCGTGCCGCGGCCGAAGCGCACGCCACCAAACCGGTGAAGAAGGCCCCGACTGTGGACGGTTCCCGGGATTTATCCACAGGCAGCCGGGGCTCGCTGGTTCAGCACCCCTCGGGCATGGCAGGCTCTTCTCATAGCGAGCCTGAAGTCGAGGAGAGTGAGTCCTTGCGGTCCGACGCCAACATCGCGGGGCCGATGGCCGATCCGGTCCCCGGTCCCCGCTCAGCTGAAACCGCCGGAGGACCCCTGTCCGGGCCCCCGGGGTACGGGAGCGGTGTTTCACGTGAAACATTGCCTCCCATGGATGACACCCCCATCGGGCGCGCGGCCCAGTTGGCCGTGGAAGCGCTCGGTCGCGCCGGTGAGGGGCTGCCCCGGCCCGCCCAGACCCGGGTGATGGTCGTCGCCAACCAGAAGGGCGGGGTGGGGAAGACCACTACCACCGTCAACCTGGCGGCCTCCCTCGCCCTGCACGGCGGGCGGGTCCTGGTGATCGACCTCGACCCGCAGGGCAACGCCTCCACCGCCCTCGGCATCGACCACCACGCCGAAGTCCCCTCGATCTACGACGTGTTGGTGGAGAGCAAGCCGCTCTCCGACGTCGTGGTCCCGGTCGCCGATGTCGAAGGGCTCTTCTGCGCCCCCGCCACTATCGACCTGGCGGGCGCGGAGATCGAACTCGTCTCCCTGGTCGCGCGCGAGAGCCGGTTGCAGCGGGCGATCGAGGGCTACGAACAGCCGCTGGACTATGTGCTGATCGACTGCCCGCCCTCTCTCGGCCTGCTCACGGTGAACGCCCTCGTGGCCGGCGCCGAGGTGGTCATCCCGATCCAGTGCGAGTACTACGCGCTGGAGGGCCTGGGCCAGCTCCTGAAGAACGTCGATCTGGTCCGTGCCCACCTCAACCCGAGGCTGCACGTCTCCACGATCCTGCTGACGATGTACGACGGCCGGACCCGGCTGGCCGCTCAGGTCGCCGAGGAGGTGCGCACCCACTTCGGCAAGGAGGTGCTGCGCACCAGCATCCCGCGATCGGTGCGTATCTCGGAGGCCCCCAGCTACGGCCAGACCGTGCTCACCTACGACCCGGGTTCCAGCGGCGCCCTCTCCTACCTGGAGGCGGCCCGCGAGATGGCCCTGCGGGGCCTGCCCGGCAACGTCACGGTCGAGTACGACCCGGAACAGCACCAAGAGCACAACCCGCACAGCATGTCGGAGGGGATCCAGTGAGTGATCGACGCAGAGGGCTCGGCCGCGGTCTTGGCGCGCTGATCCCGGCGGCGCCGCAGCCGGCCAGTGCCGCACCCGCGAGCCAGCCTGTGCTGGTACCGGACCGCGGGGTCGCCGCGGCCAAGGTGGCCGGGTTGACCGACCGCCGAGCGGCGGAGAGCGTGCCCGCACCCGTGGACATCCCTGTTTCACGTGGAACAGAACCGGATGTGTCCGGGGTGGAGGTGCCGGTCACCGGTGCCTACTTCGCTGAACTCGCGCTGGACACCATCACCCCGAACCCGCGGCAGCCGAGGGAGGTCTTCGACGAGGACGCCCTCAATGAACTCATCACCTCCATCAAGGAGGTGGGCCTGCTCCAGCCGGTGGTGGTGCGGCAGATCGACACCGGCCGCTATGAGCTGATCATGGGCGAGCGCCGGTGGCGGGCCTGCCGGGAGGCGGGTCTCGAGCGCATCCCGGCGATCGTCCGGGCCACCGACGACGAGAAGCTGCTGCTCGACGCCCTGCTGGAGAATCTGCACCGGGCCCAGCTGAACCCGCTGGAGGAGGCCGCGGCGTACGACCAGCTGCTGCGGGACTTCGCCTGCACCCATGAGCAGTTGGCCGACCGGATCGGCCGCTCCCGTTCCCAGGTCTCCAACACGCTGCGCCTGCTGAAGCTGTCGGCGCCGGTGCAGCGCAGGGTCGCCGCCGGGGTGATCTCCTTCGGCCACGCCCGGGCGCTGCTCTCGCTGGAGGACGCCGAGGAGCAGGACCGGCTGGCCCACCGGATCGTCGCCGAGGGACTGTCGGTGCGCGCGGTCGAGGAGATCGTGACGCTGGCGAACAGCGGTCCCACGAGCACCCGTAAGGCCGCCGCACCGCGGGCAGGCCGTCGGGTCTCCCCGGCACTGACCCATCTGGCCACCCGGCTTTCCGACCGCTTCGACACCCGGGTGAAGGTCGACCTTGGTCAAAAGCGCGGAAAGATCGTCGTGGAGTTCGCGTCGATAGAGGATCTGGAGCGCATCCTGGGATCGATGGCCCCCGGCGAGGGCAAGGTCCTGGAGAACCGGCTGGAGGCCGAAGCCGAGGACGGTGACGAAGCCGAGGACAGCGCCGAGTGACCTGTCGGCACCCCGGCAGGGCGCGCCGGGGTGCCGACAGGCTGGTCGGCTGACAGGAACGGGGTCTTTCGCCAGATGGGACGTCGGCTCGCACCGCTCACGCTCGACAACCTCACCGACCTTCCCATGCCGTGCCGGCGCTGCGTCTTCTGGGAGCTCGACCCGGTCAGCGGCGAGGCGGCCGTCAAGGCGGGCCGCCCCGCGTTGGAGAAGGAGTCCTGGATCTCCGCGGTGCTGCTGGAGTGGGGCTCCTGCGGACGTCTGGTCTACGTGGACGAGATGCCGGCCGGCTTCGTGCTCTACGCTCCTGCCGCTTACGTGCCCCGCTCCACCGCCTTCCCCACCAGCCCGGTGTCCGGTGACGCCGTCCAGCTGATGACCTCCCGGGTGATTCCCGGGTACCAGGGGCAGGGGCTCGGCCGGGTGCTGGTGCAGACCGTCGCCAAGGATCTGGTCCGCCGGGGTTTTCGGGCCATCGAGGCGTTCGGCGACGCGACATGGGAGTCTCCCGACTGCGTGCTGCCGGCCGACCATCTGACCGCGGTCGGCTTCAAGACGGTACGGCCGCATCCGCGCTTCCCCCGACTGCGGCTGGAACTGCGCACCGCGCTCTCCTGGCGGGAGGACGTCGAGATGGCGATCGACCGCCTGCTGGGAGCTGTGCAGAAGGAGCCGGCGCTACGG
>NZ_JBYIRM010000048.1:0-47636 GCF_057708105.1 Actinacidiphila sp. bgisy144 | reverse complement strand
GACGGCGGTGAGGACCGCCTGCCGGGTCGCATCCGACACCCCGGGTTTGCCGTTGAGGACGCGGCTGACCGTCGCCTGGCTGACGCCCACCCGACGGGCCACCTCGGAAAGTCTACGAGCCATGGGGCATCACTCCGTGTGTGTCGGTCGTGGGTCGTGGGTCGTGGGCCGGGACGAAGGGGCCGCCCGGTGCGGGGCGTTCGGGGCCGGGCGGCCGCTTCGCGGGGAATGCGCGGCGGAAATGGCGGAAATGCGGTCAGGGCCGGCGCAGCCAGACGGTCGTGTCGGGCGGCAGGTGGCCGGTCGCCGGGTCGAAGTCCACGTCGCTGGCCAGGAGCAGGTGGGCGTCCCGCGGCAGCGGCGCGGGGGCGGGGGAGAGGTTGGCGAGGCAGACGAAGCCGTCGGCGCGGGTGAAGGCGAGGACGGCGGGATCGTCGACGGGGAGCCACCGGAAGTCGAGGGTGCGCAGGCCCGGTTCGCCGCGGCGCAGTGCGAGGGCGGTGCGGTAGAAGGTGAGCATGGACCCGGGCCGGCCGTCCTGGGCCTCGGCGGTGCAGGAGGCCCACTGCGCGGGCTGGGGCAGCCAGGGTGCGGCCTGGGCGGTGTCGGGGCTGAAGCCGAACGGGGGCAGGTCGCCGGACCACGGCAGCGGGACGCGGCAGCCGTCACGGCCGACGTCGGTGCCGCCGGTGCGGTGGAAGATCGGGTCCTGCCGCAGGTCGTCGGGGATGTCCTCGACCTCCCACAGGCCGAGTTCCTCGCCCTGGTAGATGTAGTGGCCGCCGGGCAGCGCGAGCGCGAGCAGGAGGGCCGCGCGGGCGCGCCGGGTGCCGAGCGCGAGGTCGGTGGGGGTGCGGTGCTGGCGCAGGGCGTGGCCGAAGGAGGAGTCGGCCCGGCCGTAGCGGGTGACGTGCCGGGTGACGTCGTGGTTGGACAGCACCCAGGTGGGACTGGCGCCGACCGAGGCGTGGGAGCTGAGCGTGGCGTCGATGACGGTGCGCAGGGCGGCCGGGTCCCAGGGGCTGTTGAGGTAGTCGAAGTTGAACGCGGTGTGCATCTCGTCGGGCCGCAGGTAGTGGGCGAAGCGGACCGGGTCGGCGAGCCAGACCTCGCCGATCAGCGCGCGCGGCGGGGAGTAGGCCTCGGCCAGGGCGCGCCAGGAGCGGTAGATGCCGTGGACGTCGTCCCGGTCGATGTAGGGGTGCGGCAGCGGCGGGGCGGCCGAGTCGAAGTCGGGCAGGGCCGGGTCCTTGGCGGGCATGGTGGCGGAGTCGATGCGCACGCCGTCGGCGCCGCGGTCGAACCAGAACCGCAGGACGCTCTCGTGCTCCTCGCGCACCTTGGTGTTGTTCCAGTTCAGGTCCGGCTGCTCGGGGGCGAACAGGTGCAGGTACCACTCGCCGGGGGTGCCGTCGGGGTTGGTGGTGCGGGTCCAGGCCGGGCCGCCGAAGACCGACTGCCAGTCGTTGGGCGGCAGCTCGCCCGCCGGGCCGCGGCCGGGCCGGAACCAGAACAGGTCGCGGGCCTCGGCGCCGGGACCGCAGGCCAGCGCCTCGCGGAACCAGGGGTGCCGGTCGGAGACGTGGTTGGGCACGATGTCCACGACGATCTTCAGGCCGAGGGCGTGGGCCTCGGCGATCAGGGCCTCGGCGTCGGCCAGGGTGCCGAACGCGGGGTCGATCCGGCGGTAGTCGGCGACGTCGTAGCCGGCGTCCGCCTGCGGGGAGGCGTACCAGGGGCTGAACCACAGGGCGTCCACACCCAGGCCGGCCAGGTAGGGCAGGCGCTCGCGCACACCGGTCAGGTCGCCGACGCCGTCGCCGTCGGAGTCGGCGAAGGAGCGGGGGTAGACCTGGTAGATGACGGCGTCCCGCCACCACGGGGACTGCTGGGCGGCGGTGTCGTTCGCTGTGGCCACGGGGGCTGGCTCCTTGGTTGAGAGGACGTGCGCCGTTCGCGGGCGCGGCGGGGCGGGCCCGGCCGCGGCGGCCGGGCCTGGCGGGGTCGGCTGGGCGCCGGGCGTGTCGGTTCGGCTGGGGGCCGGTACGTCGGCGGCGGGTCGTACCGTCCGGCGGGTCTCAGCCCTTGAGGGCGCCGGCGGACAGGCCGCCGAGGATGTGCCGTTGGAAGAAGAGGAAGAGCACGATCATGGGGACGGCCGCGATGGCCAGCCCGGCGATCATCTCGGTCGGCGGGACCTGCGTGGTGGAGGTCGACAGCCGGTGCAGGGCGACGGAGAGCGTCTGCTTGTCCGGGTCCTGGAGCACCAGCAGCGGCCACAGGAAGTCCTTCCACATCCCGACGACCGAGAAGATGGAGATCACCGCGAGGACCGGGCGGGACAGCGGCAGCACCACGCGCAGCAGCACCTGGAGCCGGCCGGCGCCGTCGATGGCGGCGGCGTCGAGGATGTCGCCGGGGATCTGGTCGAAGAAGCGCCGCAGCACGTAGATGTTGAAGGCGTTGGCCGCGCCCGGCAGCCACAGCCCCCAGGGCGAGTTGAGGAGGCTGACGTGCAGGATCGGCAGGTCGGTCACCGTCAGGTACGCGGGCACCAGGAGCGCCGCGGCCGGCAGCATCAGGCTGGCCAGCATCCCCGCGAAGACCACCTTCCCGAAGGCCGGGCGCAGCTTGGACAGGGCGTAGGCGGCGCAGACGTCGACCGCGATCTGGATGAACCAGCCGCCGACCGCGTAGTAGACGGTGTTGAGGAAGAAGTGCGCGATGTCCATCTGCGTCCAGGCGTCGTGGTAGGCGGCGAGGTGGACGGACTTCGGCAGCAGGGTGGGGGTCTGGGTGGCGAACTGCTTGGGGGTCTCCAGTGCGGACGAGGCCATCCAGTACAGCGGGAACAGGAAGGCCGCGCAGAAGACCAGCACGGTCACGGTCAGCACGGCGAAGTACACGCGCCGGTTGCGGGGGCGGGCGAGCTCCTGGTCGGAGAGCAGGCTGCGGGTCGCCGGCGAGGAAGGCGTGGTCGTGGACATGGGGTGGGTTCCTTCCCCGGGTGTCAGTCGGCGTCGCGGGTCAGCCGCAGATAGAGCGCGGCGAAGACCCCGAGGACGGCGAAGAGCAGCACGCTCATGGCCGCGGCCAGGCCGAAGTCGTTGTTGACGGCGAAGGCGTAGCGGTAGATCAGCGTCATCACGGTGATCGTGGACGGGTCGGTGAAGCCGGTCATCTGGAACGGCTCGATGAACACCTGCATCGTGGCGATGATCTGCAGGAGGAGCAGGACCAGCATGATGAACCGCATCTGCGGCAGCGTGACGAACCGCAGCCGGGCCCAGATGCCGGCGCCGTCCAGTTCGGCCGCCTCGAACAGCTCCCCGGGGATCGACTGCAGAGCGGCCAGGTACATCAGCGTGGCCCCGCCCATGTTGGCCCAGGTCGAGACCAGCACCAGGGAGATCATCGCGGTGTGCGGGGACTGCACCCACTGCGAGGTGGGCAGGTGCGCCCCGCGCAGGACGGTGTTGAACAGGCCCTGGCCCGGGTCGTAGAAGTACTGCCACAGCATGACGCTGACGATCGGCGGCAGCATCACCGGCAGGTAGACCGCCACCCGGAAGAAGCCCTTGAAGTGCCGCAGCTCGTTGAGCAGGACCGCGATCACGAACGGCACCGCGTACCCCAGCACCAGCGCCAGGCCGGTGAACTCGGCGGTGTTCTTCCACGCCGTCCAGAACAGCGGGTCGGCGAACAGGTGGCGGTAGTTGGTCAGCCCCACCCACTGCGGGTCGGTGATCAGGTTGTCCTGCTGGAAGCTGAGGATCACCCCGCGCACCAGCGGGTACCAGGAGAAGTACGCGAAGCACAGGATGCCGGCGGCGAGGAAGGCGTAGGCCATCGCGTTGTCGGCGATCCGCCGCCGCAACCGCGAGCCGCGCACCGTGCGCGGGTCGGGGCGTACGTGGGGACGCGCGTCGGGACGGTGCGGCGCCAGGGACGTCGCCATAGGGGTTCTCCTCGAAGCTGGATGGGTACCGGCCCGCGGCCGCCGCGACGGGGATCGACGGCCGCGGCGGGCATGCCGGGCGGGCACCGCGGCCTGGTGGCGGCGGTCCGCGGGCCGCGCCGTGCGGTCAGGGCTGTGCGCGGCCCGCGGACGAAGGGACGGAGTGGGCGGGGGCTGCCTACTGCCCGGCGAGCAGGGAGTCGACCTGCCGGGAGGCGGACGACAGCAGACCGTCGATGTCGGCGTCCTTCTGCGTGAGCACCTTGGCCATCACCGTGTCCAGCACCGCGTAGATCTGCTGGGCCTTGGGCGGCTCCAGGTTCAGCGGGACGGAGCCGGCCGCCTTCTCGAACGGGGCGTAGTTGGCCACCGGCTGGTTGGCGTACTTCTTGTCCGCCGCCGCCTTGGTCCGCTCCGCCGCCCCGGTCCAGATGTTCGGCTCGGGCAGGCCGACGGGCTGCTTGTTGGCCGCGGCGCGCTGCTGGCCCGCGGTGATCCGGTCGGGGTTCTCGTACTTGAACATCACCCACGCCAGGGCGGCCTTGATCTGCGCGGGGGAGTCCTTCGGGTTGAACATGAACCCGCCGCCGCCGGCCAGCGTGCCCTTGCCGTCCGGCATCGGGCCCAGCCCGTAGTCGTTCGGGTCGCCCTTGTACTGCGAGGCGATGGTGGGGATGTTGTCGGAGGTGGCCAGGTACATGCCCAGCTTGCCCGAGCCCATCATCTGGAGCAGGTCGGCCCACTCCAGCAGTTGCCGCTGCCCCATCGAGCCGTCGGTCCAGCGCATGTCGTGCAACTGCTGGAGGACGGCCTTGCCGGTGGCGTTGTCGAAGTCGGCCTTCCAACTCCCGTCGCCCTGCTGCTTGGCCACGTCACCGCCGCGCGAGTACATCTCGGCGGTGAAGTGCCAGCCGCCGGTGTTGGACTTGCTGTAGTCCCCGTAGCCGACGGTGCCGTGGCCGAGGGCGGCGATCTTCTTCGCGTCCGCGCGGACCTCGTCCCAGGTGGTGGGCGGCTGGTCGGGGTCGAGGCCGGCCTGCTGGAACAGCTTGCGGTTGTAGACCAGGCCCATCGAGTAGTTGCCCTCGGGCACGCCGTAGCTGTGGCCCTGCGCGTCCTGGAAGACCTTGCGCAGCGCCGGCTTGACCTGCGCGGACGCCGGATAGTCCGTCAGGTAGTCGGTGATGTCCGCGGCCTGGTGCTTGGCGATGAGGCCGGCCGGGTCGGTGAAGTAGACGTAGAAGGCGTTCTCCAGTTGCCCGCCCGCCAGCTTGGTGGCGAAGGTCTGCGGGTCCATCTGGCCCTCGTGCGGCACCACCTTGATCTTGGGGTGCGCCTTCTCGAAGGCGGCCACGTCCTGCAGGAAGATCTTGCGGTTCACCGGGTCGGTCTTGGCCGGCATGTCGTTCACCGTGATGGTGACGCTACCGTCCTTGGACGCGGAGCCTTTCGAGGTGCTGCCGCAGCCGCTCGCGGTGAGAGCCAATGCCGCCGCCGCGGCGACGACGACGGCGATGCGGGCTCTGCTGCCCGCCGGGAAACCGGTCATGGATCGTCCCTGAAGTGGAAATGGGGAAGCAGGGGCTCTGCCTCCCCCGAGGTGACGCACAAGTTACGTGCCTCTTCACCTCATGGCAATACGTAAATGCAAAGACGCAAATCGGGGACCGCTTGATGGAACGGGTGCGCAAAAAGCTTACGAAACGGCGTGCAAAACCACGACGTGCGGTGCGGCGGTCCGGCCGGGGCTTCGCCGGGGCTTCCGCCCAGGTCCCAGGGGCGTGCAGGCGGCGGCTGCCCACGGGCGGGACGGGTTCCGGCGGGGGAGCGGACGGGTCGACGGCCCGCCCGCGGAAGGGCGCGCAAGCGCGCGGCAAGAAGCGGACACCGCACCCGCGCTGCCGCCGCGCCCCGTTTTCACGCGCTTCCACCGAATTCGCCGCCCCTGCTGGGAACTCCCGCCGCGCAAACCCGAAAACGCCCGGAATATGGCGCGCGGCGGTCCGCGAATTCCGGTGGAACGTATTGCCCGGCGGTTAACGCCGCGCTACGTTGCGCGTCACCTCATTCCGCCTCCCCGATTCGGGAGACCCCTCATGCCCCACCATCCTTTCGCCGTACACCGCCGGGCGGTCCTACCGCTGCTGTCGGTCGCCGCGCTGCTGGCCGTCGTCGTCGCGCTGCTCGGCTGGCCCGGGACACCTGCGTCCGCGGCCTCGACCGGCACGACCTACCAGGCGGAGTCGGCGACGCTGTCCGGCGGCGCCAGTGTGCAGAGCGATCACACCGGGTACACCGGCAGCGGCTTCGCCGGCGGTTTCACCGACGGCAACAAGGGCTCCGCCGCAGCCACCTTCACCGTCACCGCGGCCTCCGCCGGCTCCTACGTCTCCACCGTCCGCTACGCCAACGGCACCGGCTCCACCCGCACCCTGTCGGTGTACGTCGCGGGACAGAAGAAGGCCACCGTGTCCCTGCCGGCCACAGCCGACTGGAACACCTGGGCCACCGCCGACACCCCGGTGACCCTGGCCGCGGGCGCCAACTCGATCGCCTACCGCTTCGACAGCTCCGACAACGGCAACGTCAACCTCGACGACATCACCGTCACCCCGGCCGCCGCCCCCGCGGCCGGGCAGTACGAAGCGGAGTCGGCGACGCTGTCCGGCGGTGCCAGTGTGCAGAGCGACCACACCGGGTACACCGGCAGCGGCTTCGTCGGCGGTTTCACCGACGGCAACAAGGGCTCCGCCGCCGCCACGTTCACCGTCACCGCGAGCGCGGCCGGCAGCACCCCGGTGACCCTGCGGTACGCCAACGGCACCGGCTCCACCCGAACCCTGTCGGTCTACGTCAACGGCACCAAGGCCCTCGCCACCTCCCTGGCCGCCACCGCCGACTGGGACACCTGGGCCACCCGCACCGAGAACCTCACCCTGGCCGCGGGCGCCAACTCGATCGCCTACCGCTTCGACAGCTCCGACAACGGCAACGTCAACCTCGACAACATCACCGTCGGCACCACGACCACGTCCCCGCCGACCACGCCGCCGACGTCCCCGGGCGGCGGCAGCGGCAGCGCCCCCGGCCAGGCGTACCAGGCCGAGACCGCGTTCTCCACCGGCGGCCCCTCGACGGCCACCGCACTGTCCGGATACACCGGCAGCGGCTATCTGACCGGCTTCACCGCCACCGGCGCGCAGACCGTCGTCGACACCTTCGCCGCGTCCGCCGGGACGTACCCGGTCGCGGTCACCTACCGCAACACCACCGGCTCGGCGCAGACCCTCTCCCTCTACCTCAACGGCGTGCGCACCACCCAGCTCAGCCTGCCCGCCGCGAACGACTGGGCCTACGTGACGAGCCAACTGCCCCTGCGCGGCGGCCTGAACCTCGTCGGACTCCAGCACGACAGCGGCGACACCGGCGACGTGGCCATCGACAGCGTCTCCGTCGACGGCGGAACCGCCCTCGCCGCCCAGGGCGCCACCGTGCCCTGGACCGAGTACCGCGCCGCGAGCGCCTCGACCACCGGCAGCGTCCTGCCGGCCGGCCGCAACTACCCGAGCCTGGCGGCCGAGTCCACCGCGCGCAGCGCGGTGCAGCTGAAGAGCACCGGGCAGTACGTCCAGATCACGCTCAGCAAGCCCGCCAACTCCGTGGTGGTGCGCTACAGCATCCCCGACGGCTCCGGCACCAAGCCGCTGTCGCTGTACGCCGGCAGCACCAAGGTCACCGACCTCCAGACCACCGACGCCTTCTCCTGGCTGTACGGGGACGGCTACAACGACACCAACACCCCCGACTCCACCACCGGGCACCACTTCTACGACGAGGTCCGCTACCTCAACGCCACCACCTGGCCGGCCGGCACCGTCCTGAAGCTGCAGAAGGACGCCGCCGACACCGCCGCCTCCTACACCGTCGACGTCATCGACACCGAACTCGTCGACCCCGCCTACACGATGCCGGCCGGCTACGTCTCCGCGAGCACCTACGGCATCACCCCCGGCAGCGGCGACGTCACCTCCGCGCTGACCAGCGCCGCGAGCCAGGCGGCCGCCGCCGGCAAGGGCCTGTGGCTGCCCGCCGGCACCTACAGCATCTCCGGCCGCGTCAACCTGGCCAACGTGTCGCTGCGCGGCGCCGGCCCCTGGTACACCACCCTCCAGTCCACCGCCCCCAACGGCGACGGCGGCCTGTTCACCACCGGTGGACGCAACCAGATCGCCGACCTGACCATCTCCGGCGACCAGACCTGGCGCAACAACAACCAGGGCGCCGCCGCCATCGAGGGCACCTTCACCGCCGGATCGCTCATCTACGACGTGTGGACCGAGCACGCCAAGGTCGGCATCTGGGCCGCCCCCGGCACCGGCCTGCTCGTCTCGGGCGTGCGGGCCCGCGACATCTTCGCCGACGGCATCCACCTCCACGGCGGCTCCGACGGCAGCCGCGTCGAGCAGTCCTCGGTCCGCAACACCGGCGACGACAACATCGCGCTGGACACCGAGGGCGGCGATGTCACCCACTGCACGGTCTCCCACAACACGGTCCAGCTCCCGGTGCTGGCCAACGGCATCGGCGTCTACGGCGGCGGCAGCAACACCGTGGAGAACAACGCCGTCAGCGACACCGTCGTCAACGGCTCCGGCATCACCGTCACCACCTACTTCGGGCAGAACTTCTCCGGACCCACCACCGTCCGCGACAACCTCCTCCAGCGCACCGGCTCTTACCACAAGAACTGGAGCACCGACATCGGCGCGCTGTGGATCTACGCCGCCGACCAGGGCGACATCCTCCAGCCGATCTCCGTGACCGGCAACACCATCACCGACAGCACCTACCAGGCCGTCCTGCTCAGCTACGACCACAAGATCGCCGACATCACGCTCGACCACGACACCATCAACGGCGCCGGGACCTACGGCATCGACATCTACGACGTCACCGGCGCCATGACCATCAGCAACACCACCGTCACCGGCGCCTCCTCCGGCGGCCTGTACCTCGACGGATCACCCGGCTTCACCGTCACCAAGGGCGACGGGAACAGCGGGCTGTAACCCTCACCGGGGACCCGCCGGGCGCAGGCGCTCCGCCCGCGCCCGGCGGTCAGCGGGCCTTGCGTACACGCGCGGCCCTGCGGGCCTCGGCCATCGCGCGCGCCTCCGCGGCCTTGCGGGACTCCTTCTTCGGGCGCCCCGTACCGGTGCCCAGCCCCCGGAACGGTGCCTTGCCGGTCTTCTCCCTGTCCTGCACCGGTGGACGCCGGGCGCCGGTGATGCCGGTCAGTGCCGCCTCGCCGGAGCGGACCCCGGTGACCGTGGGCCGGATGCCGGCGTCCGACATCATCCGGTTCACGTCCCGGCGCTGGCCGGGCGTGACCAGGGTGACCACGCTGCCGGACTCCCCGGCACGCGCCGTGCGCCCACCGCGGTGGAGGTAGTCCTTGGGGTCGGCGGGCGGGTCCACGTTGACGACGAGGTCCAAGTACTCGATGTGGATGCCGCGGGCGGCGACGTTGGTGGCCACCAGCACGGTGATCCCGCCGTCCTTGAACTGGGCCAGCGTGTGCGTGCGCTGCGGCTGCGACTTCCCGCTGTGCAGGGCGCCCGCCCGTACACCGCTGCTCCGCAGGTGGCGGGTGAACTGGTCCACACCGTGCCGGGTGTCCAGGAACATCAGCACGCGCCCGTCGCGGGCCGCGATCTCGGTCGCCGTCGCGAGCTTGTCGGCGGGATGGACGTTGAGTACGTGGTGCTCCATCGTCGCGACGGAGCCCTCCGCCCGGTCGACCGCGGCGTGCACCGGCTCGCTCAGGTACTGCCGGACCAGCTGGTCGACGTTGCCGTCGAGCGTCGCGGAGAACAGCATCCGCTGCCCTCCGGGCGGCATCCGGTCCAGGATCTCCGTGACCTGCGGCAGGAAACCCAGGTCGCACATCTGGTCCGCCTCGTCCAGCACGGCGATCCGCACCCGGTCCAGGTGGCAGTCCCGCCGAGCCACCAGATCGGCCAGCCGTCCCGGCGTCGCCACCACGACCTCGGCACCCGCCCGCAGGGCCGCGACCTGCCGGTTCACCGACAGTCCGCCGACCACGGCCGCCGAGCGCAGCCCGACCGCCTGCGCGTAGGGGGCCAGCGCCTCGTGCACCTGCTGGGCGAGTTCCCTCGTCGGCACCAGGACCAGCGCGAGAGGGTGCTTCGGTGCGGCGCTGCGGCCCGCGGTGCGCGCGAGGAGCGCGAGCCCGAAGGCCAGGGTCTTGCCCGAGCCGGTCCGCGCGCGGCCGAGGATGTCCCGGCCGGCCAGCGCGCTCGGCAGGGTGGCCGCCTGGATCGGGAACGGTTCCCGCACCCCGCCCGCCTCCAGCACCCGCACCAGCGCGTCCGGGAGGTCCAGCTCCGCGAACGAACCTGCCGTCCGATCGGACCTGCCGGGCCCAAAGCGGCCGGCGGACGGCTGCTTCGTCGTCATGGGGTCCTGGTCCTTCCTCGTGTCGGCAGCCCCGAACCGACGGGGCCCCTTGTCCGGTGGGCTACGAGCGGCGGCGGGGTTTGCCGCGCCCGCCGCCCGTACTGCCGCTCCTGCGGGTGGGTTTCGCGCTGGAGCCGGACCCGCCGCGTGCGGGCTGCCGGCGCCCGTCCGCCGCCTTGCCCGGGCTCTTGCCCTGGGTGCCCTGTGCGGTCTGCGCGGTCCGGCCGCCCTGTGCGGTCCGGCCCGGAAGGGGACGGCCGCGGGTGCTGTTGACGGTGCGCCCGCGCACGATGCCGATGAGGTGCTCCACCAGGTCGGTCGTCCCGTCCTGCGACCAGGACAGGGCGACGCGGGACTCGGGGGCGCCCGGGACCGGCCGGTAGGTGAGGTCCCTGCGGTGGTGCAACCGGGCCAGGGACTGCGGGACCAGCAGCAGGCCCACGCCCGCCGCGACCAGTTCCACGGCGTCCGCGGTGGTGGCGGGGCGCTCTCTCGCGGGCTGCCCCGGCAGCTTCTCCCAGGTGAGGGTGGAGTCCAGCGGGTCCAGCACGATCTCGTCGGCGAGGTCGTCCACGGTCACCTCGTCGACCGCCGCGAACAGGTGGTCCTTGGGGACGACGACCACCGTCGTCTCCGTGTAGAGCGGGATCGCGCTGAGGTCCGGCCCGTCCACCGGAAGCCGGACGAATCCGGCGTCCGCGCCGGACCCGCGGTCCCGCAGCACGCCGAACGCCTCCGCGGCGGTCACCTGCACCAGGGTGAGCGGGATCTCCGGCAAGCGCTCGTTCCAGATCCGCACCCACTTGCTCGGTGTCACGCCCGGAACGTATGCGAGCCGGAACGAGGAGGGTGCTTCCGAGCCTGTCACGTCACCAGGCTATCCGCTGCTGGTCAAAGGCGGCACGCACGCTCGTTATCCTTGACGGCATGACGTCGCAGCAGACCACCCAGACCATGAAGCCCGCGACGGCGGCGAAGAAGCTGGGCGTGTACCTCCCGGCCACGCCCGCCGGGTTCCAGGAGGGTGTCGTCTCCCGCGCCGAGCTGAAGGCACTCCAGACCGATCCTCCCGAGTGGCTGGTGGAACTGCGGCGCCGCGGACCGCACCCGCGGCCGGTGGTCGCCGCCAAGCTCGGCGTGTCCATCACGGGCCTGGCGCGCGGCGGCGTCACCGAGGCGCTCACCACCGAGCAGATCGAGGCGCTCAAGCAGGACCGGCCGGAGTGGCTGGTCCAGGAGCGCGCCGTGCAGGCCGAGTTCCGCAGGGAAGTGGTGCGGATCAAGGAGAAGAACGCGGAGCGCGCGGCCCGTACCCACTGACCGGCGCAGCGTCGGCGGCCGGTGCGGCGCCGGCCGGCGACCCCGCGCGCAGTTCCGCGCGCGCCCGGGACGCCGCCCCGATCGCGACGGCGTCGCTGCCCAGCAGTGCCGGGACCAGCCGGATCGGACAGCCGCTGACCGGTGGTTCGGCGGCCAGGGCGGCGAGCACCATCGGTTCCAGCAGCGGCCAGGCGCGGCTGACGCCGCCGCCGATCACGACCGTGGTGACGTCGACCATGCCGGCCGTGATCAGGATCGCGCGCGCGAGGGCCGCCCCTGCCGCCTCGAACACCGCGAGCGCGTCCCGGTCGCCGGCGGCGGCCGCGGCGGCGACCCCGCGCGCGTCGGTGTCCCGTCCGGTGCGCTCGGCGTACCGGGCCGCCAGCGCGCGGCCCGAGGCGAGGGTCTCCAGGTGGCCCCGGCCGCCGCAGGAGCACAGGAGCTCGCCGAAACCGGGGATGTGGCCGATCTCCCCGGCCGCGCCGTGCGGTCCGTCCATGAGGGCGCCGTCCACCCACAGGGCGCCGCCGACGCCGGTGCCGAGCGTCATGCCCAGCGCGTGCGACTCGCCCGCGACGGCGCCGCGGGCGACTTCACCGCGCAGGAAGGCGTTGACGTCGTTGTCGAGGAAGGCGGGCACGTGGAGTGCCGCCTCGATGGTGCCGGTCACCGCGAACCCGGCCCAGTCCGTGAACGAGTCACTGGCGACGAGCACATGGCCGGTACGCGTGTCGACGATGCCGGCCGCCCCGACGCCGACCCCGGCCAGTCGTGACGGCACGCGGTCGAGCAGCAGCCGCAGCCCGTCCAGCACCGTCCCGACCATGGCGCCTCCGCCCTCGGTGGCGGGCGTGGCGAGTTCGACGCGGTCCAGGACCTCCAGGGACTCGGTGCACAGGATGACCTGTGTGGTGGTGCCGCCGATGTCCACCCCGGCGAAGACCGCGCGCGTGGGCCGCGGTGGTGCGGGTGTCGTCGTCACGCGGTCACGCCCGATCCGCCGGCGGCCGATCCGTCCCTGCCGGGCCCCTCGGCCCCGGTCTGCCGTTCGGCGCGCCGACGGCGCTGGAGCACCGGGTCGGGGACGGGGACGGCCGCCAGCAGGCGGCGGGTGTAGTCCGTAGCCGGATGCAGCAGGGTCACCTCGCTGGGGCCCTGCTCCTCGATCCGGCCGGCCCGCATGACGACGACGCGTGCGGCGAAGTCCTGCACCACGGCGAGGTCGTGGGAGACGAACAGGCACGCGAAGCCGAGGTCGTCCTGGAGTTCGGTGATCACTTGAAGGACCGCTTCCTGCACGCTGACGTCGAGCGCGCTGGTCGGCTCGTCGGCCACCAGCAGCCGCGGATCGAGCACGAGCGCCCGGGCGAGGCTGACCCGCTGGCGCTGGCCGCCGGACAGCTCGCGGGGGGTGCGCCGGGCGAAACCGCGCGGCAGCCGGACCCGGTCCAGGATGTCCGCGACGCGGTCCTGGCGCTCCTTCGACGACATCCGGCGGCGGTGGACGCGCAACGGCTCCGCGACGCACTCACCCACCGACATACGGGCGTCGAGCGAGGCCACCGGGTCCTGAAGGACGACACCGACGCCGGACCGCAGGGAGCGGCGGGCCCGCGCGGAGACCTTCCGCAGGTCGGCGCCGAAGAGGGTGACGGTGCCGGCGGTGGGGCGCACCAGCCCGAGCGCGACGCGGGCCGCGGTGGACTTGCCCGATCCCGACTCGCCGACCAGGCCGACGGTCTCGCCGGGCCGCACGCTCAAGGACACGTCGTCCAGGGCGCGTACCGCGCCGCGCCCGCGGCCGAAGGCCACGGTCACCGCCCGCAGGTCGACCACGGACTCGGCGGACCCGGCGGCTCCCGCGGACCGGGCAGATCCGGACCGGGCAGATCCGGACCGGGCAGATCCGGACGTCGCGGAGGCGCCGGACTTCGTGCCCGTGCCCGCCGCCACGCCCCGGGGCGCCGCCTCTTCGGGTTCCGCCACCGTCAGGCGCGGCACCGCCGCCAGCAGCCGTTTGGTGTAGTCGTGGCGCGGGCGCAGCAGGACGTCCTCGACGGGTCCGGTCTCGACGATCTCGCCCTGGAGCATGACGGCGACACGGTCGGCGAAGTCGGCCACCACGCCCATGTTGTGGGTGACCAGCAGCACTCCGGTGCCGGTCTCGGCGGTGAGGCGGCGCAGCAGGTCGAGGATCTCGGCCTGCACGGTGACGTCGAGGGCCGTGGTGGGCTCGTCGGCGATGAGCAGCACCGGGTCGTTGGCGATCGCCATGGCGATGACCACGCGCTGGCGCTGGCCGCCGGACAGTTCGAAGGGGAACGCGGACGCCCGCCGGGCCGGTTCGGGAATGCCGACGCGGCGCAGCAGTTCGACGGCGGCCTGCCGTGCCTCGCGGGCGGACAGCGGGCGGTGGTTGCGGATCACCTCGGCGATCTGGTCGCCGATCCGGGTGAGCGGGTCCAGGGCGGTGGCCGGCTCCTGGAAGACCATGGAGACGGTGCGGCCCCGCAGCCGGGCCAGTTGGTTCTCGCCGGTGGCCACCACGTCGGTGGCGCCCAGCCGGGCCCGTCCGGTGGCGTGGGCGTTGTCCGGCAGCAGGCCGATGGAGGCGAGCGCGACGGTGGACTTGCCGGACCCGGACTCGCCGACCAGGGCGAGGGTCTCGCCGGGCCGGACGTGCAGTGACACCCCGCGTACGGCGGGCACGTCCCCGGTCTCGGTGGAGAAGACCACGCCGAGGTCGTCCAAGTCGAGGATGGCGTCCCCCGCGGCCGCGGTGGGGTGTTCGGCGGCGTTCATCGGCGTCCTCTCACGTCGAAGGCGTCACGGAGCCCGTCGCCGATGGCGTTGAAGGCGCACACCACGAGGATGACGGCAAGGCCCGGCGGAAGGATCAGCCACCAGCGGCCGGAGTACGTGGCGGTCAGGCCCGCGGAGAGCATGCCGCCCCAGTCGGTCTTCGGCGGCTGGAGGCCGAGCCCCAGGTAGGACACGTACGCCACGAGCAGGATGGCGTCGGCGACCTGGAAGGTGGCCGCCACCACGATCGTGGAGACGGAGTTGGGCAGGATGTGCCGCCCGACGGCCCGGGTGTGGGTGCCGCCGATGGCGCGCAGGGTGTGCACGTAGTCGCGGTTCTTCAGGGTGAGGGTCTCGGCCCGCACCAGGCGGGAGGGGACCAGCCAGGAGACCAGGCCGAGGATCACGATCAGTCCGAGGACGCCCGGGGTGGAGATGGCCGAGACCACCAGGAGGATGAACAGCGCGGGGATCGCGATGCCGGCGTCGACGACGCGCATCATGGCCGCGTCGACCCAGCCGCCGGCGTATCCCGCGGCCGCGCCCCACAGGGTGCCGATGACGGTGGCCAGGACGCCCGCGGCCAGACCCACCACGAGGGAGACCTTGCCGCCGTACATGAGCCGGCCCAGTTCGTCGTGGCCGACCGCGTCGGTGCCCAGCAGATGGCTCCCGCTCGGTGCGAGGTTCACCTCGGTGAGCGTGGTGTGGATCTGGTCGGTGGAGTACAGCAGCGGGCCGGCGAAGCAGAACAGGAAGAACAGCACGACCACGGCGAGACCGACCACGGCCAGCCGGTTGCGGGCGAACCTGCGCAACGCCAGGCGCAGTCCCGCGGCGGCGACCGGGTCGGCCGGCTCGGCCGCCGGCCCGTCGCCGGGCAGCCGGCCCGGCTGGAGTACGGCACTCATGCGCGGTCCTCCTTCACTCGGGGATCGATGATCCGCTGGACGATGTCGGCGAGGAGGGTGCCCACGACGGTGGCGACGGCGATCACCAGCACGCAGCCGAGCAGCACCGGGTAGTCCGACGACTGCGCGGCGGTCCAGAACAGCAGCCCCATGCCGGGGTAGTTGAACAGCTGCTCGACGACGAGGGCGCCGCCGAAGAGCACCGGTACGTAGTAGCCGAGCATCGCCACGACCGGGGTGAGCGAGTTGCGGAACACGTGGCGCCGCAGGATCGCGCCGCGCCGCGAGCCGCCGGCCCGGGCGGTCCTGACGTAGTCCTCGGAGAGGTTTTCCAGCGTGGCCGCTCGCATGTACCGGCTGAAGACCGCCACGACGGAGGCGGCGCCGGCGACCACGGGCAGGACCAGCCCGGCCGGATCGGCGAAGACCTGCGCGAGGGAGTCGCCCTGCGGGGCCTGCGCGGGGAACCAGGGCAGAACGTGGCTGAAGACCAGCACCAGGATCAGGCCGAGGAAGTACACCGGCGTGGAGTAGGCGACGAAACTCAGCGTGGTGATGACGTAGTCGACCGGCTTGTTGCGCCGGACGGCCTGCCACATGCCCAGCGGCACCGCCAGCAGCAGCCCGACGAGCGCGGACAGCACCGTGAGGACCAGCGTCTTGGGCAGGCGCTGCACGATGAGCTGGGAGACCGGCTCGTTGAGCGTGTAGGAGGTGCCGAGGTCCCCGTGCAGCAGGCGGCCGAGGTAGGCGCCGTACTGCACGGGCAGCGGCTGGTCGAGGTGCTGGGCGTGGTCGAACTGCGCGATCTGCTGGGGGGTGGCCTGCGGGCCGAGGATTCCGCGCGCGGGGCCCCCGGGCAGGGCGTGCAGCAGGCAGAACGTCGCCACCGTCACGATGAGGATCACCGCGATGGCCTGCAGGACGCGTCTGGCCAGGTACAGGTAAGTGTTCATCGACTTCCGAACGGTTCGATCAGTGCCGTCGTGGGACCCGGACCGGGCTCACTTGCCGGTCCACTGCCACTGGGCGGGGTGGAAGTCGGCCAGCGAGTCCTGGGCGAAGCCGCCGAGGCCGTTCCTGATGACCGAGATCTGGTAGTCGGGCTCGGGCAGCCAGACCACCGGCAGGTCCTTGGCCAGGGCCGCGCTGTACTGCTGGACCGCGGTGTCGGACGTCGACGTGGTCGACTGCGCGATCAGCTTGTCGACCTGCGGGTTGGAGTAACTGCCGAAGTTCGAGCCGCCCTTGGTCTGGAAGAGCGAGTCGCCGGTGGGGAAGGCGGGGAAGTACCAGCTGCCGGCGGTGCCGAAGAAGGACAGCTGCCACTTGCAGGACGCCTGGTCGGAGGTGCACTGCGGGGTCTGGGCGAGCACCGAGTTGACCGGCGCGGTCTTGATCGAGAAGCCGATGCCGGTCTTGGCGAGCGACGACTGGATGGCGCTCATCATGTTGTCGGTGACGGTCGATCCGGACTGGGAGAGCACCTGCATGCGGAACTCGGTGCCCTTGGCGACACCCGTGCCGCACTGGCTCGCGGCGGAGCCGGGCCGCACGCAGGTCATCGTGCCGCCCTGGTCGGCCCAGCCGTGCGCGGTCAGCAGCGCCCTGGCCTTGGCGGTGGAGAACGGGTACGGGTTGTCCTTCTGCGCCGCCGAGACGAAGTCGGAGCTCTGCGCCTGCGGGACCGGCCCGTAGCCGGGGACGGCGGTGCCGTTGAAGATGACCTTGGCCAGGCTGTCCTGGTCGATGGACTCCTGCACGGCCTGCCGCGCGTACAGCTGCTTGAACACCGCCCCCATCGCGGGGTTGTCGAAGTTGTAGGGCATGTACGTGACCGCCCAGCCGGTCCACGGCTTGACGGTGTAGCCCTGACCGGTGAAGGACGCCTTCTGGTCCAGGTCGGTGGCGTTGATGTAGCCGTAGTCGACCTGCCCGGATCGCAGCGCGTTCTCCTCGGCGGCGGTCGTGGTGAACGGCAGCAGGTTCACCGTCGGGATGTGCGCCTTCTCGCCGCCGTCGTACTTCTTGTTCGCCGTGAGCACGACCTTGCCCGCGGTGGAGAACGAGCGGACCGTGTACGGCCCGCTGACGGTCTTCCACAGCGGGTCCGAGGCGTACTTGGAGATGTTCTTCGCCGCCGAGTTCAGGAACGTCCACACCTGCTTGGCACCGGCCGTGGTCGTGTCGGCGTCACTGACGGCGGCGGAGGCGGAGGTGCGGTCCCACAGGTGCTGCGGCAGCGGCGTGATCTGGCTCAGCTCGTTCGCCAGCATCCACTGGTCGTTGTAGGACCGGTCGAACGTCAGGGTGAAGCGGTGGTCGTCCAGGACCTTCAGGCCGGTCCAGTTGTCGGGCGCCTTTCCGGTGCTGTAGCCGGCCCACTGCGCTTTGTTCGCCTTGATGACGTTGAACCAGAACTGGACGTCCCGGGAGGTGATCGGTTTGCCGTCGCTCCAGTGCCGGTCCCCGAGTGTCACGGTGACGCTCCTGCCGTCCGCAGCGAAGTCCGCCGCGGAAGCTATCGACGCCTTCTTGTTCCAGTTGATGGTGCCCGTGGAGCCGTCGTAGGCGACCAGCGGCTCCCACAACGAGGCGGCTATCGAGACGTTGTTGGTGTTGAGGTGGGCCGGAGTGCCGATCGGCAGTATCCAGTTCGGCGTGAAGTTCGCGGGCAGCGCGTAGTTGATGGAACCGGACGACGCGGACGACGACGAGCCGTTCGCTCCGTTGCAGCCTGCGAGCAGCGAGCCGGCGGCGAGCGCGGCGCCCGCCACCAGGGCCCAGCGGCGGCGTTCCGTCGTGCGGACAGGAAACATGATTCTCCTCAGGTGGACGACCGCTGGAACCGGATATACCGGAAACTTCTGGGACCGGCGGGTGCGGAACAGTCAACGACGTCTCCGGTCGAAAAAACAAACCCCTGTTGATAACAAGTATGTTTCTGCTGTTTCGAAAAAAGGTCCGCCGCATCGACCGAAGAGGCCCGATTTCCCGGCAGTGGCGGGGTTTCCGGTCCGGTGGCCGGGATTCTCCGGAGGGCGGACGCCCCTTCCTCCGGAAGCCTTCCGGGCGTACTGTCGGCGCCGTCCACCGTCAAATCGGAAGTAAGTTTCTCCATGCCCGACGTAAGTCCGCCGCACAGGAACAGCGCCTCCGGCACACCGTCGCTCGCCGAGCGCGTCCTGGAACTCATCGCCTCCGGGCAGGGCACCTCGCGCGCCGAACTCGCCGAGCGGCTGGGCGCGTCGGCGTCCACGATCTCGCTGACCGTCGGCCAGTTGGTCAGCCGCGGACTGGTCGCCGAGCACGGCACCAGCGCGTCCACCGGCGGCCGTCCCCGCAAGATCCTGCGGATCGGCGCCACCGACGAGTTCGCGGTCGCCGCCGACCTCGGCGGACGGCACGCACGCATCGGCGTGGTGCTGCCCGGCGGGGAGCTGACGGACGTCTCCACGGTGCCGTTCGCCATCGCCGACGGGCCCGAGGTCGCCCTGCCGGAACTGGCAGAGACCCTGGAAGCACTGGCCGAGGGGCACGGGCGCAGGAGGCTGCGGGGTGTCGGTGTCTCGCTGCCCGGGCCGGTGGACGTGCAGTCCGGGGCCGCCACGCTGCCCTCACGGATGCCGGGCTGGAACAGGTTCCCGGTCGCCGACTGGCTGCAGGACCGGTTCGGCGTGCCGGCCGCCGTGGAGAACGACGCCAACTGCATGGCGGTCGGCGAGCACGCCGTCCAGCCCGTGGAGCGGCGCCAGTCGATCATGGTGAAGATCGGCTCCGCGATCGGCACCGGCATCATCGTCGACGGCAAGCTCTACCGGGGCGCCACCGGCGCGGCCGGCGACATCACCCACGTCCGGATCGACGCGGCCGGCGACACCCCGTGCTCCTGCGGCAACACCGGCTGCCTGGAGACGGTCGCCTCCGGAGCGGCCCTGGTCCGCATCCTGCGCGAGCGCGGCGCGGCGGTCGCGTCCCTGGCGGACGTGGTGCGGCTGGCGTCCGACTCTGACCCGCTGGCCACCGGCGCCGTGCGCCAGGCCGGCAGCTACCTGGGCACCGTCCTCGCCGCGAACGTGAACTTCTTCAACCCCGACGCCGTGTACCTCGGCGGCATCCTGTCCACCCTCGAGCCGTTCGTCGCCGCGGTCCGCAGCCGCCTCTACGAGGGCTGCCACCCGCTCGTCACCGAGCACCTGACCATCGCCCGGGCCAGCCTCGGCGCGGACGCCGGGCTGTTCGGCGCCGGCCTGTTCGCCCTGCAACGCGCCATGGCCCGGGCGCTGCACGACGCGACCGAGGCCGTCCCCGCCGGCGCAGGTGCTCTGCCCAGGACCCACCCGCGCGGCCCGGCGCGCCTCGACGGCTGACCGGCGGCCGCGCGTGCCGCGCGGCCGCCACTGCCGCCACGCCGACGTAACCCCCGACCCCGACCACCGCAGGAGCAGCCCATGCCGCGTTCCCGAACTCCCGTAGCCCGCCCGGTCATCGCCATCGCCGGGATCGGCATCGAGTCCTCGACGTTCTCGCCCGCCCGCACCCAGGCCCCCGCCTTCCACCCGTCGCGCGGCGAGCAGGTGCTGGAGCGCTACCCGTTCCTCGCACCGGGCGAGCCGCTGCGGGAGGCGGCCGCATGGCACGGCGCGCTCGTCGGCAAGTCGCTGCCGGGCGGCACCGTCACCGCGGCGGCCTTCGCCGAACTGTCGGACGAACTCATCGCCCGCCTCGCGGACCTGCCGCCGCTGGACGGCCTCTGGTACGACATCCACGGCGCGATGACCGTCGAGGGTGTCGACGACGCCGAGGCGGTGCTGCTGGACCGAATCCGGGCCACTGTCGGTCCGGACGTCATCGTGTCCACCTCGATGGACCTGCACGGCAACGTCTCCCGCGAGCTGGCCCACCGCAGCGACCTGATCACGTGCTACCGGATGGCACCGCACGAGGACCACATGGAGACCAAGGAGCGCGCGGTCCGCAACCTGGTGGACCTGCTGGTGACGGGCGCGCCCAGGCCGTTCAAGGCGTGGGTGCCGGTGCCGGTGCTGCTGGCCGGCGAGCAGACCTCGACCCGGATCGAGCCGGCCAGAAGCGTCTACGCCGCGGTCGCCGAGGTGGAGGCGCTCGACGGCGTCACCGACGCGGCGATCTGGGTCGGCTACGCGTGGGCCGACGAGCCCCGCAACCGCGCGGCGGTGGTCGTCACCGGTCCCTCGCGGGACGCCGTCGCCGCGGGCGCGGAGCGCCTGGCCCGGGGGTTCTGGGACCGCCGCAGGGAGTTCGGGTTCGTCGCGCCGACCGGAACGCTGGACGAGTGCCTGGACCAGGCGCTGTTCTCGGCACGGCGGCCGTACTTCGTCAGCGACACCGGCGACAACCCCACGGCCGGCGGGGCGGGCGACGTGACCTGGGGACTGGCCCGGGTGCTGGCCCGGCCGGAGTTCCGCGACGCCGGCGGCCCGACGGTCCTGTACGCCTCCGTGCCCGGCCCGGCGGCGGTGGCGCGGGCCCGGCAGGCAGGAGTCGGCGCGACCGTGACGGTGACGGCGGGCGCCGAGGTCGACGACCGGCACGAGGGACCGCTGACGATGACGGGCGTCGTGCACGCCGTGCGGGACGGCGACCGGGACGCGCGGACCGAGGTGGTGCTGCGGGTCGGCAGCGTCTTCGTGATCCTCACGGAACTGCGCAAGCCCTACCACCACGAGCACGACTTCACCGACCTGGCGCTCGACCCGCGCGGCGCGGACATCGTCATCGTCAAGATCGGCTACCTCGAACCCGAGCTGTTCGCGATGGCCGCGGACTGGAAGATGGCGCTCACCCCCGGCGGTGTCGACCAGGACCTGGTGCGGTTGGGCCACCACCGCATCCGCCGTCCGATGTTCCCCTTCGACCCGGACATGGCCGCGCCGGACCTCACCGCCCGCCTGATCGCGCCCTCGGACGAGCCGCTGACCGGGGGCGACGAGTGAGCTCGGCGCGGCGTCTGCAACTGGAGATCGCCGTGGCGAGCCCCGCCGGCGCCCGGGTCGCGAGGCAGGCGGGGGCCGATCGGGTGGAGCTGTGCTCGGCCCTGGAACTGGGCGGAGTGACTCCGTCGGGCGCGCTGGTCGCGGCGGCGTGCGCGGTCGGCCCCCCGGTGCACGTCCTGGTCCGCTGCCGCCCGGGCGACTTCGTGTACGACGCGGAGGAGGTGGCGCTCATGGCCGCCGAGGTGCGCGAGGCGGTGGCCGCGGGTGCGGCGGGCGTGGTGGTCGGCGCGCTGACCTCGGCCGGTGCCCTGGACACCGGGGCGATGCGAAGGCTGCTGGACGCGGCAGCCGAAGCGGGGAGCGCGGCCGGCCGCCCGGTCGGGGTGACCGTGCACCGGGCGATCGACCAGGCGGCCGACCCGGTGGCCACGGCCGTCCTGGCGGCCTCGCTGGGCGCCACCCGCATCCTGACCTCGGGCGGGGCGGTGACCGCGCCGGCCGGGGCCGGGACGATCGCCGCGATCGCCGCGGCCGTCCCCGCCACCGAGGTGATGGCCGGCGCGGGCGTCGGACCCGGTGACGTGGCAGCGCTGGCGGCCACCGGTGCGGCGGCGGTCCACCTGTCGGCGAAGCGGGCCGCGCCCGCCCGGCGGGGTGGGACGTGGGTGCCGATGGGTCCGGCGAGCGGCTCGGCCGGCACCGACACCCACTTCGTCACCGACCCGGAGATCGTGGCGGCCGCGCGGGCAGAGGTCGACGCCGTCAACCGCTGAGCACGGCCGCCGCCCCTGGCGCCGGTCGTCACCGCGGGGCCGGAGCGCCTGCCGACCCGTCCGCCGCAGGAGTGTTCCCGTGTGCGCGACAGGCCCCGGACCCGCCGCGCTGCCCACCGCCGCCCCCCCGGCCGCGTCACCGGCGCCTTTCGCGGGCCGCGGGGGCGCCGGGCGGGGGCGTCAGTTCACGGCCGTGCGGCCCGGAAGGACCACGCGCCCGTGCCGACGCGGTACACCGCCGTGTCGGCGTCGCGGCGCACCAGCACCGCGCCGCGCGACGGCGTCACGACGGCCTTCGCCCCGCCGGCCGGGGCGAGCGGCACCGCCACGGTGGCGCTGGTGTTGGGCGGCACGGACACCGCCAGCGACAGGGACGTGCCCGAGCGCCGCCAGGAGCTGGCGACGCGGCCGTGCGGAGTGTCGTAGGTGGCGTCGACCGTGGTGAGGTTGCCGACGACCGCCGGGGCCAGTGCGAGTTCGGAGAAGGCCACCGAGTCGGCGGTCTGGGTGATGCCGCCGAGCCCCGCGGTGAACCACTCCTCCAGCGCGCCGAGCATCCAGTGGTTCTGCGAGGCGCTGGTGCCCATGCCGCCCCACGACTCGGCCAGTGACGTCGAGCCGGTGGCCACCATGTGCCCGTAGCTGGGGTAGGTGGTCTGGGTGGCGATGTCCCAGATGACGTCGTGCCGGCCGGCGCCGGCCAGCACCCGCAGGGCCGCGGGCAGGCCGACCTCGCCGACCTCCAGGTGGTTGCCCGCGGCGCGGATGGCGGCGATCAGCGTGGCCAGCACCGCCGCCGACCGCGCCGCCGGCACGAAGCCGGCGTCGAGCGCCAGCGCGTTGCAGGCCTGGCTGCCCGACGCGTAGGTGGCGCCGGCCGCGTCGAGGTAGGCGGCGTTGAAGGCGGCGGTGATCCGGGCGGCCAGCGCGTCGTACCGCTTCGCGTCGCTTCTCTCGCCCAGGACGCCGGCGATGTGGGCCAGCGTCGTGGCCAGCCGCTTGTAGGCGTAGGTCTGCACCACCTTGGTCGGGGTGGTGGTCTCCACCGACTCCCAGTCGCCGAGGCCGCCGTCGAGCAGGTCTCCCGAGGCGAGTCCGCCGAGGTAGTCCAGGTAGCGCTTCATCGCCGGGTAGGTGGAGCGCAGGGTCGAGGTGTCGCCGTAGGCGCGGTACAGCTGCCACGGCACCAGGACGATGGAGCCGCCCCAGTTGGCGTCGTAGCGGTAGGCGCCGGCGAACAGGGCGATCTCCGGTGCGGTGGTGGGCACCATCCCGTCGGGGGCCTGCGCCTCGATCATGTCGCGCACGAGCTTGCGGCCGTACGCCTCGATGTCGTAGTTGCGGGTGGCGGCGCCGAGGGCCAGGCCGGTCTGGTCCAGCCAGCCGAGCTTCTCGCGGTGCGGGCAGTCGGTGAACACCGAGTACATGTTGCTCTGCACGGACCGGTCGATGATGGTGTGGATGCTGTTGAGCAGGTCGTCGGAGCAGGTGAAGGAGCCCGCCTCGGGGTTGGCGGTGCGCAGGACGAGGGTCTTGGCGTCACCGAGCGAGGGGGCCCGGGGCAGGCCCCGCACCTCCAGGTAGCGGAAACCGTGGTAGACGAAGCGCGGCTGCCAGATCTCCTCGCCCGCGCCGGCCGTCACGTAGGTGTCGTAGATCGGTTTGCCGGTGGTCGACTGGTCGACCGTGCCGGCCGCGGTCAGCTTCTCGCCGGGCAGCATCGTCACCGTGGTCCCGGCCGGGCCGCTCATCCGCAGTTGCTGCCAGCCCGCGCTGTTGGTCGCGAAGTCGATGACGTACACGCCCTCGGAGGGCGAGGTGATCGCGACGGCGGGGTGCACGTCGACGATCTCGACGGGCGGGGCGAGCCGTCCCACCAGGGCGGTGCCCGGCGCGGGCGGGGCGGTGACGGCCGCCTGCTGCCAGGCGCGGCGGTCGCCTTCGGGGTGGTCCCAGCGGGGCTGCACGCGGCGGGCGTCGAAGTCCTCGCCGCCGTACCAGTTGCTGAACGTGGTCGGGCCGAGCGCGGTCAGCCAGCTGCCGTCGGTGGCCACGGTGTGGCTGCGGCCGTCGGTGTAGCGGATCTCCAGCTGGGCGATCAGCCGCGGCGGCCCGAAACCGGCGGTGGCCTTGATGTAGCGGCTGGGGTTGTCGAGGGTGTTGAAGACGTCCCACATGCCGTTGCCGATCTCCACGCCCACGGTGTTGCGGCCGCTCGCCAGCAGCTTCGTGACGTCGTACGTGGCGTACGGCACCTCGGCCAGGACGTTGGTGTTCGGCGGTTCGAGGACCGCGGTGCCCGCGGCGCGGCCGTTGACGGTGGCGGCGTGGATGCCGGCCGCGGAGATGTACAGCCGGGCCCTTGCCACCTCGCCGGAGACGGTGAAGTCCTTGGCGAACAGCGGCAGTGCGGCCGGCGCGTCGTGCATGCTGGAGGGCGGGTAGGGCTTGTCGTCCTTCTTCACGTCGGCGACGCCGGTGAAGGGCCCGGCCGGGTCGTCGGCGGCCGAGACGCTGAACGTCCTGGGGTAGTCCGGGGTCATGCCCCACTGGCTGGGCGCGTCCCAGCGCTGGTAGACCACCACCGAGTCGAACGTGACGGCCGAGCCCAGGTCGAGCGTGAGCACCACCGGGTCGTCGGAGATATCGGTGTCGGACCGGACACTGCTCTGGTAGCCGTACGGCGCCTGCGTCGAGGTGAGCTTGCCGTCGGTGAGGTACTCCGGAGCCCACTGCCCGGGCACGGTCAGGGTGTCGGACGCGGTGACGGGCGCGCCGTGCGCCAGGTCCACGCCGGGGCGGGCGGAGTCCCGCACGGCGATCTCGGATATCTGCAACTGCGGCTTCCAGTGGGCGGTGTCGTCGAGCGCCGACGCGGGACGGCCCAGGTCGGTGACGGTCACCCGGACATAGCGCGCGGTCCGGGGTGCCGCCAGCTGCGCGGTGACGCCGTAGGGCTGCTCCCACTCGGTGTTGCCGATCCACCGCGCCGCCCAGTCGCCGGCGTCGAGCAGGCCGGTCTCCCACACCGCGGGCGCGCTCCACGCCGTCGCGCCGCCCTGCTCGTCCCACACCCGCACCCGCCAGAACGCCTGGGTACGGGCCGGGACCGGCTTGCCGCCGTAGGGGACCGAGAAGGTGCGCGCGCCGCTCACCCGGCCGCTGTCCCACAGGTCCGGGCGCCCCCGGCCGAGCGCGGCGGCGCTGGTGGCGACCTGTACCTGGTACGCCTTCTGCCGCACCGCGGCCGCGGTGGGCGCGGCGCCGGCCGGCAGGCCCAACCGCCAGCTGAGGGTGGGGCGTTCGACGTCGATGCCGAGCGGATCGGTCATCGCCGCGGCCCGCAGGCCGAGGGGGGTGACGCCTCGGGCGGCGGCCGCGGGCGCCCCCTTGGCGGCGTCCGCGGCGGCGCTCGACACGCCCGCCGCGCTCAGGCCGAGGGCGCCGATCGTCCCGCCGCCCAGCAGCAGGAACTGCCGGCGGCTGGTACCGGCGGCCCCGGCGTCCTGCCGGGTGTCGTCGCGGACCTCTCCTGGCGTGTGGCGCCGCGGGTCGGACTCGGGTCCGGGCATGGCGTTCTCCTTCTGGTGTGAATCGTTTCATTTACGCCGCGCGCGGAGCCCGGTGGGGCGTGCCGCGGGGATGTCCGTGCGGGTGACGCGACGGGCGCGGCCCCGCGTCCTCACCCGGTGTGCGGGGCACCTCGGGGGAGGACGCGGGCCGGTCCGGCGTCAGGGTGCGAAGGGGTCAGGGTGCGTAGACCTGGACCTCTGCCAGCTGCATCTGGTACGCGCCGCTCTCGTCCGCCCGCAGGTCGGTGCCCTGCACGCGGACGTAGCGCGCGCTCTGCGGGCCGAAGGCGAACGCCTGCGGGGAGCCGTCGACCGGCTTCGGGTAACCGGTCTTCGCCACCGCCGTGGTCCAGTGCGTGCCGTCCGTCGAGACGTCGATCGTGAAGTCGATCGGGAAGTCGCTGCCCACCAGTGTCTGGTCGAAGTTCTTCGGCCACAGGGTGACGCTGCCGACGGACGTCGTCCTGCCCAGGTCCACGGTCAGCGACTCGGTGTGGTTCTCCGCCTGGTCGGAGTCGCTCGCCCAGCCGAAGGAGCCGGCGACGCTGAACGGCTGCGCGTCCACCGCGGTCGCCGCGCCGTAGTTGCCGTCCTCGATGCTGCTGGTGGCGGTGACGGGCTGGTGGGCTGCCAGGTCGTCAGGGGTCGGCGGGGTGGTCAGCACGTAGCCGGCGGCGCTGCCGCGGGTCAGGGTCACGGTGTGCGCGCCGGCGCCGGTGTAGGTGTAGCGCACCGTGCCGAGGTCGTCGGCGGTCGCGCGGTGGCTGCCGTGGTTGTCGGTGACCGTGTAGGTGGCGTGCGGGGTCTGCCCGGACCACTGGAGGGTGACCGGCTGCCGGGCGGCGCTGTAGTCGACGGTCTCGCTCAACTCGTCGTGGTAGGTGACCGAGAGCCGGTCGGCGCTGTGGATGGTCCGGGAGACCGTGGTGCCGTTCATCGCGGACGGGATGTTCGGTGCCACGGTGACGCCCGCGGCGGTCGGCTGGATGCCGAGCACGTCGCTGTACAGGCCGGTGGCGCCGTTGGCGTTCGCCGGGAACCACGCCTCCTGCCCGCCGGCCCGCGCGGTGAGGAACCACGTCAGCCGGCTCCATCCGTCGAAGCCGTCCTGCGTGTAGCGCTCCAGCGTGTTGTCGAGGTACGTCAGCGACCGCGAGCGCTCGCCGAGCACGGCGGCGGCGCGCATGTACTCCTCGGTCATCATCGGGTAGATCGCGCCGTTCTCCAGCCCGGTCTCGAACCCGTTGCCGTGCGAGCTCTCGGTGTCGCGGTTCAGCGCGATGAAGTTCTCCGGCAGCATGGTCAGGCCGTAGCGGCGCATCTGGGTGTCGATGCCGTCGAGGATCTGCCGGCCGCGCTGGAGGTCGACCAGCCCGAAGTAGACCGCCTGGAGGTTGATCTGGGTCTGCTGCACCTTGCCCTGCACGGTGCCGTCGGCGTTGCGCCAGTACGCGAACATGCCCGTCCCGGGGTCCCACAGGCCGCCGTCGGTGTCGTCCCGGTTGAACCGGGACTTCAGCTTCGCGGCGATCGAGGCGTACTCATCCGCCTGCGCGGTGTCGTGGAAGACGTCCTTCTCCAGCCCGGACCACTGCACCAGGGCCTGGTACATCAACTCGTTGACGTAGCCGCTCTCGTACGACACGTACTGCGCGTCGTTCCACTCGCGGATGCCCTTCTTCGACGCGCTGCTGGTCAGGTCGTTGTGGAAGAGGCCGTCTACCGGGTCGTACTGCTGGTCGACCATGAAGGCCAGGGACCGCTCCACCGACGAGCGCATCGAGGTGAGCCACGTCCGGTCCGGCGAGTACTGGTACATGTCCGCGACGGCCGAGGCGTACGACGGGTCCGCGTCGTACAGGCTGCCGTCGCCCCACGGGTGGTCCAGGTGGTAGGTGCGGCCGGCCATGTGGCCGGAGGAGGACTGCGCGGTGTCGCGGAAGTACGTCAGCAGGCGCTGCTGCGAGGCGGTCATGGCCGGGTCGTAGTAGCCCTGCACGGTCCGGTCGGCGTACACCATGTCGTACGGCCCCACACCGGGATTGCGCAGCCCGACGGTGGACATGCCGAAGTTCTTGTCGATCACGCCGGAGCGGCCGAAGTCGTTGAGCAGCGAGGTCAGGGCGGCGGTGTCGGCGACGCCCTTGATGGTGCCGCCCAGCGAGTAGTAGCGGGCGTAGTCGTCCGCGGCGAAGGTGTAGCTGACGGTGTCGCGCTGCGACGGGGAGGTGGTGACGGGCGCGAAGACGTACGCGTCGGTGCCGTTGGAGCTGTGGCCGCCGTAGACCAGGCCGCTGGCCGCGCTGCCCGCGGTGTAGTTCCAGGTGGGTGAGGTGGACAGCTCCGTCTCCTGGTAGGTGTTGCCGTCGCCGGTGTAGGAGAACTCGGTGGCGATGTTGCGGTTGCCGGTCGCCGTCACGCTCAGCGCCTGCCGGGTGGAGCCGCGCAGCATCGTGAAGTCGGACTCCTCGACGCCGTAGCGGTCCAGGTTCTGGGAGAGGAAGAACGAGTTCTGCCCGGTGTAGGCGTTGCCGAGGGGCAGGTCGCCGCCATCCTGGGGCCGCCGGATGTTGTCCCACACCCGGGCCCAGCCGAAGGTGAGCTGGCCGTTGTGGCGCACGGACCGGTCGGAGGTGTCCAGCCAGTCGTAGCCGCGGCTGGAGCTGAGCTCGATCCCGGCCCCGGTCAGGTCGAACCGCCAGGTCTCCTCCAGCGCGACCCGCGCGTTCGCCATGGTGAAGGACGCGGTGACGCTGCGGCCGTGCACCGTGACCGACGGGTCGGCGGCCAGCGCCGTGCTGGTCAGTTCGGAGCCGTCGGCGCCGAGCCGGACCGAGCTGTAGATGCCGGCGTCCAGCAACTGCGTGCCGCCCATGGTGAAGGAGGTGACGACCGACCTGCCGCCGTAGGAGTACACCATGCGGAAACCGCCGTCGGTCATGGTGACGGTCCGGGCCGCCTTGTCGACGACGACGGACGCCTGGGCCGCGGCGGCGTGCTGCGGTGCGGCCAGCAGGCCGCTCAGCAGGGAGCCGACGAGCAGCCCGAAGGTCAGCACCACTCGGCCGGCCGCGGTGCGCCAGGCCCCTTCGGCCCGGGGCCCCGCTCTTCCGGTTCTCCGGTCCTCCGCGGTGGCCGCGCCTCGTGGGGCGCGTGGGGCCCGTTCGGTGCGTGGGGTGCGTGCGGTCCTTCTCATGCGGGGCTCCTGTCGGTGTTCGGCGGCGGGGTGCCGGCGCCGGTGGCGCGGGTGATGCCGCGCATCTCGCGCTGCGCGTAGCCGCCCAGCCGGACCGGGTCGCGGTGGGTGACGGCGCAGTAGTAGTGCTCCAGCCGTCCGTTCCAGCTCATGACGGCGGGCTTGTGGGTGTGCAGGGAGTCGATGGAGCCGGCCGGGCCGACGTCGAGCAGGATCTCCTTGGACTTCACCCAGGTCCGCAGGTCGCGCGAGGTGGCGAAGCCCTCGCGGGCGTGCCCGTCCTCGGCCAGGCCGAAGTAGAACATGATCCAGAAGTCCCCGTCGCGCAGCACGCAAGGGTCCGAGGCGAAGAGCTCGTCGAACGATCCCGGACCGCCCACGCTCAGCACGGGGTTCGCGTCATGGCGGGTCCAGTGCGCCAGGTCGCTCGAGACCGCCAGGCCGGTCTGCTCGGTCCACGGCCACTGGTCGCGGTCCTTGGCGTTGTAGAAGGTGTAGAAGAGCCCCTCGTGCTCCAGCAGCCAGGACTTGTACAGCCCGCCGCGCTCCCAGGCGCCGCCGTCGCGGGGGTCCAGTACGGCGCCGGTCTGCTCCCAGTGCAGCAGGTCGCGGCTGCGGACGAAGCCGATCGAGGCGGGGCCGGCCTCGTAGCCGGCCGCCGGGTAGGCGTGGAAGGTGCCGTAGTGCCACCCGTCGAAGTCGCGCAGTTCTCCGGCCGACCACAGGTCGTTGTCGCGGGCGATCGACGTCAGGGCCGCGTTGTAGCGGCGCAGCGGGTCCGACGCGTCGCGGGCCAGCACCACCCGGCCGGGGCCCCAGCCGTGCTCGGCGTCGTTCCAGGCCAGCGCGGTCTGGTAGCCGACACCGTCCCAGCCGACGTAGGTCATGCCCTGCCGCCCGTCCCGGGAGAACACGAACGGGCAGTCCACGGCGTGGCTGTCGAAGGTGCCCTCGGTGAACGAGGGGGCGACGACCAGGCGTTCGTCGCGGCACGGGGTGGCGATGCGGTCGATGGGATATTCGGCGGACTGCGTGGACATGGGGGTTCCCGATTCTCTCTGCGGGCGCACCGGGCCGGGCGCCGCCTGGGGCGGGCGCCTGCCCGGGCATCGATGTGAGCGTTCATACGGCGCGCCGGCGGGCGGTTCCGCGCCCGGACCGGCGGCCGGGCTCACTTCCCGGTCCCGGCCATCAGGCCGGAGACGTAGTAGCGCTGGAGCAGCATGAACAACACGACGCAGGGCAGCATGGTCACCGTGATCCCGGCTTGCAGCGCCCCCCAGTCGATGGTGTTGAGCGGGCCGTTCTGCGCGTTCACCAGGGCCACCGGCAGCGTGAAGCTGGAGTTGTCGTTCAGCAGCACCAGCGCGGCCAGGAACTCGTTCCAGCCGGCCAGGAAGGCGAACAGCGCGACCGTCACCACGCCCGGCCTGACCAGCGGCAGCATCACCCGGGGCAGCGCGCTCAGCTTCGAGCAGCCGTCGATCTCGGCCGCGTCGCCGATCTCCTCCGGCACGCTCTCGAAGGAGTTGCGCATCATGTAGACGGCGAACGGCATCTGGAAGGTGGCGTACACCAGCGCCAGGCCCAGCAGCGAGTTGGTCAGCCCCAGCCAGATCATCACGGTGAACAGCGAGACCAGCAGCGCCGGGTAGGGCACCAGCAGCATGCCGACGGTGAGCCCGAACAGCGCCTTCTTGCCCCGGAAGCGGTAGCGGGCGAAGGCGTAGCCGGCCGGCACCGCGACAGCCGTGGTGATCAGCACCGTCATCAGCGTCACCGTGAGCGAGTTGAGCACGTACGTGCCCAGCGACGTGCCGGAGCTGTCCAGCTTGGCGAAGTTCGCCACCGTCCAGTGTGCCGGCCACCACTTCGGCGGCCAGGCGTTCGCCTCCGCGGCGGACTTGAACCCGCCCACCGTGGTCCACACGATCGGGAACGCGAAGAGCAGCGCCAGCACCGCCGCGAGCACGATCCGTACCGGGTTGCGGCTGCGCTCGCGCACCGCGACGGGGGAGCGGCGCGCTCGCGCCGCCTCGGACATCACCATGGCGGTCAGCCCTTTCCGCGTTGCAGCCGGACCTGGAGCACGGAGATCCCGGCCATCACCGCGACCACCACCACGGCCACCGCGGCGGCGTAGCCGCGCTGGAAGCTCAGGAAGGCGGACTTGTAGAGGTAGTAGACGACCGTCAGGGTCGAGCCGTCGGGGCCGCCCTTGGTCATCGTGTAGAACTGGTCGAAGCCGAGGAACGTCGTGGTGACGGTGAGCAGCACGACCAGCGACAGCGGCTTCCTGATCAGCGGCAGCGTGATGTCCTTCAGCACGCGGACCGGGCCCGCGCCGTCCAGCCGGGCCGCCTCGTAGATCTCGTCGGGGATCGAGTCCATGCCCATCAGCAGCACCAGCATGGCCAGGCCGACCGTCTTCCACACCGTCATGACGACCACCACGGCGAGCGTCGTGGACGGGTGTGCGTACCAGTCGGAACCGCCGGCGGACAGCCCGAGGTGCTGCGCGAGGTACGGCAGCACGCCGGTGCGCGCGTTGCTCATCGACAGCCACAGCAGGCCGGCCGGCGCGAAGCCGATGGTGACCGGCGCGAACAGCAGGGCCCGCACCGCGGTGCGCCCGGGGAACCTCGGCCGGACCAGCAGCGCCAGCGCCAGCGACACCGCGATGCCGATCACCGAGGTGACGGCGGTGTACTCGGCGGTGAACCGGACCGCGTGCCAGAACTGCCCGGAGGACAGCGCCTGGCTGTAGTTGGACGTGCCCGCCGGGGTGTGCGCCCCGAACGCGGGCCAGTGGAAGAACGACATCCAGATCATCAGGCCGAACGGCAGCACGAAGAATAGGCCGATGATCACGGCGCTCGGTGCGGCGAGCGCCCAGCCCTGCAGGTTCTCCCCGCGCCGGCGTCCGGGCGGCTGTGCGCCGGGCTTTCGCGAAAGGCGTGCAAGGCGCGCGGGGCGCGGGAGGGTGGCGGTGGTGGCCATGGCGACTGCCTCCCGCTACTGGTGGGTCAGCGCGTCGGCGGCGGACTGCGCGGTCCTGGCGGCGGCCGCGGGATCGGCCCCGTCGAAGACCACCGAGCGGATCATCGTCAGCCAGGGCCCCTGCGGGTCGGCGACGACGTCGTTGTAGTACGGCGACGCGACCACCCGGCCGTGCGGGACCAGTGACGCGGGCACGGCGAACTGCTCCCCGAGTGAGCCGGGCACCTGCACGTCGGTGCGGACCGGCAGGGCGGGCAGCTTGAGGTAGACGTCCTGCTGGGTCTTCTTCGACACCAGCCAGTCGATGAAGTCCCATGCCTCGTCGACGTGCTTGGACGACGCGGAGATGGACGCGGCGTCGCCGCCGGAGAACGTGCCGAGCTGGCCTGCGGTCGGGCCGGGTATCGGCGCGAGGCCGAAGGTGAAGCCCTTGGACTTCGCGTCGATGGCGGTGGTGTTGACGCCGTTGCCGCCCGCGAAGTCGATGCCGATCTTGCCGGAGGCGAAGACCGAGAAGAAGCCGTCGCCGGTGTCGGTCTTGGCGGTCTGGGGGATGTCGCCGTGCTGGTAGAGCGTCTGGAGGAACTTCAGCGCGTTCCGGGTGGGGGCGTTGTTGAACTGAAACGATTCATTAGAACCCACGACTTCGCCCTGCTGGGCCCAGATGAGCGGTGAGACGTCGTAGGCGAGCGTGCTCGGGGCGTTGCCCGAGAGGTAGAAGCCCTTGTCGCCGTGGCCGAGCCGGGTGATCGCGTCGGCGGCGGCGGTGATGCCGGCCCAGGTGGTCGGCGGCTTGTCCGGGTCGAGCCCGGCCTGCTTGAAGAGGGTCTTGTTGTAGAGGTAGAGCGAGGTGTCGGCGACATAGGGGACGCCGTAGACCTTGCCGTCCTTGGTGGCCGCCTCGGTGTGCGCCGGTGCGAGGTGGCCGGCGGCGCCGTCCGCCTTGAGCAGGCCGGACAGGTCGAGCACGGCGCCGGTGCTGACCACCTGCGGCATGTAGACCACGTCGGTGGCCAGGATGTCCGGCAGTGCGCCGGACTGCGCCGCCGCGGCGAACTTCGTCATGTACTGGTCGGCCGGGACATGGGTGATCTCGACCTGGTTCTTGTGGGTGGCGTTGTACGCCTTGACCACGGCGTCGGTCACGGCCTCGTTGCCCGGGCGGACCCAGAGCTTGAGCTTCGCCCCGGTGTCCTTCGCCTTCACCGACGACGGCGACGGGGAGCCGCCGCCCGAACTCGCGCCGCACCCGGTCGCGGTGAGCACCGCGGCGACGGCGACGGCCGCCAGTCTCATTGCCGTTCTTGTGTGTCCGTTCATGGCCAACCTCGTCGTGAGTAGCCCCCCGGCGCGGCGGTGCGCGCCCGGCGCCGCGCCGGGGGCGGGGGTCAGGAGATGGGAAGGGCGGGGGGAGGCGCGGAGGCGCTGGGGGAGCCAGTGCGCGGCCGCAGGCGGAGAAGTGGCGCCGGCCACGTGACGGCAACCGGTTTCCGTTTCTGAACATAACCCACCCGAAACTTGCTGGCAATGACTTGGTCGGCAGCAAGCAGACTCGAAGGAGAAGGTCCACCAACGGCTGCTGTGACCAGCCGCTACGCCGTCAAGCACCCCTGAAATCAGCCGTATTCGTGCCAGATCGTGTCACCGGAGGGCGTCGGTCGGCGGGCGCGGGGAGAGCGGAAAACTTTTCCTCCGTCAGGTACCGTGTATCCGTGAGCGAGGAAAACAAGGAGAGCGCGCGGCCGCGCAAGGCGACGGTCAGGGACGTCGCCGAGCGGGCCGGCGTGTCGATCAGCACCGTCTCCAAGGCCCTCTCCGGCAAGGGGGCCGTGCGCCATGAGACCCGTCAGCGGGTGCTCCAGGCCGCCGAGGCGCTGAAGTACCAGAGCAGCCAGTTGGCGACGAGCCTGTACACCGGCAGGACCGACATGGTCGGGGTGATCGCCGGCGACACCTTCGGGCGGCTGGCGGTGCCGGTGCTGCTGGGCGTGATCGAGGCGCTGGCCGAGCGGGAGGTCGCCCTGCTGCTGTGCGACGGGCGCGGGGACCCGATCCGGGAGCAGTTCTTCGCCGAGTCGCTGCTGCGCCGCCGGGTGGACGGCATCCTGGTCGTCGGCAGCGGCGCCTCGCCGCGCGAGCCGATCGGCGCGGACCTGCCGGTCCCGGTGGTCTACGCGTTGGAGTGGTCGACCCGCGGCAAGGACGTCTCGGTCGTCCCCGACGACGCGGAGGGCGCGCGGAGCGCGGCCCGGCACCTCGTCGCCACCGGCCGCCGGCGGATCGCGTTCATCTCGGGTCCGGGCCGGGACGTCGCCACGAAGGTCCGGCTGGCCGGTACCCAGGAGGTGCTGGCCGGCGCGGGCGGGCGGCTGGTGCACGAACCGCTGCTCGGGCACTGGACCGAGGGCTGGGGCCGGCAGGCCGCGATCCAGCTGCTGCGCGCGGGTGAGGAGTTCGACGGCATCGCGTGCGGCAGCGACCAGATCGCCCGCGGCGTGCTCGACGTCCTGCGGGAGAACGAGGTGCGCGTCCCGCAGGACGTCGGGGTGGTGGGCTTCGACAACTGGGACGTCATGGTCGAGGCGAGCCGCCCGCAGCTGTCGTCGGTGGACATGAGCCTCACGGAGGTCGGCCGGACCGCGGCCCAACTGCTGCTGGCCTCCATCGAGGAGGACGTGCCGCCGGGAATCCACCGCATCGACTGCCACCTCGTGCCGCGGGAGTCGACCGCGCTGGCGTGAGGCGCACCGCCGGCGGGGGACCGGCCGGGATCGTCCGGAAGGTGACGGAAACGCCCCGGCGTTCGACCGCCCCCTGTGCTCGGGCGCCGGTCAGGGATGTCAGGATGGAGCCCATGGACAACAAGGACAACGTCTACTTCGACATCTCCATCGACGGCGCGCCCGCCGGGCGCATCGTCTTCCGCCTGTTCGACGACGTGGTGCCGAAGACCGCCCGCAACTTCCGTGAGCTGGCCACCGGCGAGCACGGCTTCGGCTACGCGGGCTCCGCCTTCCACCGCGTCATCCCCGACTTCATGCTCCAGGGCGGTGACTTCACCAGCGGTGACGGCCGCGGTGGCAAGAGCATCTACGGCAACAAGTTCGAGGACGAGAGCTTCCAGCTCCGCCACGACCGCCCGTTCCTGCTCTCCATGGCGAACGCCGGCCCGAACACCAACGGGTCGCAGTTCTTCGTGACCACCGTGGTGACCTCGTGGCTGGACGGCAAGCACGTCGTGTTCGGCGAGGTCGTCGAGGGCCAGGACCTGGTCAAGAAGATCGAGAGCAAGGGCTCGGGCAGCGGCGCCCCCAGCGCGAAGGTCGTCATCACCGAGTCGGGCACCGTCCCGGCCGCCGCGTGACACCGGCGCACCCTGTGGCACCGACCTCCGCCTGACCTCCAGGCATACGGCGCCCCCGCAGCGGAGACCTCCGCGGCGGGGGCGCCGTGCTGCCGCGACCCGGCGGCCCCGGGCTCCGGCGAGCCCGCTCAGCGCTCGGCGCGCAGTGCGTCGACCAGGTCCCGCGGCAGGCCGTGCGTGTCGTGCAGGTAGGCGTAGTCGTCCTCGCCGAGCCGGCCGGTGAAGCGGCCCTGCGACAGCACCCGCCGGCCCCGCACCAGCTGCGCGGCGAACCGCCGCTCCTCGTCGAGGAGCACCTCGCGCACCCGGTCCGAGCGCAGCCCGAAGTGGCGCAGCGAGACCTCGACCGGCTCCGGCGGGAGGTCGGCGAGCGTACGGTCCGGGTCCTCGCGCCACAGCACGGCCAGCACCCGGCGGACCAGCCGCCGCAGGACGTAGCCGTGCCCGGTGGCGGCCGGCCGTACCCCGTCGGCGACCAGGACGGCGGCCGAGCGCAGGTGGTCGGCGGTGACTCGGTGGGTGGCCGGGTCGCCCTCCCACAGCCCGGGCAGCACCTCGCGCCAGGCGTCGAAGACGTCCGAGTCGTAGACCGAGGGCTTGCCCTGGAGGATGGTCACCAGCCGCTCCAGGCCCATGCCGGTGTCCACGCTGCCGCGCGGCAGCCGGTGGAGGGAGCCGTCGGCGCGGCGCTGCCAGCACATGGAGACGTGGTTCCACACCTCCACCCAGCGCGGGTCGGTGCCGGGGGTGCCGGCCGGATCGCCGCCGCCGGTCCACACGAAGATCTCCGAGTCCGGGCCGCAGGGCCCGGTGGGGCCGTTGGTCCACCAGTTGTCCGGGCCCAGGCGCTCCACCGGCACCCCCAGCCCGCCCCAGGCGCGCTCGGTGGCGGTGTCGGGCCCGAGGGCGTCGCCGGGGCGGCCGGTGTCGCCGCCGAAGACGGTGGCGTGCAGGCGGGCGGGTGGGATGCCGTAGCCGTCGACCAGCAGTTCGTAGGCCCAGGTGACGCTGCGGGTGCTGTCGTAGTCGCCCAGCGACCAGGAGCCGAGCATCTGGAAGGCGGTGAGGTGGGTGGGGTCGCCGACCTCGTCGAGGTCGGTGGTGCGCAGGCAGCGCTGCACGTCGGCCAGCCGGCGGCCGGCCGGGTGCGGGCGGCCGGTGAGGTAGTCGGTGAGCGGGTGCATGCCGGAGGTGGTGAAGAGCACCGGGTCGCCGGGCGGCCGCACCAGGCCGGCGCCGGGCAGGATGTGGTGGCCGCGGTCGCGGAAGAAGTCGAGGAAGGTGCGGACGGTCTGCTCGCTGTCCATGGCGGTGCGCCTTTCGGGCTCGGGTGGCCGGTCGAACGGCCGCCGGAGGCCCTGGGCAGGAGTGCCGAAGCGGGAAAGGAGCGCGCGCCGCGCGCACCGGCGGACCGTTTTCCGGTCGCCGGGGGAGAGGGGTGAGGTCAGGCGGCGGCAACCGGCGAGCTGGTCGCTCGCGCGGTCGCGGTGGTGGTGAGCGGCGTGACCTTCATGCCCCGACGGTAACAGCGCCGGTCCGCCCGGCGCCGCCCGTTTTCCGCGCGGGGTCGCCGGTTTCCCGCGCGCAGCCGCGCCGCGGCGCACCCGGCCGCCATGAACCAGACATTTACGGCAATACGACATTCATGCGACAGTAAGAACCAGCGCGCGGCCCTCCCGCGCGTGCGCCTCAGCGAGGGGAGCCGACGCCGATGAAAGCCCCCGGCGCCCGCGCCGCCGCAGCGGCCGACGACCACACCGCCGAACCGGACCACCCGTTCGGCCGCTCCACCGCCGTCTTCGCGCAGTTCGACGGCCCCGCGCACCTCCTGCGCAGCGCTAACCCCGCCTTCCACGACATCCTGGGCACCGACGCCGCCGCCCTCGGCCGCCCGCTCGCCCACAGCGTGCCCGAACTCGCCGAGCAGGGCCTGACCGCGCTCCTGGACGACGTCTACCGCACCGGCCGCCCCTACTCCGGCCAGGACATCCTGGTCCGCCTCGACGCGGGCGGCCACAGCCACGAGGCGTACTTCGACCTCACTGTCGAACCCCGCCACCGCCACGGCAGCCGGCAGGTGTGCGGCGTACGGCTGCTCGGCGTGGACATCACGCCCGTCCGGCACGCCCAGGCGCTCGCCGCCGAACAGCGCGCCCTGCTGGAGCAGATCGCCCGCGACGCCCCCGTGCACGAGGTCCTGGCCGGCATGACCCGCACCATCGAGGAGCTGTCACCCGGGGTGATCGCCTCCGTGCTGCTCGCCGACCCCGACGGCCTGCACCTGCGGCACGGTGCCGCGCCCGGCCTGCCCGACTTCTACAACGAGGCCATCGACGGCCTGCCCACCGGCGAGGGCATGGGCTCGTGCGGCACGGCCGCGCACCGGCGCCGGCCCGTCGTCGCCACCGACATCGCCACCGACCCCTCCTGGGTCGACTACCGCGACCTCGCCCACCGCGCCGGGCTCGCCGCCTGCTGGTCCACCCCGATCATCTCCTCCACCGGCCGCCTGCTCGGCACCTTCGCGATGTACCACCGCACCCCGCGCGCCCCGCAGCCCTCCGACCTCGCGCTGAGCTCCGCGTTCGCCCGGATCGCCGCGCTCGCCGTGGAACGGCACCGCGCCGAGGAGGCCCGCGCCATCGCCGAGGCCAAGGAGAAGGCCGCCCGGGAGGACCTGGCGTTCCTGCTCCAGGCCGGCACCGCGCTCGGCCGCGACCTGGACTACGAGCAGACCCTCCGGCACCTCGCCGAGCTGTGCGTGCCCGACCTCGCGCCGGTCTGCGTGGTCGACGCGGTCGCCGACGGGCGGATGCGCCGGATCGCCGCACTGGCCGCCGAGCCGCGCGCGCAGCACCTGCTCGACGTCCACGCCGACGGGGCCGCACCCGCGCCCGAACCGCCCGGCAGCACCCGCATCGCCCGCGGCGCGCCCGACCTGCCCGGCCCCTGGGCGGCCCTCGACGTCACCGGCCACGTCCGTATCCCGCTGCGCGAGCGCGGCCGCGGCTACGGCACGCTCACCCTGCTCACCACCGGCGACGACCCGCTCGACTGGCGCCGGGTCGCCCTGGCCGAGGAACTGGCCCACCGCGCCTCCACCGTGGCACGCCACGCCCGCCAGTACCGCGACCGGGCCCGGCTCGCCCACGACCTCCAGGCCGGACTGCTGCTGGCCGACATGCCCGAACTGCCCGGCGGCGAACTGGCCGCGTACTACCGGCCCGCCGGCGAGGGCCTGGACATCGGCGGCGACTTCTACGACGTGTTCGCGCTGCCCGGCGACCGGTGGGCGTTCATGATCGGCGACGTGTGCGGGCGCGGCGCCCCCGCCGCCACCATCACCGCGCTCGTCCGGCACACCGCCCGCGCCGTCGCCCCGCTGCTCGGCGACCCCGTCGCCGTGGCCGGCGCGATCAACACCGCGCTGCTGGAACGCGCCCCCGACAGCGGCGGCGACTTCGTCACCCTCGTCTACGGGCATCTGCTGCCCCGCCCGGACCGGCTCGACATCGACCTGGTCCGGGCCGGGCACCTGATGCCGGTGCACCACCGGCCCGGCCGCCCGCCCGAGCCGGTCCGCAGCGAGGGGATGCTGCTCGGGGCGTTCCCCGACGCCGTGCCCGAGCCGGCCGCGCTGCGGCTGCGCGCCGGCGAGTCGCTGGTGCTGGCCACCGACGGCATCACCGAGTCCCGCGACCGCGGCGGGCGGGAGTTCGGCGAAGCCGGCATCACCCGGGCGCTGGCGCGCGTCCAGCCGGTCACCGCGCCCGACGTGGTCTCCACCGTGACCAGCGCCGTCGCCCGGCACACCGCGGGGGTGCCCACCGACGACGACCAGGCGCTGCTGGTGCTCACCGCCCGATGACGGCGGGGCCGTGCCTGGACGGGAAGTACGGCGCGCCCGGCAGTAGGTTGGAGGCATGGAGTCGAGCGGCGCCGACGGGCAGCCGGTCGGTCGGCGGGCGCTGAGGCCGCCACCGATCCTCTTCGCCGTCGCGCTCGCCACGCTCGCGGCCCTGCTCGCCGTCGACATCCTGGGCGGCCAGGAGATCCGGATCAGCGGCGTGTTCGTGGCCGTACCGGCGCTCTCGGCGGTGTTCCTCGGGCCGGTCGAGGTCCTGGTGATCGCGCTCCTGACGCTCGGCGCCGTCGGCTGGGCGGCGGACGACAACGGGTCCAGCCTCACCGCCGCGAACTTCCCCGTCATCATGACCACCGCGGTCCTGGTCGGCGCCGGCTCGGTGCTGGCCGCCCGGGTCCGGCGCCGCCGGGAACGGCAGCTCGCCCAGGCCAGGAAGGTCGCGGAGGTCACCCAGCAGGCGCTGCTGCGCCCGCTGCCGGACCGGCTCGGCCCGGTCACGATCTCTTCGATGTACCTCGCGGCCGACGAGGAGGCGGCGATCGGCGGCGACCTGTACGCGGCGGGCACGAACGACCGCGGCGGCCCCCGCGTCCTCGTCGGCGACGTGCAGGGCAAGGGCCTGGCCGCGGTCGAGGTCGCGGGCCTGCTGATGAGCGCCTTCCGCCGGGCGGTACGGTCCAGGGTCCCGCTCGGGGCGCTGCCCGGCTACCTCGACCGCGCGCTGCACGCGGAACTGGTGGACCTGGAGCGCGGCGGCGACCCCTGCGAACCCGGCGACGCGGTCGGCGACGACTTCCTGGAGCGGTTCGTCACCGCCGTCGTCGTGGACATCGACGCCGACGGCAGCGCCGTGCGGATCGCGAACCGCGGCCACCCGCCGCCGCTGCTCATCCGCGGCGACACCGTCCACCAGCTCTTCCCCGCCGTCCCCGACCTGCCGCTCGGCCTGGGCGACCTCACCCGCTCCGACCAGCACGTCGACCGCCACGACCTGACCGTCGGCGACATCCTGCTGCTCTACACCGACGGCGTCATCGAGACCCGCGACGCGGCCGGCGCCTTCTACCCGCTGGCCGACCGCCTCACCCGCTGGACCCGCGACGCCCCCGGCGCCCTCCTCACCGACATCCGCGCCGACCTCCTGCGCCACTCCGCCGCAGGCCTGGCCGACGACATCGCCATGGTCGCCCTCCAACGCGTCGTGTAGGACCGGCGGCGGCGGGTCAGGCGAGTGCGGCGGTGAGCCAGGCGTGCGCCGCCCCCGGCGTGGGCCGGTCCGGGCCGGCGACGAGGGCCACCAGGTCCCAGTAGCGGTCGATGCGGGGGTCGGCGGCGAGCACGCCGTGCAGCCCGCGGCGGAAGGCCCCGGTGTCCGCGACTCGCAGGGAGGCGGCGTAGGCGGCGACGAAGCAGTCCAGTGCCTCGCCCGCGTGCGGTGCGCGCCCGGCCCGCAGGTGCGGCGCCGCCAGGTCGTACGCCTCCTCCAGGCCCTGGTAGAGCACCGCGGGCCGGTGTCCGGACCCGGCCCGGTGCGCGGCCGGCTGGCCGCTGCCGCCGCCGGTGCACTCGGCCGAGACGAAGGCGTGCAGCCGGGCGAAGGCGAGCGCCTGCTCGGGCGTCGGGTCGTCCGGGGGCTGCGGGACGGCGATGTCGACGACGCGCGCGGCCACCGGCGCCGGCATCCGCGGCGGCAGCCAGCGCCGCCAGAAGCGGGCCATCGCGGCCGTGCCGGGCGGCGCCTGCGTCGCGCACACCGCGCCGAGCAGCCGCAGCCGCTCGGCCCGCTCGGCGGGGTCGCAGTCGTGCAGCAGCCGCAGCGCCGTCTGCTGCCAGCGCAGCGCGGCCAGCCGCGAGCCGACCTCGCGCAGACGGCCCGCGACCGCCGCCTCCAGCGCACCGCCGGCCGGCAGCGTGTCCGGCCCGCCGCCGTCCTCGCGCAGCACGCGCGCGATCTCCGCGACGCCCAGCCCGAACGCCCGCAGCGAGCGGATCGTGTGCAGCCGGTCCAGCGCGCCGGGCCCGTAGCGGCGGTGGCCGCCGGCGCTGCGGTGCGCGGCGGGCAGCAGGCCCCGGTCGGAGTAGAACCGCACGGTCTTGACGGTGACGCCGGCGCGACCGGCCAGCTCGCCGATGGTCCACAACTCGCCCGGTGGCATGGCTTGAACCTCCCTCAGGGGGAGTTCCTACGGTACCGGCGGACCGGGCGGCAGGCCGCCGTCCCGGCCGGCGCGCACCCGCGCGCACAGGACAGGTGAGGAGGCGGGCGATGGCCCAGAACACGGCGTTCGTCCTGGTGCCGGGGCTGCACACCGGCGGATGGATCTGGCAGGACGTGGCGGAGCGGCTGCGGGCCGCGGGAGCCGAAGCCGTCGCGCTGACGCTGAGCGGCGTGGGCGAGGAGGCCGGGCCGGAGGGCGCCGGCCTGGAGGCGCACATCGCGGACGTGCTGCGCGCGGTGGAGCGCGCGGACGCCCGCCGGGTGGTGCTGGTCGGCCACTGCTACGGCGTCCACCCGGTGGTCGGCGCGGCGGACCGGCGGCCGGACCGGGTGGCGCGCGTGGTGCTGGTCGACACGCCGATGCCGCGGGACGGGGACCCGCCGGCCGCGCTCGTACCGCCGCACGCCCTGCGTACGGAACTGCTGCGCAGGTGCGCCGACGAAGCGGAGGGCGTGCGCACGCACGGGGACGTGGCGCCGCCGTCGCGGGAGGGGTGGCGGGAGTACGGCAGCCTCCACGGGCTCGGCGAGGCCGGGGCCGAGCGGCTGGCGGGGCGGGCGGTGCCGCAGCCGTGGGCGGCGCTGGCGCAGCCGCTGCGGCTGACCGGTGCGGCGGGCGTGGCCGGCACCGTGCCCACCACGGGGGTGCTGTGCACGGCGAACGGGGCGAGTCTGGCGATGGTCGAGCAGGCGCTCGCGCTGGGCGACCCGAGCCTGCGCTATCTCGGCGCCCCGCACCTGACGTATCTGGAGATGGCGACCGGGCACTGGCCGATGCTGTCCGCCCCGGGCGCGACGGCCGAGGTGCTGCTGCGCGCCGCGGCGGGCGAGGGGACCGCCGCCCGCGGGCCGTCGGCTGAGCGGCGGCCGGGGTACCTGCGGCCGTTCGTGGTCGATGTGCCGGCGCGGCCGCGCGAGCGGACCGGCCGGGTGGACTTCCATCTGCCCGACGGCGACGGGCCCTGCCCCGCCGTGGTGTTCGTGCACGGCGGGCCCGTGCCGGCGGGCGCGCGTCCCACCCCGCGCGACTGGCCGGGGCTGGCCGGCCACGCCCGGCTGGTGGCGCGACTCGGCGCGGTCGGCGTCGTGGTGGACCACCGGCTGCACGACCTGGCCGGTTTCCGGACGGCGGCGCAGGACGTACGTGACGCGGTCGCCCGCGCGCGCTCGCATCCGCGGGTGGACGGCGGGCGGGTCGCGCTGTGGTTCCTGTCGGTCGGCGGGCTGCTCGCGGCGGACTGGCTGGCCGAGCCGGCGGACTGGCTGCGGTGCGTCGCACTGTCGTATCCGGTGCTGGCGCCGCTGCCGGGGTGGGGGGTGGAGCCGCGCTTCCGGCCCGCGCGGGCGGTGCGCGGCGCGGGCGGCCTGCCGGTGGTGCTGTCCCGGGTGGGCCGCGAGCGGCCCGAGTTCGCCGCGACCGTCGAGGAGTTCCTCCTGGCGGCGCGCGAGGCGGGGGTGGGCGTCCAGGTGGTCGACGCGCCCTCGGCGGAGCACGGGTTCGACACCGGCGAGGCGACCGACGAGGCCCGGCACGCCGTCACCACGGCCGCCCGGGCGGTCCTGTCCCACCTGGCCGCGCCGGGTCGCGGCTGACAGCCGGCGCCGGACCGGAGGGGCGAAGGCGTCCGCAAAGGGGTAGGGGACAGGTGTGTGACGCGTTTCCGAAGGGGGAGAGATGGGCGACACCGTGGTGATGTGCGCCAAGGGCCATGTGTTCCGCGGCACTTGGATCGCAGGGGTGTCCTTGACGACGGTCCGGCTGGGCCCGCGGCGGATCGGGTGGTGCAAGGCGGGGCGGCACGTGTCGGTGCTGCGGCGCGCCGAGGCCGGGGAGTTGACGGCGGCGCAGCGGCAGGTGCTGGACGGCGAGGTCTGAGCCGCGGGGCTCCGGCAGCTCAGGCGAGGGCCGAGGTGACGGGGCGGTCGGGGAGGGGGCTGGAGTAGACGACGGTGGTGGTGACCGGGCCGAGGGCGGCTATGCGGCCGGTGGTCGTCTCCAGATGGCGCATCGAGCGGGCGAGGACCTTGAGGACGAAGCAGTCCTCGCCCGTGACGTGGTGGGCCTCGGTGATCTCGGGGGTGGTCGCCAGGACGTCGTGGAAGGGCTTGTAGTTGCCGGTCGGGTAGCGCAGGCGGACGAAGGCCAGGATGCCGAGCCCGAGGCGCTCCGGGTCGACCACGGCGGAGTACCCGCGGATCACCCCGCTCTCCTCCAGGCGCCGCACCCGCTCGGTGACGGCACTGGCGGACATGGCGACACTGCGCGCCAACTCCGCGTAGCTGGCGCGGCCGTCGTGCTGCAGGGCCTCCAGGATGCGCAGGTCGGTCCGGTCCAGGAGCGGGGGATCAGCGGTCATGGCCGAGTAGTACCACGCTTTCCCCGGTGCGTGGCGCCGAGGACCGTGGATCGTCGGTTCCGGCGCCGGCGCGCGCTTCGTAGCCTTTCGGGCATGACATACACACCTGAGAGGGCCGCCGCCTTCTTCGCCGACCGCCTCGCGTTCCAGACCGACGTGTCCGACGTCCGGGCGTCGCTGTCGGGCGGAGAAGCCGGGTTCGTCCTGGTCGACTCGCGCGCCGCCGCGGGTTGGGCGCAGGGCCACGTGCCCGGTGCGGTGCACCTGCCCACCGCCGAGATCCCCGCGCGCGCCGCGGACCTCCTCGACCCGGCCGTCCCGGTCGTCACCTACTGCTGGGGCCCGGGCTGCAACGGCGCTACCCGCGCGGCGCTGGCGCTGGCGCGGCTCGGCTACGAGGTCAGGGAGATGATCGGCGGTATCGAGTACTGGACCCGCGAGGGGTTCCCGGTGCGCACCGCCGACGGCACCGAACTGCGCCCGGCCGACCCGCTCACCGCCCCGGCCGGAGCGGCGGCCTGCGGCTGCTGACAGCGCCGGGCGCGAGCCTTAGGAGGGGGCGGCGCCCGGGGTGCCGGGTTCCTGCGGCGACGCGGCGGCGGGGGCGTCGGGCTGGGCGGGGGGCGGTGGCGGCGGAAGGAGTTCGCGGACCAGCAGCGTGGCGCCCGCCACCGCGCCGGGCATGAGGACCACCGCCACGAAGGGCACCAGGAAGGCCGCCGCCAGGGGGACGCCGAAGCCCAGCACCAGCGGCAGGCGGTGGCGCAGCAGGCGGGTGCGGGCGGTCAGGTCCACCGCGCGCCGCTCGAAGGCGACCGTGGTCAGCTCCAGGGCGAGGAAGAAGCCGGAGACGCAGAAGCCGGCCACGGGCACGACGGTCTGCCCGGCGACCGGGACGAAACCGGCCGCGAACAGCAGGACCCCGAAGACGGCCGCCCACAGCAGCACCCGGGCGCTGTCGCGGACGGCGGTCCACACCTCCCGCCACAGCGGCCGCTCCGGAGCCTGCGGGCAGTCGCCCTCGCCGCGCTCCACCCGGGCCGAGAGCGCCTCGTAGAAGGGGTCGCCGACCAGCAGCGTCACCGCGGTGAAGGAGATCACCGACAGCAGCAGCCCGGCGCCGAACAGCAGGGCGGTGAGCAGACCGCGGAACAGGCCGGGCCAGGGCGAGGCCCAGTGGTCGGCGAAGGGCGTCGCCCAGTCGACCAGGTCCCCGGCCCACAGGGCGAGCACCACCAGCGCGACGACGTAGCCGACCAGCGCGATCAGCGCCGGGACCATGCCGAACCGCCAGTCGCGCCGGTGCCGCAGCACCCACCGCTGACCGTCGGCGAGCAGCCGCACGCCCCTGATCACGTCACCCATGCGGGGGATCGTACGGTACCGGGAGCGGCCGGGTCAGCCGGTGCGGCCGGGGGCGATCACGGTCCGGGGGTGATGACGGTGATGCCCGACGGCGACCCCTCGCTCATCGCGGCCAGCGCGGCAGGCGCCTGGTCGAGCCCGATCACCGAGCGGACCAGCAGGTCAGGGCGCAGGGTGCCCGCCGACACCTGGCGCAGCATCTCCGGGTAGGCGTGCGCGGCCATCCCGTGGCTGCCGAGCAACTCCAGTTCCAGGGCGAGCACCCGGCCCATCGGCACCTCGACGCTGCCGCCGGCCAGCAGCCCCACCTGCACATGGCGCCCGCGCGCCCGCAGCCCGGCGACCGACGCCGCGCAAGTGGCCGCGGAGCCCAGCGCGTCCAGCGACAGGTGCGCGCCGCCGCCGGTCGCCTCGCGCACCGCCTCCGCGGTGGCCGCCGCCGACGGCTCCGGCGCCAGGCACACCGCCGCGCCGAACTCCCCGGCCAGCCGCAGCGCCTGCGGCGACGGGTCGACCGCCACCACCCGCGCCCCGCCGGCCACCGCGACCATCACCGCCGACAGGCCGAGCCCGCCGCAGCCGTGCACGGCCAGCCACTCGCCCGGCCGCAGGCGCCCCTGCGCGACCACCGCCCGGTACGCCGTCGCGAACCGGCACCCCAGCGCCGCGGCCGTGGTGTACGGCAACCGCGCGGGCAACTCCACCAGGTTGACGTCGGCGCGGCGCACCACCACCAACTCCGCGTACGAACCCCAGTAGGTGAAACCGGGCTGCTCCTGCCGCGCGCACACCTGCTGGTCGCCGCGCGCGCACACCGCGCAGCGGCCGCAGGCGTGGACGAACGGCGCCGTCACGCGCGCACCCGGCCGCAGCCCGTGCACCCCGGCGCCGACCGCGACGACCTCGCCGGCGAACTCGTGGCCCGGCACGTGCGGCAGCGTCACCGAGTCGTCGTGGCCCTGCCAGGCGTGCCAGTCGCTGCGGCACAGCCCCGTCGCGGCGACCCGCACCAGCGCGCCGCCGGGCGGCGGTTCGGGGTCGGCGACCTCGCGGACGGCGCCGGGCCGCCCGAACTCCTCGAACACCACGGCCCGCACGGGCCCCACCGCCTTCCGCTCGCGCCCGCCGGGCGGCGGTCCGCCCGACAGCATCCCAGCCGCGGCCCCGCCGGCCCGCACCCAGCCCCGCCGACCGGGGCCGTATTACCGTAAGAAGGGACGAACGTGACGATACGCTCCTGTACGTGACGATCCCTCACCGACGGGGGCGCCCCCGGGCGTCCGGCACCCGGCAGAGCCGGCTGGCGTGGTGGTCTCCGGCGCTGCTGACGCTCCTCATCGGCGTGCTCGCGGTGCTCACGCCCCAGGACTTCGCGGTCAGCCGGCTGCTGCCCGCGGCGCCCGCGCTGGCGGCGTCCATGTGGTCGGTGTCCGCCACGCTGCTGCTCGGCGTCCTGACGCTGGCCGCGATGTTCGCCATCCAGATCGCCTTCGCCGAACCCGCGACGGCCTTCACCGCGTTCGCGCTGGCCGCCGTCACCGCCGCCGCCGCGTACGCCGCGCATGTGCGGTTGCAGCGCGAGCGCACCCTGTCGCAGGTGCGGTCGGTGGCCGACGCGGCGCAGGCGGTGGTGCTGCGGCCGGTGCCGCACCGGCTCGGCGGGGTCGGGATCGAGACGCTGTACCTGGCAGCCGCGGAGGAGGCGCGGATCGGCGGCGACTTCTTCGAGGCGGTCGACACCCCGTACGGCGTGCGGGTGCTGCTCGGCGACGTACGCGGCAAGGGCCTGTCGGCGGTCGGGGTGGCCAGCGCCATCACCAACGGCTTCCGCGAGGCCGCGTACGACGTGCCGGACCTCGCCCGGCTCGCCCGCCGCCTGGACACGAGCATCCGGCGCTACAGCGACACCGTCACCGCGCCGGACGCCGGCGAGGGCTTCGCCACGGCGGTGCTCGCCGAGGTGCGGCCCGGCCGGCGGGAGGTCTCGCTGGTCAACTGCGGGCACCCGCCGCCGATCCTGCTCAGCGGCGGCCCCGACGGCGCAACCGGCGCAACCGGCACGGGAGCCGGCGCGGCGACGCGCCCCGGCAGCCGGGTGCTGGACCCGTCGGCGCCGTCCCCGCCGCTGAACATGGCCGCGCTGATCGGCGGCGAGTACACCGTGGACACCCTGCGGCTCGGCCCCGGCGACCGGCTGCTGTTCTACACCGACGGCGTCACCGAGACCCGCGACGTGGCCGGCGGCTTCTTCCCGTTGCAGGAGTGGGTCGCGCGGCAGACCGCGGTACCCGCGCCCCGCCTGCTGGAACTGCTGCACCGGCAGCTCGTGCGGTTCAGCGGCGGCGCCCTCGACGACGACATCGCCGCGCTGGTCGTGCACTGCGAGGCCGGCGCCTGCGGGGAGCCGGCCGCGGCGCCCTCGGGCGCGTCCCCGGTGCCCGACCCGTGATAACCCGCGGGCGCCGCCGCCCGAAGCTGTG
>NZ_JBYIRM010000047.1:0-51833 GCF_057708105.1 Actinacidiphila sp. bgisy144 | reverse complement strand
GCCTGTCGTTTGGATCTCCGCGGCGTCGCGTCGCCCGGCACGCACATCTGCTGCGTTCTCGTCGGGCACCGACGCTCCGCGTCGACTCCCTCCTCCGCCTTGCAGTTGCACGCACCGGACCCCGCTCCTTCTTCCACGGAGATCCAAACGACAGGCCCTAGCCGGCGAGGACGAGGAGGACCTCGTCGATCTCCTCGCCGCGCGCGTTCGCGTTGCCGCGGTCGGTGCCGGTCACCGCGAAGCCGCACTTCTCCAGCACCCGGACCGACCCGGCGTTGTCCGCGGCGGCGCGGGCGTGCAGCGGGCGGTCGGGCACCTCGGCGAGCAGCGCGCGCAGTGCGGCGGTGGCCGCGCCGCGGCCCCAGTGCTCCCGGCCGATCCAGTACGTGACCTCGCGCTCCTGCGGCGGCCCGAACACCGCCACGTGTCCCAGCACCCGGCCGTCGGCGGCGGCCACCGTGCGCTGCACCGCCTGCGGGTCCGCCCGCACCCGCGCCCAGTGCTCCTCAAACCGGCCGCGGTCCGCCGGGTCCTGCGCGGTGAACGCCGCCATCCACACCGCCTCCGGGTCCGCCATCTGCGCGAAGAAGACCGGCAGGTCGCCGTCCTCCATCGCCCGCAGCACCACGTCCATCGCGCACCCTCCCCGTTTGCCGTCCGCCGTACGGCGGCGCCCCCGGCCCGTACACTACGCCACCGCGCCGCGCCCCAGCACCGCGTCGAGGGTGCGGCTGCCGACCGCGGCCATCAGCGGGTTGTCCGCGGAGTGCGCGAGGAAGACCAGGGCCAGCGCCAGTGCCCACCCCCGCGCCCTGGTCCAGGTGGCGTCGTCGGCCCGCCCGTACGCCGCCCGCAACCCCGCGCGGCCCGGGGCGGACAGCAGCATCCAGGCCACGGACAGGTCGGTGGCCGGGTCGCCGGAGGTGAGGTCGCCGAAGTCGATCACGGCGCTGACCCGGCCCCGGTCGACCAGGATGTTCGCCGGGTGCAGGTCGCCGTGCAGCCACACCGGCGGGCCGTCCCACACGGGCGCGGCCAGCGCCCGCCGCCACACCCGCAGCGCCGCCTCGGCCGCCACCGGGTCGGCCAGGTGGGGCAGTTGGGCCACGAGGTTCTCGGTGCGGCCGGCCAGCGGGATGCCGCGCGCCGCGTTGGCGGGGGCGTCGGGCGGCGCGGGCCGGTGCAGGGCGGCCAGGAAGCCGCCGAGGGCGAGCGCGGTCTCTCCTTCGTCGGCCGGGGATGTCCGCGCCGCGGTCTCCCCGGGCAGGTAGGGCACCACGCTCCACGCCCACGGGTAGCCGCGGCCGGGGCGCCCGGTGCGCACCGGCGCCGGGACCGGCAGCGGCAGCCGGCCGGCGAGGCCGGGCAGCCAGCGCTGCTCGCTCAGTACGAGTCCGGCGGCCGCCGCCCGGCGCGGCAGCCGCACCAGGTGCTCGCGGCCGAGCCGGCAGACCATGTTGTCCCAGCCGTTGGCCGGCGCCCCGAGGTCGAGCCCGGCCAGGTCGGGATGCTGGTCGGCGAGCAACTGCCGTACCAGCTCCCGGGAGATCGCGGTCTCGGCGGCGGGCATCGGCTGGGCGTCCACGGCCCCATCGTAGGGGCGGCGACACCTGCCAGGCCGCGCCGCAGGGCGGCTTGCCACTGCCGGCCTCCGGGCAGGTGGCGGTCTCCGAACAGGCGCCGGTCTGCGGGCACGTGTCGGCCTCCGAGCAGGCGCCGGTCTGCGGGCACGTGCCGGCCTCCGGGCTTGTGTCGGCCTCCGGGCGCCTCCGGGCGGGGCGGCCGCGGTCGGGTATCGACGTGACGCCGGCGCACACCCGGGGCGCGGAGCCGACGTCGCCGTGGGCGGCCGACGCCTGCGCCGTTGTCGCGCCGTAAACGGCCGACGCCTGCGCCGTTGCCGCGCCGGCCACCAGCGCCACGAGCGCCCCGGGCGCCGTGCACACGGTGCTCACCGGCGAGCCAGCGCCACCCGTGCGCCGGGCAGGTGGCCTCCTGCGGTCGCCGTCGGCCGCGGCCGCCCTCGCGGCGCGGGACGCGCGCACGGCCGCGCCCGTTTTCCCACGAAAGGGGGCCGCCGTTGCTTTTCGGCCACGCCGTAAGAGCCCACCGCTGAGGATCGGCGGCGGCCGGGGCGCGGCAGCAAGGGCTGGCGGCGTGACGGGGCGGCGCCCCCACCCTAATCGCACAGTCGTTCGAACATGTGCCAGAATCCAGCCATGCCCCACTCCTTCCCCGACGACCTCGTCCAGGCGCAGCACGACTGGTACACCACCTACCGCGAGTTGGCGGCAGGCGCGGGCGCGCGTACGACCGTGTTGCGCCGCCGCCTGGTCCGGCTGTCCGTCCGGATCAGCGCGCACCCTTTCTGGGCCACCCTCCCCGGCACCGCGCCCGCCGCCCGGATGGAGCTGAAGCAGCTGACGTGGGACGCCCGGCCCCCGCACCGCGCGCCCCAGCACCGCGCCCCCGACCAGACCCCCTGACGCCGGGCTCCGGCCCGGCCGCGCGCGCCCACGTCCGCCCGCCCGCCCGCGTCCACGCCCCGCGCCCCGTAGCCCGTCCCCGCACCCCGTCCCCCACCGCCCGCACCCACCCCGCGCGCACCTCACACCGCACCCCCACCCACCCCATCCGCCCCAGCCGCCGCCCCTTCGCCCGGATTGCGGAGAGCGCTCTCACCACGCCTTGACACGGCGCGTCCCGACCCCGCAGGGTACGGACCCTAGAGAGCGCTCTCAGCGTCACCGCAGCCGCCCGGCCGTCGGACAGAGGTAGGTCTCGTATGACTTCACGCAGCGCCGCAGGATGCGAGGCGCCCGCGGCCGCGGGCGGGGCGGCGGGCCTGGTCGGGGAGGCGCTGCGGCGCCGTGCGGCCGTGGCCGGTGCGCCCCCGGCCGTCTACCGGCCGCCGCTCGCCGAGCCCGACTTCGGCCCGGACGTCCGGGTGGTCGGCCCGGGGACGCCGGCGCGGCAGGTGCGGGCGGCGCTGGAGGAAGGCGGGGGTGGGCGCGTCGTGCTGTTCGGGCCCGGCCGGTACGCCATGGACGTACGGCTCGGCCCGCACACGTCGGTCGTCGGGCTCGGCGCGCACCCGGAGGACGTCACGATCGACGGCGCCGTGCGGGTCGCGGGTGCGCCTGACCGGTGGGAGGGGGCCGGGTCCGGGTCCCCCACCGGGCCGCTGCACCGGGTGCGGGTGCGCGGCCGGGTGCTGCCCGCCGCGGCGGAGGACGCCGCGGAAGAGGACGCCGCGGAAGAGGACGCCGCAGCGGAGGACGGTACGGCTGGGAGCGGTCCGGACGGGCGCCGGCTCCCCGTCGGCGTCGAGGGGTGGGAGCAGGAGCCGGCCGGCGGGCCGCGCCGCGGGCGGCCGTTCCTGTACGCCGCCGAGGGCGGCCACTACCGGGTGTTCCTGCCGGGTCTGCGGCAGGCGGCGGCGGGCGCGGACCGGGCGGCGGGCGGCGCGCCGGGCTGCTCGGTGCCGCTGGACCGCTTCTACGTGGCCCGGCCGGCGGACTCGGCGCGCGCGCTGAACCGGGCGCTGTCGCAGGGCCGCCACCTGCTGCTGACGCCCGGCGGGTACGACCTCGCGGACACCGTCCGGGTCAAGTGGGCCGGCACGGTGGTGCTGGGGCTGGGGCCGGTGGTGCTCCGCCCGCGCCCGGGTGTGGCGTCGATGACGGTCGCGGACGCGCGCGGGGTGCGGATCGCGGGGCTGGTGTTCGACACGTTCGACGCGTTCGACGCAGTGCCCGACGGCCCGCCCGCGGCGCTTGAGGTCGGTGCCCGGCGGGGCGGCCGGAGCGACCCGCGCGATCCGGCGTCGGTGCAGGACGTGTACTTCCGGACGGCGGGGGCGTACGGGGCGGGCGGCGCGCTGGTCGTGCGCAGCGAGGGGGTGCTGCTCGACCGCGTCGGTGTGTGGCGCACCGGCTCGGGCCGCGCGGACGGTGCGCACGGCGGTGCGGTGTCCGGGGCCGTACCCGGCGGTGGCGGTGGTCAGCGGCTGGTCACCGCGGGCGGCCCGGCGGCGCGCTGAACCGGAGCGGTTCGCACCGTACGCCCCCTGCCACGCGGGCCGGCCGCCTCCGTACGATGGCCGGACCGGCCGGACCGACAGACCCGGGGAGGCCACGGTGGACGTCCTCACCGCCCAGTCCCTGCGCGGCATCTGGGCACCGACGCTGCTGCCGCTCGACGCGGACGACGCGATCGACTTCGACCGCCTCGACGAGGCGCTGGCGGCGGTGCTCGGCTCGGGCGTGCACGGCGTCTACACCAACGGCACCGCGGGCGAGTTCCACACCCTCGACGAGGGCGAGTACGACCGCCTGCACGCGCTGGTGGCCGCGCGCTGCACCGCGGCCGGGGTGCCCTTCCAACTCGGCGCGAGCCATCCCGCGGGGCGGCTGTCGCTGGACCGGGTCCGCCGCGCGGCGGCGCTGCGGCCGGGCGCGATCCAGGTGGTGCTGCCGGACTGGCTGCCGCTGCGGCCCGACGAGGCGCTGGCCGCGCTGCACGGGCTGGCGGCGGCCGCGGGCGGGGTGCCGCTGGTGCTGTACAACCCGCCGTACGCCAAGACGCAGCTCACCCCGGAGCTGCTGGCGCGGATCGCCGAACAGCTGCCCCAGGTCATCGGGTTGAAGGTGCCCGCGGTGGACGTCGCGCGCGGCCTCACCGACCGCTTCGCGGTGTTCGTGGCCGGCCACACCCTGGCGACGGGCCGCCGCGGCGGCGCGGCCGGGTCGTACTCCAACGTGGCCTGCATGAGCCCGGCGGGCGCGGTCCGCTGGTACGACCGGATGTCCGCGGACCCCGCGGGCGCGGCCGGCACGCAGGAGCGGCTGCGGGGCTTCCTCGACCGCCATGTGGCGCCGCTGGCGGCCGCCGGCTACAGCGACCCCGCGCTGGACAAGGCGCTGTGCGCGGTGGGGGGTTGGTGCCGCACCGGCACCCGGGTCCGCTGGCCCCACCGCTGGCTGCCCCCGCGGGAGGTACCGCCGCTGCGCGCCGCCGCGCTCGCCGCCGTGCCCGACCTCCTCGCCGACCCGCTCGGCGCGGCCCCGGGGAAGGGATGAGGGCCGATGACGGCCGAGCCCCGCGTGCTGCCGTTCCGCGCGGCTGCCGCCGGGCACGAGGTGGGCCGCCCCCTTGTCGGACACGGCCTAAGCTGAGCGGCATGCCCGCCAGGTCCGTCGATGCCGTGTCGCGCGCTGCCGTGCGCGTCCTGCCCGCGGGGCCGCGCACCGCCCGGCGCGCCGTCGGCCCGGCGGGGCCCGGCGCGGCCAGACTGCTGCCGGGGGCACCGGCCCCGCACGCCCGACTCCCCCGGATCGGAAGCACCGACGCATGACGCCCAGCGACCAGCCCCAGCGCGCGACCGACGGCATATCCGGCGCGGCCGACGCGCCCTCCGGTGGACCCGCAGGTGAATCCGCGGGTGAGGACGGCCGCCGGCCCGGCGCCGGGTCCTGGCGGCGCTTGGTGCGGGGGCGGCGCCGGCCGTGGGTCGTGGCCACTGCCGTGATCGCCGGGCTCGCGGTGCTCGCCGCGAGCGCCGACCTGCTCATCGCGCACACCGCGCGGGAGCGCATCGCCCGGGCGGCGAGCTGCCGGCTCAAGCCGGTCGGCCGGGTGTCGGCGGAGCTGTCGGGGAGCCTGGCGGGGCTGCGGATACTGACCGGGCACGTCGGCACCGTACGCATCCGCGCCGAGGACGTGGAGCGCGACGACATGGACCTGACCGTCACCGCCGAGCTGCACCAGGTGACCACCAAGGGCGCCATGAGCGGCGGCAGCGCTACGGCCACCCTGGCCTACGACGAGTTGGGCAAGCAGCTCACCCGGGGCGGTGCGGGTCTGCGCCCGGGGCCCGACGGCCACGGCGGCCTGGTGCTGACCGGCACCGTCGTCGGCATCCCGCTGCCGGTGACCGTGCACACCTCGATCAGGACCGGCAGGGACTCGGTGACCGTCACGCCGACCGATGTGGACGTCCTGGGCCGGAACATCCCGGTGGCGCAGGCGCGGAAGGGCAAGGGCGGCTCCGGGCTCGCCGCGCAGCTCGCGCCGCGCACCGTGAAGGCGCCGCAACTGCCCGCGGGGGTGGTGCTCACCGGTGCCCGGACGAACGCCCAGGGGCTCGCGCTGTCGCTGTCGGTGCCCGCGAGCGTGTCCTCGGGCGGCGCCAAGGGCTGCGCCGCGTAACGGCGTTGCCACTCCACTCGACCGGCCCCGCCGCCGCTGCCTAAGATGTGCGCAGCCACCGGGGGCCGTTCGGCGGACCGGAGTTGCACACGCAGAGCACCGTTGTGAGGGGTCATATGCCAGCCGCAGACGCGTCGTCGAGCACGTCCATCGACATAACGGTGCCCAGTGTCGCCCGCATGTACGACTACCTGCTGGACGGCAAGGACAACTACCCGGCCGACCGCAGCGCGACCGAAGAGCTGCTGGGGCAGGTGCCGAGCATGAAGGTGCTCGCGCTGAACAACCGTCAGTTCCTGCGCCGGGTGGTGCGGGTACTCGCCGAGGACTACGGCATCAAGCAGTTCGTCGACCACGGCTCCGGGCTGCCGACGCAGGACAACGTGCACGAGATCGCGCAGCGCATCCACCCGGACGCGCGGGTCGTCTACGCGGACAACGACCCGATCGTGCTCGCGCACGGCCGGGTGCTGCTGGAGCAGAACGAGAACACCGCCGTCATCCAGGCCGACTTCCGCGACACCGACAGCATATGGGAGAGCGAGGAGGTGCACCGGCTGATCGACCTGGACGAGCCGGTGGCCGCGCTGTTCGTGTCGGTGCTGCACTGCGTGAAGGAGACCGAGGACCCGGCGGGCATGGTGCACCGGGTCCGGGACCGGCTGCCGGCCGGCAGCTTCCTGGTGGTGTGCCAGCTCGTCAGCGACGACCCCGAAGTGCGCAGCGGCGTCAGCGCGTTCATGGACCAGTCGACCGGCGGCAACTGGGGCGAAGTGCGCGAGCCCAGCGTCCTGGAGACGTACCTGGAGGGCACCGAGATCATCGAGCCCGGCCTGGTCGAGGTCTCCACCTGGCGCGCCGACAACGAACTCGCCCTGGTCCAGCCGAGTTACGAGTGGATCGAGTACGGCGGCGTGGGCCGGGTGCGCTGAGGCGGACGGCCGCCCCCGCGCGGGGCGGCTACTCGTACCGCCGCAGCGCCTCTTCGAGCAGCACCCGGCTCTCCGCCGGGGTGGCCGCCAGCGCGCTCAGCTCGTCCAGCGCGGCCCGGTAGCGGTCCACGTCCTCCAACCGGTCGAGGTACATCGCGCTGGTCATGTGCTCCAGGTAGACCATGTCCGGCAGGAAGCCCTGCGCGAAGCGCAGGTAGGTCACGGCCGCGCCCGGGGTGGCGGCGGCGCTCGCCTCGTAGGAGGCGATCTGGAGCCGTACGCCGGGGTGCCGCAACACCTCCAGCAGGTAGTGGAGTTGGTCGCGCATCACCTGTGCGCCGCCGATCGGGCGGTGCAGCACGCCCTCGTCGATGAGCGCCCACAGCACCGGCGCGCCGGGCTCGGTCATCCGCCGCTGCCGCTCCAGCCGCAGCATGACGCGCTGTTCGCGCTCCTCGGCCGACGCGAGGCGGTGGCCGACGAGCACCACGGCCTGTGCGTAGGCGGGCGTCTGGAGCAGGCCGGGCACGAACTGCGTCTCGTAGGTGCGGACGACGTGGGCGTCGCGCTCCAGGCCGATGAGCTGCTGGAGCCAGTCCGGCACTACCTCGCCGTACTGCTGCCACCATTCCGGGCGGGCGGAGCGCTCCACCATGGCGAGGATCTGGCCGCGTTCGGGCTCCTCGACCCGGTAGAGGCTCAACAGGTCTTCCACGTCACGGGACTTGAGGTTGACGTGCGCGGTCTCCATGCGGCTGATCTTCGAGGCGTGCGCGCGGATGTGCCGGCCGGCGTCGCCGGGGCTGATCGCCCTGTTCTCCCGCAGCGCCCGCAGGTAGTTGCCGAGCACGCGGCCCATCGCCGTGGCGCCCATCTCGGGGCGGCGCTCGAAGAGCTGTATCGGCGAGACGGGGTGCGGCGCGGCAGGCATAGGGGCTCCCAACGCAGAGACTGGAAGGGCCATTATTGCACCGGGGTACCGCTGTGGTCTGCCCGTATACCGCGAAGGCCCGGGATGCGCCAGGGAGCATTCCGCTCGTGCGCAACCCGGGCCGCGTGAGGCGGTTCGGGGCGGCGTCAGCCGGTGTACGGGTCGAAGTCGCCGTCCTTGGCGCCCTCGACGAAGGCGGTGATCTCCGCGCGGGTGTAGACCAGCGCGGGTCCGTCCGGGTGCCGGGAGTTGCGCACCGCCACGCTGCCGTCCGGAAGCGCGGCCACCTCCACGCAGTTGCCGCTCGGGTTGCTGCGCCCGCTCTTGACCCAGCGGACCCCGGAGATCGAACTGGCCTGCACACCGTTCTCGAACTGCTGCACCTGGCATCACTCCTACGTCGGTCGGGGCGGCATACGGATACGCTCACGCACCAGGAATCACGGCAGTTGCCGCGGCGACCCGGCGCATGTGCCGCTGCAATTCCCGATGCAATTGCAGCGGCAATTCCTCGACTCACGGTACTGTCGGTGCCGCGCGGTGTCGACACATGCGTGAACGCCCCGAATTCGGGGTAGGGTCAGTGCCGTTTCCGGGAGCTTGCAGCTCAGGGGGCCGCAAAAGCCCAGGTCGCCAACGGTCCGCGCCGGCACGGCAGGTGCACGACCGTACGGGGATCGTGCACCTGCCGTGCGCAGGGCGGCGCCGTCCACCTCAACGCCTGTGCTAGGCCGCTTCGTTCGGACCTGGCGGCGGGTCGGCCGGGTGGCCGTCGGGCCACCAGCGGCGCACGTCGAGCACGGCGGCCAGCAGGGGCGCGGTGAGCTCCGGCCGGCCGTCGAGCGGTAGCCGCGCGATCAGGCCGAGGAGCGCGGACCGGCCGACCGCGGCGGCGTCCGCGACCGCCGCACGCCAGAAGGCGGGCCGGCGTTCGGGCCGGACGGTGGACGCGGCGAGCGCGAGGTCCGCGTGCGCCTCGGCCCGTTCGGAGAAGACGGGGTGGCGGGCGACGACGCCCGCGATCTGGTCGAGGAGCGCGGGGGTCAGGTGCGGCGCGAGGGCGGCAACGGTGTACGGGAAGGACCCGAGCCACCGCCTGTCGGCGGCGCGCCGGCGCAGGAGCCGGCCGACGAGGTCGGCGGCGTCCCGCTCCCCGAGCCAGGGAATGATCCGGACCAGCGTGTAGTGGTCCAGCACGGCCGTCTGCTCACGCAGCCTGCCGGTCACCATCGCCAGCAGTTCGGCGCGCGCGAGGGGCTCGGCGGTCGCGGCGAGCAAGGCGTACGCCTCGGTCTCCCCCTCCGGCGACAGCTTCCGGGCCACCCGCAGCGCCTGCCGCCGGGCCGCGTCGTCAAGGTGCGGCCCGACCGCGTCCAGCGCGCCGAGCAACTGCCCTTCCGCGTCGTCGTGGTACTCCGCGCCGATGTCCTCCTCCGCCAGGCGCTCCAGGGTCTCGGCGACGGCCGGCAGGCACTGCGAGGCGGGCACAAGGGCGAGGAGGCAGCCCAGTTGGGCCAGCCGCCAGACCTGGTTGCCGGGGTCGAGCAGCGCCGCGTACGCGGCGAACGTGCGGTCGGGCGAAGCGGCGCCGGAGCACCGCTCGGCCGCCTCCCGGACCACGTCCAACCCGGGGCAGTACACGGCGTCGACGTGTCCGTGCGGCAGGAGGACCGTGGCCAGTGCCTCGTGCAGCGTCGCGCCCGCCCGGTCCGGGGCGGCCTTCCCGGCGAGCGCGGCGAGGGCGCACGCCCGGTCGCACACGTCGTGGATCGCACGGGCGGCCCCCAGCGCCGCTTCGGCCTGCGCGTCCGACAACCGGCCGGGCCCCGGGGACTGCCGGGACCTGCCGCCGCGGTCGGACGGGCCCGGGCCGAGGGCAGCGAGCAGTTCCCCCGGTGTCGTGGCCCGCGCGAGCACCGGACGCTGGACGCCCTCCCGGTCCCCCCGGTACGCCGCCTCGCGGGCCCGGCGCAGCAGCGCGGCGCGGTCGTCGGGGTCCTGCGCGCGTGCGGCGAGCCGGGCGAGCACGAGCGCCGTAGTCCGGGCGTCCGCCGCCGCGGGAACCGCCCGGGCAGCCGCGCCGAGCGCGGCGGCGTCCAGACGGGGCGCCAACTCGTACAGGAGCGCGGCCAGTTCGTCACCGTCGACCAGCGCGGCGATCTCGCCGAGCATCCGCAGCTGGACCTCGGGCGGCCGGCCGGGGGTCAGCCGCGCCAGCGCCCGCGCCCACACGGCGGGCCGGCGTGACCACGTGTCGGGCCGGCTGCCGCGCCGCGCCGAGGACAGGCAGCCGGCGAGTTCGTCCCGCGTCAGGTGGGGCGCGAGGAGTTCCAGGGTCCCGTCCGACGTACCGTCCGCCAGGACATGGGCCGCCGCCCGGCGCAGGAGCCGGCCGGACGCGAAGGAGGCGCAGGCGGCCACCACGTCCACCGCGGTGGCGGGCGCGGTGCGGAACAGGTCGTCGACGCGCTCCTCCAGCACGGCGGTGCGCTCGGGCTCGGGCAGCGCGCGGACCAGCGCCGTCCAGCGCCGGTGCCGGGTCTCCGGTTTCCCGGCGCGCAGCAACGCGGTCGCCTTCGTGACGAGCGGGTCCCGGCGGGGGCCGGTCAAGCGGGGGATCGAGGCGGCCAGGATGGCGGCCGCGGCGTGCGCGTTGGCCGCGGGCAATTCGCGGTCGACCAGGTCCGTGAGTTCCCCGGGCCCCAGGTAGGGGGCGAGTTCCTCCGCCACCAGGCCGCGCCCGCCCCTGAGTTCCGGCGCGGACCGCTCGGCGGTGAGCCGCCACGCGATCAGCTGCTCCCGGACGTCGGGCGCCGCCACCCGCAGGGCCGCGCGCAGCGCCTGGGTCCGTTCGTGGAAGCCGTCGCCCGTGCGCGCCACCTCCAGGACGTCGCCCAGGAGTTCCGGCAGTGCCGGAAGCGCCGCGTGCAGCACCTCCCGGAAGTGGTGGCGGTCCTCGCCCTGCCGCAGGCCTGCCAGCAGTTCGCGCTGCGCCCGCTCCGGGAACCACGGGCTCGCCGCCGCGAAGACCGCGGCGCGGATCTCCCCGGAGCGCTGCCGGTCGGCGTCGGCCGCCGCCAGCGCGCGCTCCAACAGCGCCTCGCGCGCCGCGTCGTCGACCAGGCCCAGCAGCCGGATCAGCGCGTTGGTCCGCTGGACGGGCGCAGGGATGCGCTCAGCGGCCCGGATCGCGAGCCCGAGGAGGTGGGCGCGCCGGCGCGGCGGCAGTCCCGTCGCCGCGGCCAGCCGCCGGTACGCCTCGGAGCGCTGCACCGGGTCGGGCATGAGGCCGGTGTATGCCTCCGCCTGCCGGAACGTCCAGACGCCCTGCCGCACCAGGGCTACCAGGAGGGCGGCGGGCACGGTGGCCGCACGGGTCACGATCGAGCTGCGGATCAGCTCGTAGCGGATCTCCAGGGCCATCCCGGCGTCCTGGCCGGCGCCGGGATCGGCGCGGTCGGTCGCGGACGCGGCGAGGCCGCGCGCGCGTTCGAGGTCGGCGAGGTACTCGCGGACGAGGCCCGCGCGGTCGTGGGCGGCGAACCAGGTGTTGGTGCCGCCGTGCGCACCGGACGCGGCGGCCAGCAGCCGGTGCAGCAGGTCCGCCCGGCCGGCCGCCGCGAAGTGCCCGCCCAGGTGCACCAGGGCGTACCGGTCCAGGTCGTCGGCCGGGACCGGGTGGGCGAGGCCGGGCAGCCCCTTGTCGAGTCCGCCCCAGCGCCGGGCCAGGTCGGCGGCGAGGCGGTCGTGGAGCTCCGCCCGCCGCCGCCGTGCCGCGTGGCAGGAGTGGTCCTGGAGCAGGTCGTGCTGGAGGACCGTCCCGTCCTCGGGGCGGTGGGTCAGCAGGCAGCGGCGCGCGAGCAGTTCGACGGCGGAAAGCACATCGGCGTCGTCCAGTCCGCGGTGCCGCCACACCAGTTCCACGGCCGCGACCGGTACCGGCCCGCGTGCGGCGAAGACCGCGAGGTCCTCGTAGCAGGCCCGGACCACCTCCGGCAGGGCGTCGGTGCTCGCCCTGATCGCGGCCGTCAGCGAGCCGTGCCGGTAGTCGAGGAACTGTTTGACCAGCGCGTCCGGGCGCGGCCGGTCGAGCGCGTCCGCCAGTCCGGTCCAGCTGCGGCCCTCGGCGGCCATCGCCCCGCAGATCGCCAGTGCCAGCGGCAGCCCGCGGCAGTGGCCGAGCACCTGGCCGGCCGCGCCGGGCAGTTCGTCCGGTGCGACCCGCGCGTAGGCCGCGAGCAGGTGCCGGGCGGGCTCGGCCGGCAGTGTCTCCACCAGGATCGGGCGGCAGCTGTGCGGCACCGTCTCCAGGTCGCGGGTGGTGGTCAGCAGGGCGCTGCCGGGGCCGAAGACGTCCAGTGCCAGGAGCTGTTCGGCCGAGGTGACGTTGTCGACGACCACGAGGCAGTCGAGGGTGCGGAGCCGGTCGCGCAGGGCCGGCAGTCCGGCCGCGGGATCGGCGCCGGTGGCGGGCTCGTCCAGCGCGGCGAGCAGTTCGCCCCGGCAGGCGTCGGCGGACCGGCCGTCAGCCGGCAGCCACAGGACGCCGTCCCGGAACCGCCGCGCGACCCGGGGGTCGAGGGCCACCGCCCGGGCGAGCACCGACTTGCCCGCGCCGCCCATGCCGACGAGCGCCACCACGGGGGTGCGGGGCGGCGGTTCGGCCCCGGGGTCCGCGGCGCCCACCGCGGCAACGGCCCGTTCGTGCAGGTCGAGGCGGGCGAGGTACTCCGCCGGGAGATGGAGCCGGGGGTCGGCCGGGGCGCGGGCGGGGTCCGGGCCGGCGGTGCGCGGGCGCCGCCCGGCGCGGGCGGCCCGCCACAGGCGCTCCCACGACGCACGCGGCCGCCGCCGGAAGCCCGGGGTGTGCCGTTCGGCGCGCTCGGCGAGGAAGTCGAGGACCGGGGCCAGCGTCTCGAACGACCGGGGGACGTAAGTGCCTTCGAGCCAGCCGTACCAGGTCGACTCCGACACGGTCCGGCGCGGGCGCGCAGCGGGCCGGCCCGGAGCGGGCTCACCGGTCCTGCGGTTGACCGCGCGGTCGATCGACGCCCAGCCGGTGCGGCCGGACGCCTCCCACAGGTGGTGCAGGGCGGCCGTCCACGCCTCGGCGCCGGGGGCCGGCCGGTCGTTCACCGGCCGGTTCCCGGGTCGTGCGGACCCCGGACCGGACCCGGGCCGCGGGAGCCGGAGTGCCGGCTGCCGGCCTGGCGGGCGCCCGGAACGCTCCGGGTCGGCCCGCCCGGGCCCGGCGGCCAGGCGGCGTGTCGGGCCTGATGGGGCCCGAGCGCTCCGCACCCGCGTGGGCGCCGGCCGACCACGGGAGGCACACCGTGCACGTACCGGACCGATCCCGCTTCAGCTTCCGCTTCCGCTTCCGCCGCTTCGGACGCCGCCTGGGCGGCCTCGCCGTCCAGGCCGCCGTGTACGGCGCCGCGACCGCCGCCGGTTCGGGCGCGGTCGAACTCGCCGTCAGGGTGCTCGCGCACCGGTGACCGGGGCGGGCCGTCCTCCGGCCCGCACAACGTCCAGACCGACACATCTCCCCCAAGGTCCCGCCCTCACGGTAGCGTTTCGCGCGCGCCGCGGGGCGGCCTTGGCACATCGCCGGGCGCCCGTGCCCCGGCCGGGGCCGGTCACGCCGCCCGGCGCACCTCGAGGAGCAGCGCCTGGCCCGGGTTGAGGGTCGGCAGCGGCACGCCCGCCTCGGCGAGCACCGCGCCCGGCAGCCGTACCCAGCCCGCCAGCGCCTCGGTGAGCCAGGCCGGGCCGCCGGTCTGGTGCAGCGACGGCAGCCCGAGCTCGGTGCGCACCCGCACCTCGTAGCTCCCGTCGGCGGCGAGCCCGGGCAACTGCACCCGGCCGTACTGCGCTTCGGTGGACGTCGCGGTGCGCGCCCAGCAGTACAGCGCCGCGGAACCGTCGTACGCCACGACGCCGTGCAGCAGCCGCGCCTCCCGCTGCGCGTCGCCGGGCCCGGTCAGGTCGGCCCGTACGGTGCGGCCGCCGTGCAGCAGCGGGCGCAGCTCCCGGTACATCGCCGTCCAGGCGGTGATCCGCGCCAGCTCCTCGCCGGTGCAGGACGTCAGGTCCTGCTCGATGCCGGCGTGCCCGAACAGCGCGGTGGCCAGCCGGAAGGAGACGTCCGTCTCGCGGTGCGTGGTGTGCGCCGGCGACGGGCCGAAGTGCGCGCCGACCAGTTCGGGGGGCAGCAGTTGCCCGGTCCAGCGCTGGATCGACTGCCGCTCCACCGGGTCGTTGCAGTCCGAGGCCCAGACGCGGTCGGTGCGCGCGAGCACCCCCAGGTCGACCCGGCCGCCGCCGCTGGCGCAGCTCTCGATCTCCAGCCCGGGGTGCCGCTCCTTGAGGGTGTCCAGCAGCCGGTACAGCGCGCGCACCTGGGCGTGCGCGACCGGGCGGTCCGCCGGGCCGTGCACGGCTTCGTGCAGGTCCCGGTTGTGGTCCCACTTCAGGTACGCGATGCCGTAGGCGGTGACCAGCGTGTCGATGCTGTCCAGCAGGTACGCCCACGCGTCGGGGTTGGTGATGTCCAGGACGTACTGGTTGCGGGAGGTCGGGCCGCGGCCGGCGGCCGGGCCGAGCACCCAGTCCGGGTGCGCACGGGCCAGCTCGGAGTCGGGGTTGACCATCTCCGGCTCGAACCACAGCCCGAACTCCATGCCGCGGGCCCGGACATGGTCCGCCAGCGGGGACAGCCCCCGCGGCCACACCGCCGGGTCCACCTGCCAGTCGCCGAGCCCGGCGTTGTCCGCGCGGCGGCCGAGGAACCAGCCGTCGTCCAGCACGAACCGCTCGACACCGACCTCCGCGGCCTTGTCCACCAGCCGCAGCAGGCGGTCCAGGTCGTGGTCGAAGTAGACGGCCTCCCAGCTGTTGAGGACCAGCGGGCGGGGCCGGGACGGGTGCTGCGGGCGGGCCCGCAGCAGCGTGTGGAAGCGGTCGGCCAGGCCGTCCAGCCCGGCCGCGGACCAGGCGTACCAGCTCACCGGTGTCCGGTAGCTCTCCCCCGGTGCGAGCCGCACCTCACCGGCCCGCAGCAGCTCGCCCCCGCCGAGCGCCGAGGCGTGCACCCCCGCGCCCTCCGGCAACTGCTCCACCAGGAAGCGCTGGTCACCGCTCCAGGCCACGTGCACGGCCCACACCTCGCCGGACCGGAACCCGAAGCCCGGGGTGCCGACCGCCAGCAGATACGGCGAGTCCAGCCCGGGCTTGCCCCGCCGCACCTCCCGTGCGTACGTGCCGTGCGCCAACTCCCGGCGCTGCGGGGACCGTTCACGGCTCCACTTGCCGGTGAAGTCCAGCACCTCGCTCGCCCGGCGCGGCACCGGCAGCAGGGTCACGACCTGCCCCAGGTCGTACGGTGCCGGGTCCGCGTCCACCGCGGCGCGCCGGGTCAGCTCCGCCGACACCCCCAGCACGCCCGACGGCTCCAGCCGGTAGGTCAGCGCGACGTCCACACCCGCGCCGGTGTCGGCCAGCTCGATCCGCACCTCGCCGCCACCGCGGGGGTCCGCGCGGTGCTCCACCCGCGACGTCGCCAGGCGCGGCGCCCCCGCGCCCCCGTCCAGGTGCCCGAAGTGCGCGGGCGTACCCGACCACCCCTCGGCCTCCGTCGGCCACACCGTGAACCGCCGACCGCAGTCGATCGAACTGTTCAGCACCGCGGCCTCACCCGTCAGACTCAGCGCCCCCAACTCCGCGTCCGACAGCTCCCCCAGATCCGCACCCCAGTGCAGCACCCTCGGGACCGGCTCCGTCATCTCCACGACCAAGCTCGTCCCAGCAGCTCGCAACGCGACCACCCGCGCCGATGAGTCAGCCATGCGAGGGCTCCTCCCTGCGATCCAGCACTCCACGACCCCGCGAATCTAACGACCCTTTCCTTCCACCGTCAACATACCCTCCCGCCGGCCAAGAGCCGCGAACACGCCCCGCACCCCGGCCAAGGGCGCGAGCAAGCGCGCGCCCAACAGACCACCGACCCGCCACCCAGCAGCGCACCGCACCCCCGCAAGGGGCGCGAGGAACTGCGCGCCCAGCAGACCACCGGCCAGCAACCCGGCAACGAATCCGCACCCCCCAACGGCGAACCCCCGCAGCGGCCCCCACCCCCGGAGGGATTTCTTGCCGCAGGAAATGTAAGGTGCGGGTCATGCCTCTGGATGGCCAGCCGCCGGCCGCGTCACTGGTGCTGCGCACCCTGCTGCAAGGCCCGCTGACGCGGGCGGAGATCGGACGGCGCACCGGCCTGTCCCCGGGCGCCGTGACGAAAGTAGCGAGCCCGCTGCTGGCGGACGGCTGGCTGACGGAACTGGGCGGCCCGGTCCAGCCGCCGACAGGCGAACGCGCGTCGGGCCGCCCGGCGACCCCCTTGGCGGTGCGCCCGGACCGCGCCCACTTCGTGGGCGTGAAGGTCACCGCGGACGAGCTGATCGGCGTCCTGACCGATCTGACCGCCCGCCCGCTGGCGACCGGACGCACCGACCTGCGCTCGCACGACGTGGTGACGGTGGTCGCCGACCTCGCCCGGCTGGTGGCGCGCCTGCGCGCGGACGGCACGGGCTTCGGCCGAGGCGACGTGCACAGCATCGGCGTCACCCTCGCCGGGGACGTCGACGCCCGCGGCGGCACCGTGCGCTACTCCCCCTTCCTCGACTGGCGCCAGGTCCCGCTCGCCGCGCTGGTCGGCGCCGCCACGGGGATACCGGTGCTGGTCGAGAACGACGTGCGCGCGCTGACGGTGGCCGAGCAGTGGTTCGGCGCGGGCGTCGGCCTCTCCTCGTTCGCCCTGGTCACGGTCGGCGCCGGGATCGGCTGCGGCCTGTCGGTCGGCGGACGGGTGGTGTCCGGGGCGTACGGCGTGTCCGGCGAGCTGGGCCACCTGGCGCTGGGCGGCACCGACCGGGTGTGCACCTGCGGCAACACCGGCTGCGTGGAGGCCGTCGCCTCCTCCCGCGCGATCACCGAGCAGGCGCGGGAGGCGGCCGGCGACCCGGAGCTGAGCATGCCCGGGGCGGTGCGGCTGGCGTACGCCGGTCACCGGGAGGTGCGCGCGGTCTTCGCCCGGGCCGGACGGGCGATGGGGCTGGCGCTCGCCGCGGTCGCCAACCTGGTCGGCCCGCAGCGGATCGTCATCTCGGGCGAGGGCGTGTCCTCCTACGACCTGTACGAGGAGGAGATCCGGCAGACGTTCGCCGCCCGCGCGTTCGGCGCCGCGGCGGACTGCGACCTGCTGGTGCGGCCGCTGCCGTTCGAGGAGTGGGCGCGCGGGGGCGCCGCGGTGGCCGTCCAGCACCTGCTGGCCCCGCCCGCACCCGCGGGCGCGTGAGCGGAAGTCCGGCCCGCCGTCACCGCGCCGGGCGCAGGTCCCGCACGACGCGGAACCGTTCCAGCACCGCCATCGTCGTGTCGTCGACGGTGAACCCGGGGTCCGCCAGCGCCTGGCGCATCTGCGCGCTGTGCCAGAACCGCTCGTGCCCGGCCCGCCAGGAGGCGACGCTGTCGTATCCCTCGCCCTCGTCCCTCGCGTGCGCGAGGTCGACCTCCCCCAGCGGTACGACGCGGACGCCGGTCACCTCGATCACCGCGACGGGCCGGTGCGCGGAGTCGACCACCACCGACCGTTCACCGGCCTTCGGCAGTTCCTCGCCCTCGTGCGCGTAGTCGGCGACGAGCCCGGTCGTGGAGGTCTTGGTGCCGTCGAGGACCGCCGCGACGAGTTGGTCCCGCAGCGGGCCCGGGAAGGCGAACTCGGCCGTGGGCAGCGCCGCGAGGTCGGGGGGCAGGTCGGAGGCGTTCGTCATGCCGTCACATTAGCGGCGGCGCGCCACCGTACGGCCGTGTGACGAGCGCCCGTTCACATCCGGTGGCACAGGCGGTAGCCGGTGCCGCGTACCGTGAGCAGCAGGGTGGGGTTCGCGGGGTCCGGCTCGATCTTGCGGCGCAGCCGCGCCACGCAGGCGTCGACCAGCCGCAGGTCGCCCGGGGTGTGACGGGCGTGACGGTGTCCCCAGACCCGTTCCAGCAGGGTCTGGCGGGGCATCACCCGGCCTTTGCGGGCGGCGAGTGCGAGCAGCAGGCGCGCCTCGGTCGGGGTGAGGCGGACCGTCGTGCCGTCCCGGACCGCGGCGAGGGTCGCGGTGTCGACGGCCAGCGGTCCGAGGTCGAGCACCCCTTCCGAGGGGCGCGGGCGGGGTCCCGGGCGGCGTAACAGGGCGTGGAGCCGTGCTTCGAGGACGCGCGCGCCCACCGGTTTCACGAGATAGTCGGCGGCGCCGTTCTCCAAACCGGTGATGACGTCCTCCGGGTTGCCCCGGGTGGCGAGAATGACCAGCGGCGCGGGATATTCGGCCTGAATTCGACGGCATGTCTCGAAGGTGCCGGAATTCGGTGCCGCGGTGTCGAGGACGACCAGGTCCACCGCGTCGACCGGTTCGCCGAGTCCGCCCCTTCCGCGCGGTTCGCGGGTCCGGTCGGGGCCTGCCGTCTCCCCGTGGGCCGCGGTCACCCGGTGCCCCATGGCGCGCAGTACGGCCACGAGGGAGTCGTCGCAGGTCGCATCGGCCGTGACGAGCAGAAGGTGGTGCACCGGGGTGGCTCCCTGAGCGTGCTGGGGTCGGGTGAGGGCCGTGCCGCACGAGGCTGCCACACCGAAATGACCGGCGGCTGTTACACGGTGACAGCTTGGTCATAAAACTTTCCCCGGGCCGCCCAGCCGAACAAAGCTCCCTGTGAAAGTCCACCTCGACGAAGGAGACACGAGTGCACAGGGACGAATGGCCCGCCGGATGGCCGGAACCGGAAAGAGCGGCCCCTTTACACCAGGTACGCGGCCGGGTTCTGGCCCGTGTGGTGGGAGGCGCTCTCGCGCTGGGGCTGGCGGCGTCGGCCGCGGTCGTGGGCGGTGGTACCGCGCTGGCCGCCTCGGGAGGTTCGGGAGGTTCGGGAGACTCGAAGGCGCTGTCGGCCATGGCCGGCTCCCGTACCCGGGACATCACGCTGGTGACCGGTGACCGGGTCGCCGTGACCACCACCGCCTCCGGCCGGGACGTCCTGGCCGTGCGGCCGGCCTCGCACGCCGCCGGTGCGGGCGCTTTCGCCTCCTTCCAGGACGGCTCCGGCGACCGGTACGTGATCCCTGCGTCCGCCCTGCCGTACGTGGGACGGCAGTTGGACCTTTCCCTGTTCGACGTCAGCGCGCTGGTGAAGGACCCCTCGGCCGCCGACCGGGTGCCGGTGACCGTGTCCTTCACCGCCGCCGCCGGCAGCAGCCCGACCGCCCCGGCCGGGCTGACGCTGACGTCCACCACCCCGGCGCCCGCCGGTGCCCCGGCGGGACGGGGCGTCTCGGCCGGCGGCTACGCCACCGCCGGATCGGGCCGGCAACTGGCGCGGCTGCTCAAGCAGCGGATCGGCGCCGACGTCAAGGCAGGCCGCAGGCCGGGGAGCACTCCGCTGTTCCAGCAGGTGGCCTCGGTCCGCAGGGCCGCAACGACCGGCACGCCCGGCACGACCGGGTCGGCGGGCACGGCTGCGGACGCCCTGCGCGGTGCCACGTCGGACGGCTACAAGCTCGACATCCTCACCCTGGACGCGGAGGACCGCTCCGGCGCGGGGGCCACCGGCGAGGTCCTGCTGACGAACACCGATGACGCGTCCGTGTTCGCGGCCGTGCTTCCGGTCGTCGACGGCGTCGAGAAGGTGGCGGTGCCCGACGGCCACTACAGCGCCGCCATGCTGGTGCCGACGTACGACGCGGCCGGCGCGGTCACCGCCCAGTCCCTGGTCACCCGCTCCGACCTCACCGTGTCCGGCGCCACCACCGAGGACCTGGACGCGCGCACGGCCACGGCGGCGGTGACCGCTGCCACCCCCCGCCCGGCGGTGGCCGACTACCTGAGCGCCAACTGGGCGCGGGTGGACGCCACCGGGCAGACGCCGGTCTCCTACGCCCCGACCGCCTCGGTGACCTCCACCGACGGCACGCCGGTCTACGTCAACCCCCAGCCGGCGGCCGCCGTCGGCGCGGTCGGCTACGACGCACAGTGGTCGGGCCACGCGCCCGACGCCGGCGACTACCGCTACGACCTGGACTCGGCCGCCTCCGACGAGGTCTCCGCCGACCAGCAGATCCACGTCACGAGCGGGCAGCTCGCCGCCGTCGCGGCCCGCTACGACCGCGACCCGGCCAGCCCCGCCGACGGCCAGGTGACCAGCGGAGAACTCACCCAGAACGCTCCCGCCTCGTTCTCCGCCATCGCGACGCAGACCATGCCCGCCCGCGTCACGGACTACCTGAGCACCTTCAACGGAGGGGACTGGCTCCAGGAGTCGTTCACCGGTGACCTGGTCTTCATCGGCGAGCGATCCGTGCTGGCCGGACACGGCTACTCGGTGGACTGGGCACGCGGACCGCTGGCCCTGGGCCTGGGCCAGTACCCGGACACGATCCCGTTCGGGGACTGCGAGGCATGCGTCGCCGGCGGCGACCTGCTGGCTTTCCTGGAGACGACCGACAGCGACGCGGGCCACGTCGGCGACCCCAGCGTCTACGCCGACGCCTCGCCTGTGGACCAGGCCGGCCTCTACCGTGACGGCACCCTGCTGGACAGCGAGGACGGTCCGGGCGTCTACGCCGAGGGCCAGGACACGCCCGGGGGCCGCTACCGGCTCGTCGCCGACCGCGACGCCGGCGCGGAACCGAACGTCAGCCAGTCCACCAGCAGCCACACCGAGTTGACCTTCGGTCTGCCCTCGGCTGCCGACACCGGCTCCGTCCTGCCGGCGAACCTGTCCTGCGCGGGCCAGTCCGACAGCACACCCTGCCTGATCCTGCCGCTGCTGACCGCGCACGACGACCTGGCCACCGACGGCACCGGCACCAGCCACCGCACCGACCAGCGGATGGGCCTGGAGATCGGCCACGTGGCGTACCAGGGCGCCGGCTCGCGGGCCGCGATCACCTCCGCCGCCGTCCAGGTCTCCTTCGACGACGGCCGGACCTGGCAGAACGCGTCCGTCACCGGCTCCGCCGGCCACTACCAGGCCCACTGGACCAATCCGGCCGCCGCCCGGGGCACCAACCCCTCGATCCGGGTGAGCGCCACGGACGCCGACGGCAACACCCTCAGCCAGACGGTCATGCACGCCTACACCGTCGCCACCACCACGTCATGACCGCCGCCCCACCGGACAAGGAGACCGATCCCGGGATGACCACCCGCACCCGCCTGGTCCGTACCCTGCGGACCGCCGCGACCGTCCTGCTGCCCCTCGCCCTGGCGATGTCCGCCGCCGGCACCGTCCAGGCGGCCGTGCCCGCCCCGGCGTCCGGCGCGGCGCGCACGCTGCCGGCCGACGTGCGGAACGCCTGCGCGGCGGTACCGGCCGGGCAGGCCCGCTGCCTGGCGCAGATCCGCACCGACGTCTCCGGGGGCCTGGGCGTGCGAGGGCCCAGGGCCGCCGCGGGAGCCGCCGACGCGGCGCTGCCGGCGGGCTACGGCCCGGCGGACCTGAGGTCCGCCTACGACCTGCCCGCCACCGGCGGAGCCGACCAGACCGTCGCCCTGGTCGACGCCTACGACGACCCCACCGCCGAGGCCGACCTCGCCGTCTACCGCGCCACCTACGGGCTGCCCGCGTGCACCACCGGCAACGGCTGCTTCCGCAAGGTGGACCAGGACGGCGCGGCGAGCCCCCTGCCGCAGTCGGCGGGCACCTCCGGCTGGGCCACCGAGACGGCGCTCGACCTGGACATGGTCTCCGCGGCCTGCCCGCAGTGCCACATCCTGCTGGTCGAGGCCGACGAGCCCACCGAGCAGGACCTCGCCCAGGCCGTGGACTCCGCCGCCGCACTGGGCGCGACCGAGGTGTCCAACAGCTACGGCGGCACGGAACGCAACGGGGACGCCGCCTTCGCCGGGTCCTACAGCCACCCGGGCGTGGCCGTGGTGGCCTCCTCCGGCGACTCCGGGTACGGCGTGCCGTCCGCCCCGGCGGTCTACCCGGGCGTGGTCGCGGTGGGCGGCACCTCCCTGACGCCGGCCGGCAACGCCCGCGGCTGGCAGGAGACCGCGTGGAGCGGTGCGGGCAGCGGCTGCTCCGCCTGGTTCGCGAAGCCGGCCTGGCAGCAGGACACCGACTGCCCGGGCCGTACCGTCGCGGACGTCTCCGCGGTCGCGGACCCGCAGACCGGCCTCGCGACGTACAACACCACCGGAGCGCGGGCGGGGTGGTCCGTGGTGGGCGGCACCAGCGCGGCCGCGCCGTTGATCGCGGGCGTGATCGCCCTGGCCGGGAACCCCTCGGCCTTCTCCGACGCCTCGCGGCTCTACTCCGCCGAGGCGGCCGCCGGCCTCAACGACGTGGTCGCCGGCTCCAACGGCAACTGCGCCGGGGACTACCTGTGCACGGGCGCGGAGGGATACGACGGACCGACCGGCAACGGCACTCCGAACGGCCTGAGCGCCTTCTGACAAGTGCGCGCACACGTGCGGCCCGCCCGGACACCTCCGGGCGGGCCGCACGACCGCTGCCGTACCGCGCGGCGGCGTTACGCCGCTTCGCCCTCGCCGCGGACCAGCAGCACCGACACCGGCGCGACCTTCGCCACGCCGCGGCTCACGCTCGGGTGCAGCAGGCCGGAGATGCCGCTGTAGTGGCCGGGGCCGACCGCGATGAGGTCGCTGCCCAGCTCCTCGGCGCGGTCGATGAGGATCGCCGCCAGCTCCTCGCGCAGGCCCTCGTCGACCTCGCCGTCCGCCGTGATGCCGTCGCCGCGCAGCCGCGCCACGGCCTCGTCCACGACCTGGCGGCTCTCGTCGGTCTCCTCGACCGGGACCACGGTGCTGGCGATGACGCCGCCGATGACCTGGGAGGGCCGTATGTGGATGACCTGGACCTCCGCGCCGGTCAGCTTGGCGAGGGAAGCCACGGCCTCGACCACGGCCGCGCCGTGGGACGTGCCGTCGACGGCGGCGAGGATCTTCTTGTACATGGGTCCAACTTCCTTGTCATACGGGGTCTCGCGGGTCGGCGGGCCCTCCGCTGCATTGAGCGGCCGGGCGCGGTGATCCATTCCCGGAACCGGAGTGGCGTGGGCCACTCTCGCGGGGCCGCCCGATTTCGGCCGCGGGGCTCGACGGCGCGGCGGCCCGCCCCTTGAATGAGAGGAGGCGCCGGGCCGGGCTCGGCCGGGCGGCGCGAGGGTCGAACGACGACGAAGTCGGGATGACGATGGCGGAGATGGGTGCGCTCAAGCGGCGGCGGACGCTGCTGGAGCACGAATGGGCCCGGGTGGTGCCGCAGTTGCGGTCCGCCGGGCGCGGCGCGGCGCCCGCGCCGCCGGTGCGGCCGGAGGTCACCGAGTCGTGGGCGCGCTCGCTGCCGACGGTGGACCCGGGCCTGGAGAGCGCGCCGCCCGCGGCGGGCGGCACCGCGCGCTGGGCGCGCTCCCCGCTGTACCGGCCGGTCACGGAGCTGGCCGGCGAGCTGCTGAGCATCGCCGAGGACGCCGGCTACGTCGCCGCGGTCACCGACGAGGCGGGCACCATCCTGTGGACGTGCGGCGGGCGGGTGATGCGGCGCCGCGCCGAGCGGGTCAACTTCGCGCCGGGCGGGCGCTGGGACGAGGGCGCGATGGGCACCAACGCGCTGTCGCTGGCGCTGCGCAACGGCCACCCCAGCACCGTGTTCTCCGCCGAGCACCTGGTCGCGGCCCTGCACGGCTGGGTCTGCTACTGCGCGCCGATCCACGCCCCGGACGGCCGGGTGCTCGGGGTGCTGGACCTGTCCACCACCTGGGACCGTTCGCACCCGCTGGCGCTGCCGACCGTCCGCACCCTGGCGTCGGCGATCGAGGCGCGGCTGCGGGACGGGGCCGGGCGGGGCCGGGCGCCGGAGCGGGCCCGGCCGGGGGTGGAGCTGCGCTGCCTGGGCGCGGCCCGCGTCACCTCGGCCGGGGCGCCGCTGCGCCTGCCGCCGCGGCAGGTGGAGGTGCTGGCGCTGCTGGCCCTGGAGCCCGGCGGCTTCACCCCGGAGCGGCTGCGGGAGTCGCTGTACGGCGACCGGCCGGTGACCGCGTCCACGTTCAAGGCCGAGGTGTCCCGGCTGCGGCACGCGCTGGACGGCGCGGTCGCCACGCGGACGTACGCGCTGACCGCGCCGGTGGTGTGCGACGCCGTCGAGGTGCTGGCGGCGCTGGGCCGCGGTGACACCGGTACGGCGGTGGAGCACTACCGGGGGCCGCTGCTGCCGCTGTCGGAGGCGCCGGGGGTGGTGGCCTGGCGCGGGCACCTGGAGGTGGGGGTGCGGGAGGCGGTGCTCGCCTCGGCCGACCCGCGGTTCGCGCTGCGCTACGGCGAGCGGGCGCCGTACGACACGCAGGTGCACGAGCACGCGCTGCGGCTGCTCGGCCCGGGCGATGTGCGGCGCGGCATCGCGGTGAGCCGGGTCGAGGCGTCCCGCCGCTGACCGCCCGGACCCCGGCCGCTCCCGCCGCCCTTACCCGGCGAGCCAGGCGAGGGCCGCCACCGCCATGGCGCTCACGCCGGTGTCGAGGGTCGGCTGGATCACGGGCGCGAAGGCCGGGCTGTGGTTGACCGGGATGTCCGCGGCGGTGGTGCCCTCCCGCACGGCCCGCTCGTACCGTTCGGGGTCGGTGCAGCCGACGCCCCAGTAGGTGAAGGGCACGCCGAACGCCTTCGGGATCTCGCTCATGTCCTCGCTGGCGGTCTGCCGGTCCAAGGTCCGCGCGCTGTCGCCGAAGTACGCGCTGAACGCCGCCGCGACGCGCCGGGTGGGGGCCTCGTCGTTGACGGTGGGCGGGAAGGCGGCGGTCTTCTCGATCTCCGGTTCCCGCGGCGCCCCCGACGCCTGGCACTCGGCCCGGACGATCCGCTCGACGGCGTCCAGCACCCGGGCGCGGGTGGCGTCGTCGTACGTGCGGACGTTGAGCTGGAGGACGGCGCGGTCCGGGATGACGTTGGGGCCGCTGCCGGCGTGGATGCTGCCCACGGTGAGCACGACCGGGTCGGTGGCGGCCACCTCCCGCGAGACGACGGTCTGCAACCGTACGACGATCATCGCAGCCATCACCACCGGGTCCACCGCGGCCTGCGGCATCGAGCCGTGCGCGCCGCGGCCGTACACGGTCACGCGCAGGCTGTCCGCGGCCGACAGCACCGAGCCGGCGCGCGTGCCGACGTAGCCGGCCGGGTAGGGCAGGACGTGCTGGGCGAGCACCACGTCGGGCCGGGGCGCGAGGTCGGTCAGGCCGTCGGCGACCATGGCGTCGGCGCCGTCGCCGTTCTCCTCCGAGGGCTGGAAGAGCGCCACGAAGGTGCCGCGCCAGGCGTCCTTGGCCCCGGCCAGCAGGCGGGCACAGCCGACCAGGCACGTGACGTGCATGTCGTGGCCGCAGGCGTGCATCACCGGCTGGTCGGTGCCGTCGGCGCCGGGCACGGTGGCGGTGGAGGCGTAGGGCAGCCCGGTCTGCTCGCGCACCGGCAGGGCGTCCATGTCGGCGCGGGCCATGACGACCGGGCCGTCGCCGTTGGCGAGCACCGCGACCACCCCGGTGCCGCCGACGCCTTCGGTGACCTGGTAGCCGCAGTCGCGCAGCGCCTCGGCGGCCTTGGCGGCGGTCCGCCGCTCGTGCAGGCCGAGTTCGGGGTGGCGGTGCAGGTCGCGGTAGAGGTCCTCCAGGTCGGGGCGGGCGCTGTCCAGGCCGGCGAGTACCGCGCGGGAGGGGTCGCTCATGGGTGCTCCTCAGCTCCTCGGTCCTGGCCGTTCTCGCCGTCCTGGTCTTCCGCGCCGTTCGCGCCGTTCGCGCCGTTCTCGCCGCCTTGGCCGTCCCGGCCGTTCCTGCCGTCCGGGCCGTTCCCGTCGCCGCCGGTGCCGCGGGGGTCGCGCCGTACCAGTGCGGCCAGTCTGGCCTGGGGTCGCCAGTCCGGTCCACGGGGCAGGTTCCAGCCGTAGTACACGGCGCTGAGCCGGAAGACCAGGGCCAGCGCGACGCCCACGCAGATCCCGACCGTGGGGGCTCCGAGGTAGGCGCAGACCACGGTGACCGCGGCGACCAGCAGCGCGACGGTGGCGTACAGGCCGTTGCCGCCGAAGACCGCGGGCACCCGGCCGAGGATGACGTCCCGCAGCGCGCCGCCGCCGACCGCGGTGACGGTGCCCAGCATGATCGCCGGGAGCCAGCCGAGGCCCGCCGACAGGGTCCGGTTGGCGCCGGCCACCGCCCAGAACCCGATCACCGCGGCGTCCAGCGCGGTGAACAGCCGGCCCCAGGAGTGCTCGCTGAGCGGGATCAGGAAGGCGGCGAGGGCGCCGCCGAGGGCGACCGCGACGTAGGTGTAGTCGGTCAGCGCGATCGGGGTGCCGTGCTGGAGGAGCACATCCCTGATCAGGCCGCCGCCGAGCCCGGAGACGAGGCCGACGACCACGAACCCGAACAGGTCCAGGCCCGCGGAGCGGGCGACGGCGCCGCCCAGCAGCGCACAGGAGCAGACCCCGGCGAGGTCGAGGTAGCGCGTGACGGTGTCGATCCCGGCCGGGACCGACAAGGCCGATATAACGGACGGGCTGGGCATGCGGCGAGCATAGACGGAAGTGGGGGCGGCCGCCCGGGGTGAGGGGCCCGCGCCGATCGCGCCAACCTTTCGCCAACCTCCGGCCGCCACAGTGGGCCCCGTCGTACCCTCCGCGACCTCCGAGGAGCCCCGCATGGCCTACGCGCAACCCGGCACCGAAGGCAGCATCGTCAGCTACGCCGCCCGTTACGACAACTTCATCGGGGGCGAGTGGGTCGCGCCCGCCGAGGGCCGGTACTTCGACAACCCGTCACCGGTGACCGGCGAGACCTTCTGCCAGGTCGCCCGCTCCACCGCGCCGGACGTCGAGGCCGCGCTCGACGCGGCACACGCGGCGGCCGGCGCCTGGGGCCGCACCTCCACCACCGAGCGCGCGGTGATCCTCAACCGGATCGCCGACCGCATCGAGGAGAACCTGGAGAAGCTCGCGGTCGCCGAGACCTGGGAGAACGGCAAACCGGTGCGCGAGACGCTCGCCGCGGACCTGCCCCTCGCGGTCGACCACTTCCGCTACTTCGCGGGCGCGATCCGGGCGCAGGAGGGCTCGATCGGCGAGATCGACGCGGACACGGTCGCCTACCACTTCCACGAGCCGCTGGGCGTGGTCGGGCAGATCATCCCGTGGAACTTCCCGATCCTGATGGCCACCTGGAAGCTGGCGCCGGCGCTGGCCGCGGGCAACTGCGTGGTGATCAAGCCCGCCGAGCAGACCCCGGCGAGCCTGCTGCTGGTGATCGAACTGATCGCGGACCTGCTGCCGCCCGGCGTGGTCAACGTCGTCAACGGCTTCGGTGTGGAGGCCGGCAAGCCGCTGGCGTCCAGCCCGCGGGTGGCGAAGGTGGCGTTCACCGGCGAGACCACCACCGGGCGGCTGATCATGCAGTACGCCAGCGAGAACATCATCCCGGTCACCCTGGAGCTGGGCGGCAAGAGCCCCAACATCTTCCTGCCCGACGTGACCGCCGCCGACGACGACTACCTGGACAAGGCCGTCGAGGGCTTCGTGATGTTCGCGCTGAACCAGGGCGAGGTCTGCACCTGCCCGTCGCGCGCCCTGATCCACTCCTCGATCTACGACGAGTTCATGGCGCGCTGCGTGGCCCGCACCCGCGCCATCAAGGGCGGCGACCCGCTCGACCCGGCGACGATGCTCGGCGCCCAGGCCAGCAACGACCAGTACGAGAAGATCCTCTCCTACATCGACATCGGCCGGCAGGAGGGCGCCGAGGTGCTCACCGGCGGCACCGCCCGCACCGTCGACGGCCTGGAGGGCGGCTACTACATCGAGCCGACCATCTTCCGCGGCACCAACGACATGCGGATCTTCCAGGAGGAGATCTTCGGGCCGGTGGTCTCCGTGACCACCTTCGACTCCGTCGACGAGGCCCTCAAGCTCGCCAACGACACCCTCTACGGCCTCGGCGCCGGCGTGTGGACCCGCGACGCGAACACCGCCTACCGGATGGGCCGCGAGATCAAGGCCGGCCGCGTGTGGACGAACTGCTACCACGCCTACCCGGCCCACGCCGCCTTCGGCGGCTACAAGAACTCCGGGATCGGCCGGGAGAACCACAAGATGATGCTCGACCACTACCAGCAGACCAAGAACCTCCTCGTCTCCTACTCCCCGAAGGCGCAGGGCTTCTTCTAGCCCCCGCGCCAGAGGCGCCTGGCCTGGCCTTACGTCAGGCCGGGCGCCTCTTGCACACGCTCAGCGCCGCCGAGGAGCAGCGCCCGGCTTCCTCCCGACATCTCCCAGCGGTTGAGCACCTTCTTCTGCAGCAGGGCTCAACACGGAGTCGCACTACCACGAACTGCATCCGCCATGATCCGGGCCATACCCGGGCCAGCGGCTCCTGGTCTCCTACAGCGAGAACAGGCCGGGCTTCTTCCGACACCCGTCCACGGCGGGTCTGACCTGGCCTGGCGCCGGGTCGGGCGCATGAGCGCTCCTTCACCACCGGGGTCGGTCGCCGGCCGACGGGGGCACCCCCGGGCGCGGATCGCCCCGGCGTCCCCGCTCCGTCAGGGGTTGACAGGAGTGGAGCGCGCCGCGGGCAAGGTGACGTCGAAGCGGCAGCCGCCGGGGACGTTGTGTGCCGTGGTGCGGCCCTGGTGCGCTTCCACGATCCCGCGGACGATGGCGAGGCCGAGGCCGGCGCCCGCCGGCGGGGTTCGCGCGCCGGTGCCGCGCCAGCCGGTGTCGAAGACGCGGGGCAGGTCGTCGGGCGGGATGCCGCCACAGCTGTCCGTGACGGACAGGATCACTGAGTCGGACGCGTTGTCGCGCCGGGCGGACACCGCCACCGTTCCGTCCGGCGGGGTGCGGTGGATCGCGTTGGTGAGGAGGTTCGCCAGCACACGGGTCATCTCCCGGCTGTCGACTTCCACCGGCGTCCGGTCGACGTGGTCGCCGACGAGGTGCACGCCGTGCTCGGTGGCGAGCGGGTTCGCGCCCGCGATCGCGTCGCCGACCAGGTCGTAGACGGATATCCGGGTCGGGGACAGGGCGAGGACACCGGCCTGGATGCGGGAGAGTTCGAACAGGTCGCCGACCATGCCGCTGAGCCGGTCGACCTCCGCGCGGATCTGCCGGTGGTAGCGCGCGGGGTCGTCGGCGATGCCGTCCTCCAGTGCCTCGGTCATCGCACGCAGGCCGGCCAGCGGGGTCCGCAGGTCGTGCGAGATCCAGGCGACCAACTCCCGCCGGGATGCCTCCAGGGCCCGCTCCCGCTGCCGCGACAGGGCGAGTCTGGCACTGGTGGCCTCCAGTTCCCGCCCCAGTGCGGCGAGTTCCGCGGTCGGGGTGCTGTCCGGGGCGGCGAAGATGTCGTTGTCACCGAACGCCCGGGTGGCGGCGGCCAGCGCGCGGCTGCCCGCGACCACCTGCCGGCCGAGAATGAAGGCGACGCCGAGCGAGACCACCGCGGCGATCGCGCAGACCATGGTGACCACGCCGAGGTCGTGTTCGGACAGGAACATGGCCCTCGCCACGGACAGGGTGCCTGCGAGCATCGCGGCCACGGTCACTGCCGCGACGACGGCCAGCGACAGCGCGAGGGAGCGGTGCCGCAGAAGGCGCAGGGCGGCGGCGCCGAGCAGGCCGGCGGCGACCGCGCCGAGCGCGGCATAGGCGGCGATGATCAGGAGATCGTGCACGGTCCCCCGCCTTCCTCCGGCCGCCGCTCGGCCGTAGGGCGGGCGGGCTCCGGGGCCTGCCGAAGCTCTTCCGGGCCGGCCGGCGGGTCGAAGCGGTAGCCGATGCCCCACACGGTGGTGATGAGCCGGGGACGGGCGGGGTCCTGCTCGATCTTCTCGCGCAGCCGCCGGACGTGGACGGTGACCGTGGACAGGTCGCCGAACTCCCAGCCCCAGACGCGGCGCATCAGTTCCTCGCGGCCCATGACACGCCCGGGGTGCCGTAGGAAGAACGCGAGGAGGTCGAACTCCCTTATGGTGAGGGGGAGTTCACGGCCGTCTTGCAGCGCGCGGCGGGCCGCGGGGTCGAGCGCGAGCGGGCCCGAGCGCAGCCAGGGGACGGCCGCGGGGGGCGCGGCGGCGCGGCGCAGCACCGACTCCGCCCGGAGCACGAGTTCGCGCGGGCTGAACGGCTTCGTGACGTAGTCGTCGGCGCCGACCTCCAAGCCGAGGATGCGGTCGTCCTCGTCGCCCCGTGCGGTGAGCATCACCACCGGCACCGGGCCGTCCTGCCGTATGCGCCGACAGACCTCCAACCCGTCCATGCCGGGCAGCATGAGGTCGAGCACGACCAGGTCCGGTCGGGTCAGCGCAGCCAGGGTCACCGCCGACGGGCCGTCCGCGGCCCGGTCGACGGCGAATCCCGCCCGCTCCAGGTAACTCGCGACGACCTCGGCGACCGTCGGGTCGTCGTCCACCACGAGGATCCGCCGGCGGTCCGGGACGGGTGGGGTCGGCTCGGGCACGGTTGCGCTGCTCATGGACACGAGTCTGGCACCCGGCCACTGACGGTGACCATGCCCGCTGCCCCGCCCGCGCGCACCGTCCGGAACTCGTAAGAACCTGCTACCCCCGCGCTGCCCCCTCCTGCGGTGGCTCTTCCGGCGGTCCCGGCGTGCGCAGCGCGGTGAAAGCGCGACCGCCCGCGGTCCATGCGGCAGTCACGGTCCAGCCGGTCGTGTAGGCGTGCCGGTCGAGGGCGCGGGTACCGAGCAGCGCCCACGGAAAGGGTGTGCCGTGGGCCCGGGTGCCGTCGTGGAGGCGGACGTGCAGGCATTCGTCCCGGTCGGGCGGGCCGGGTGTGCTCTCGGCGATCAGGGTGCCGCCGGCGCGGAGCAGCCGGCGCAGCCGGGTGAGCAGCGCGTCCGGGTCCCCGCCGATGCCGATGTTGCCGTCGACCAGCAGGGCGGTGCGCCAGTGGCCCTCGCGGGGCAGCCGTTCGAAGACAGACCGGGTCAGGGCGGGGCCGCCGGCCGCGCGTGTTCGGCGCACGGCGTCGGCGTTGACGTCGATGCCCAGGGTGGTCCGGCCGCGCGCGGCGAGTGCGGTGACCATGCGCCCCGGTCCGCATCCGACATCCAGGACGGGACCGGTGCAGGCGGCCAGCACGGTGCGGTCGGCGGCGTCCGGGGGCGCACACCAGCGTTCGACGTCCAGGTGGAGCAGGCGCCGGTCCGGGCCGGACAGGTACAGCGGGCCGCGACCGGTCCGCATCGCCGCCGTATAAGGGTCCGCGGCCGACCACGCCGGTGGGGCGGACACCGTCATCGGGAGGGTCACCACTCACCCGCCGGCACGCAAGTGGGCCAGTGCGGTGGCAAAGCGGGTGCCGGGGGCCCGCGCCGCCACCCACGCCGCGTCCGCGGCGGTGTCCACGTCCCGCAGCACCGGCAGGTCCCGCACGGTCAGCCCGGCCGCGGTCAGCCGGTCGCGCTGCGCCCTGCCCGTGTACGGGGTGGACATCGGCACGCCGCGCACGAGGTCCGGGTCGGGCTCGGCGAGGCCCAGCGCCCAGAACCCGCCGTCGGCCGCCGGCCCGAACCAGGCACCGGTCCCCGGCTCGGGCGCGGTGTGCAGCAGGGCCGGGGTGACCTGGGGGGTGTCCATGCCGATGAGCAGGGTCGGGCCGTCGCAGTGCCCGAAGGCCGCGGCCAGTCGTTGGTCAAGGCCGCCGGCGACCTGCGGGACGACGTCGATGCCCGGCGGCAGCCAGGCCCCGGGGGCGCCGTCGAGGACGAGCAGCCGCCGGTCGGCGGGGGTGGCGGCGACAGCGGCCAGGGTGTCGGCCAGGGCCGCGGCGGCCAGATCGGCGGCCTGCTGCGGCGTGAAGGGCGGGCAGAGCCGGGTCTTGGCCCGGCCCGGTACGGGTTCCTTCGCAATCACGACGAGCGTCGCCATCAGACGGTCACCGGCTTCCGGTCCGCGCGGGCGGGAGCGGCGAGCACGGCGCGCATGTCGTGGACGGCGTGCCAGGTGCCGCGCCAGGTGCCGGTGACCTTGGACCTGCCGGTGCGCGGCTGGTAGGGCACGTCCTGCTCGATGACGCGCCAGCCGGCCTCGGCTGCGAGGACCACCGTTTCCAGCGGGTAGCCGCTGCGCCGGTCTCGGACGCCCAGGTCGAGCAGGCGCCGGCGGCGGGTGGCGCGCATCGGGCCGAGGTCGCGCAGCCGCAGGCCGGTACGCCGGCGCAGCATGCGGGTCAGGGCGGCATTGCCGGCGCGGGCGTGCGGCGGAAACGCGCCGCGAGCCGTCGGGCGGCGGCGGCCCAGCACGAGGTCGGCTTCGTCGGCCGCGATCCGGTCGACGAAGTCCACGAGCAAGGCGGGGTCGAGCGAGGCGTCGCAGTCGCAGAAGCAGACGAACTCGGCCTCGGCGGCGAGGAGTCCGGCGTGGCAGGCGGCGCCGAAGCCGCGGCGCGGTTCGTGCACGACGGTGGCACCGTACTCCGCGGCGATCCGGGCGGAGCCGTCACGCGAGCCGTTGTCCACGACGACGGCCCGCCACCCGGGCGGGACCCGTTCCAGCACCCAGGGCAGTGCCTCGGCCTCGTCGAGGCAGGGCAGGACAAGATCGACGGAACACGTCATGGGGGAACCTCAGGGTGTCGGGTGATCGGGTGGTGGTGGTGTGACGTGGCGGCAGTGCGGCGACCGGGCGGCGGTGCGCGGGGGCGCGTCGCCTCCGGACGGACCGTCAAGACGGCCGGCCGGGGACGACGGGACCGTGCGCCGGAACCGCTGTGCCCGAATCGGGCTGCGGGGAACGCCCGGTCGGGTATGTGCGGTGTCAGGCGTCCGTGGCGTCGGCCGGCGGGTCCGGGCGGCGCGCCGGGCGGCGGCGGTCACCCCGGTCGCGTCGATCTCGCCACAGGCGAACAGCCAGGTGGAGTGCGGACAGGCCGAACAGACCGGCGGTGACCGCCAGCCAGCGGGTGCGGAAGACGCCAGGGTCCAGCAGCGTGACAGCCCGGTAGTGTGCACCGCTGTCGGTGGAGATGAGCGGCCAGTAGACGAGGAGCAGCATCAGCGACACGAACGCGGGGACCCGGATGTGGTTCACCACCGCGACGCGGCGCGGTGAGTTCGGCCGTCCGGCGCGTACCGCCCGGTGCAACAGCCAGTCCGCGCCGCCGTACAGGGGCACGGCCACCAGGTCGTGGACGACAGCGGCGCCGACCGTCCACTGCACCACGCCCCACCAGTCGCCGGCGAGCAGCCGGACCGCGGCGTAGCCGCACAGCGCGAACGAGGCCAGCAGGGCGGCGAGATGCCACCACGGTTCGCCGTACAGGACGCGGAAGATCCTCACGCCCGCTCCCGGGCGTCGGAGGCGCCGAAGGTGAGCCGGCCGACCCACTTGGTGTTCATCACGCCCGGCGCGGCGGGCACGATGACGCGGGCCGGATAGCCGTGGTCGGGGGTGAGCGGGGCGCCGTTGACCCGCAGGGCCAGCAGCGAGCGGGCGTCACGCACCTGCCCCGCGCTGAGTGCGACCGCGCGGAAGGAGCCGGAACGCTGCACGGACTCGACGAACACGCCCGGCGGATCGCCGCCGTGGCCCACCAGGGCGGCGAGGTCTCGCAGCCGTACGCCCTGCCAGTGCTGGTCGTCGGTGGACCAGCCCTCGACGCAGGCGATCGGCAGCGCCGCCGTGCTCTGCGCCATCCGGTGCAACTCGGCGAGGCTCAGCCGGATCACGCCGGCGGCGCCGGTGACCGTCAGCCGCCAGTCCTCGCCCACGTCCTGGGGCCGGATGTGCGCCGCGGCCGCGGGCTTGTTGACGGCGAAGGCGCCCGGTCCTGCGCCCGGGGACCGGCCGTGCGGCGCGAGCAGCGCGGCCCGGCGCAGCGGCCCGCCGATGCTCTGGCCGGCGGTCACCACCAGCAGCGCGAGGGAGCCGAGCCCGACCATGCCGAGCGCGCCGCGCCGGGAGATCGTCGGTTCCGAGGGACGCATCGGCACCAGGCCGGTCGCGTCGGGCGGCTCCGGGCGGGTCCGCGCGGTGGGGGTTCGCAGCTCCTCCCACAGGTCGCGGCTGCGCAGTGCCCGCACGACGGAGGGAAGTTTGAGAGCCACGTGCGCCAGCGCGGCCCCGCAGAACACCCAGGCGCCGTAGAAGTGCAGCGGGTAGAACGAGCCCGGGAAAAGGTAGTCCACCTGCGTGTTGAGGATGCCGGTGGTGAACTCGAAGAGCCCGCCGCCGACCAGCAGCAGCAACGACAGCCGCTCCAGCGCGTGTCCGAGTGAGCGGACCGGCGGCAGCGCGAACAGCTTCGGCACCACCGACCACAACTTGGCCAGCAGCACCGGCACCAGCGCGATCCCCAGCGTGACGTGCACCCCCTGGTTCACCCGGTACAGCCAGTACGGGTGCGTGGGCCAGGAGAAGAGGTAGAAGCCGAGCAGGCCCTTGTCCGGTGTCTTGTCGTTCACACGCGCCAGGCCGGGGTCGTACGCGGCATAGGACAGCAGGCCGGTGACGAAGACCACCGGAAGGCCGACCAGCAGGACGGTGCCGAGCACGGACGTCAGCCACGGGCCGCGCAGCGGACTGCGCCAGGGTGCGAACCGGCGGGCAGGGGGGACTTTCATGTCGGCCGACCCTAGTGGCGTGAACAGGTCCTTCGACCGGATCGACCCATGACGAAAGTCTGACGTCGACCGGGACCGCCCGCAGACCTTTCGGAAGTCTGACGTCCGGCTGAGCTGCCGTGCCGGCACCTCACCGGGTGTCTAGGGTGCGGCAGGTGAGCTTCTTCCCCGCCGGTCCGCACCCCTCCGCCGGTCCGTGCCCCTCCGAGGGCCCCCTCACCGACCCGGGCCCCGCGCAGACATCGTCGGACCGGCCCGAACGACCCGCGCCGGACGGTGGGCCGCGCCGCCGGGATCTGCTGGCCGGTGCCGCGGCCCTGCTGCTGTTCGCCGCGGTGGCCGCAGTCGGCGCCTGGCTCCAGCACGACGGCCACGCGCTGCGGTCGCCGTTCCCGCCGCTGGAGGCGTGGTGGCACCCGCACGCCGGACCGGGCACACCGCTCACCGTGCTGGTCGCCGCAGCCGTCATCGGCTACGGGCCGTCCGCCGCCGCGCGGTTGCCCCGGCACGCCCTGCCGTGGGCGGCGTGGGCCGCGGCGTCGGCGTGGACCTGGTCACTGGCCCTGGTGGACGGCTGGCACCGCGGCGTCTCGGGACGGCTCCTGGAGACCGGGGAGTACCTCACCCAGTTGCACCGCTTCGACCACCTCGGGCCGGCGCTGCGCACCTACGCCGCGCACATCCTGATCCACTCCCCGCATAACTGGACCACCCACATCGCCGGTCACCCGCCCGGCGCCGTGCTGACCTTCGTCGCGCTGGACCGGATCGGGCTGGGCGGCGGCACCTGGGCGGCGGCGTTCGTGATGACCGCCGGCACCTCCCTGGTTCCCGCGGTGCTGCTGACGCTGCGGTTGCTCACCGGCGAGTGGCGGGCACGGACGGCCGCGCCGTTCCTGGTGCTGGTGCCGGGAGCGGTGTGGGTCGGGGTCGCCGCGGACGGCTACTTCGCCGCCGTCGCCGCCTGGGCGCTGGCTCTGCTCGCCGTCGCCGCGACCCGCACCTCACCCGTGTCCCGTGCGGCGGCGGGGTTCGGCGCGGGACTGCTGCTCGGCGCTGCCTGCTACCTGTCGTACGGGCTGGTGCTGCTCGTGGTCCCGGCGGCCGTCGTGTTGCTGTGCGCCCGCAGCGTCCGCCCGGTGCCATACGTGCTGGCCGGATGCGCGGTCGTGGTGGCCGCGTTCACCGCGAGCGGCTTCGAGTGGTGGCAGGCGTACGGGCTGCTGCGGACCCGCTACTACCAGGGTGTCGGCGGCATCCGACCGTACGGCTACTGGTTCTTCGGGGACCTGGCCACGGTGGTCGCCGCGGCCGGCCCCGCATCGTTCGCCGGTCTGCGCCGGGTGCTCGCGGCGCGGGGCCGGTTCTCCGGAGGGCCGGGAGGGGAACCGGCCGGACCGCCCACCGCGCCCCGCGGCGTCGGTGCCCTCCTGGCCCGGTGGCAAGGCGAGGAGCAGGCGCTCGCGGCCGTCCTGCTGCCGTGCGGCTTCCTCCTGGCGATGCTCGCCGCCGACCTGTCGGGGATGAGCAAGGCCGAGACCGAGCGGATCTGGCTGCCGTTCAGCCTGTGGCTGCCGGCCTGCGCCGCGTTCCTCCCACGACGCGATCACCGCGGCTGGCTCGCCGCCCAGGCGGTGGCCGCGCTGCTCCTGAACCACCTGCTGCTGACCAGCTGGTGAGCGCACGCGACCGACCCGCGACCGGTGCTCCGCGCCGAAGCGCACACCCACGAACCAGGCGGCGCCGCGGCACCGCCCCGAACCGCTGGACCACCACACCCAGGAAGGCCGACCGCATGCGCGTACTCGTCACCGGTGGCGCGGGATTCATCGGAGCCCACATCGTCGCCGCCCTGCTGGCCGGCGGCCACGAACCGGTCGTGCTCGACGCCCTGCTCCCCACCGCCCACCCGGTTACCCCGCCGGCACCGCCGCAGGCCGAGTGGTTCAGGGCGGACGTCAGAGATCCCACGGCGGTGACGCGGGCGCTGCGAGGTGTCGACGCCGTGTGCCACCAAGCGGCCATGGTGGGGCTGGGCAAGGACTTCGCCGACGCACCCGCCTACGTCGACTGCAACGACCGGGGAACCTCCGTCCTGCTCGCGGCCATGGCCCGGACCGGGGTGCGGAAGCTGGTGCTCGCCGGTTCCATGGTGGTGTACGGGGAAGGACGTTACGACTGCCCGCGCCACGGACGGGTGACGCCCGGACCACGCCGCGTGGACGACCTCGCCGCCGGCCGCTTCGAACCGGGATGCCCGCACTGTGGAGCCGAGCTCGCCTCCGGCCTGGTCAGGGAGGACGCGCCCACCGATCCCCGCAACGTGTACGCGGCGACCAAACTCGCCCAGGAACACCTGGCCGCCTCCTGGGCACGCGCGACCGGCTCGCGGGCGGTGTCCCTGCGCTACCACAACGTCTACGGCCCCGGGATGCCGCGAGACACCCCCTACGCGGGCGTGGCCTCCTTCTTCCGCTCGGCACTGGCCCGCGGTGAGGCCCCCAGTGTCTTCGAAGACGGCGGCCAGCGGCGGGACTTCGTGCACGTCCGCGATGTGGCGGTGGCCAACTCCCTCGTGCTCGGGGGCATCGCGCGTCGCCCGCCCGGCACGTTCGGCGCGTACAACACCGGCAGCGGAACCCCGCGCACCATCGGCGAGACGGCGACCGCGCTCGCCGACGCGTACGGCGGTCCGGCCCCCGTGGTCACCGGGGAGTTCCGGCTGGGCGACGTCCGCCACATCACCGCCGACTCCGCACTGCTGCGCGAGGAGTTCGGCTGGCGGCCAGAGGTCGCCTTCGCCGACGGCATCACGGAGTTCGCCCGCGCGGCGCAACGCCCGGCAGTCCCCAGCCAGCAGGCCGCGGCCGGGACCGCGGTGGCGCGGCCGTAGCGCGAACAGCGCACCGGCAGGGGCGGATGCCGCCGAGGCGGAGGTTCGCGGTGCAGACGGCCAGGACCGCGTGTCCGGCCTCCGCCCGGTGGAGGCGCGGTGCCCCGCCTCGAAGGCCGGCGGCCAGGGCGCCTACCAGGCGGGGTGTGCTGGTGCTGATCCGGGTTGCGAGCAGGCGGCCGACCGCTGCGGGCCCCGTCGGCGTCGTCGTTGCCGAAGTCGGCCGACGCCCGCTCCCGGGCGCCGGCCGCCGCCCTGATCGCACTGGTCCGCCCTCCCGGCCGCCGCCGTGGTGGGTCCGGGCGCTGCCTGTGTTCGCGCCGTCGCGTGATCAGGCACCGGGCCGGGGCGCGGCGTCGGGGGCTTCGGAATCGGCATTGGCCAGCACCGCGGCGAGCAGACCGGGAAAACGCTCCTCGAACTCCTCGGTGCGCAGGCGCGCGGTCTGCTGCTGGCCGGTGTGCGTACGCCAGATGAGCCCGCACGCGCGCAGCACGCGGAAGTGGTGCGAGGCGTTGGATTTGCTGATGCCCAGGGCGTTGTAGATGTCGTTGCACTCCGTCTCGCCCCGGCGGGCGAGGAGGCTGACGATCGCGAGCCGGAGCGGCTCGCTCAGCCCGTGCAGAGCCTCGGCCAGGCTGACGTCGGCCAGGTCCGCGTGAACAGGGTCTCGCATGGGTCTTCTCAGTCTCCTCGGTTGCGGAACGGCAATCGTGACGGCGGCCCTCACGCCTCAGCCGGACGGCCGCCGTCACGATCGATTGTCCCGGCCGGGAGCAGGTTCCGTGCGCCAGTGACCGTCCCGGCCATCCGCCACGCCCCACCCCTCTTCCCAAAGGTTCAACAACCACTGTACCGTTAGACCATGAATCCTCGCATCTACCTCTTAGCCCTCGGCACCTTCACGGTCGGAACGGAGGGGTACGTCATCGCCGGGGTCCTGCCCGACGTGGCGCACGACCTCCACTCGTCGGTCTCCGTGGGCGGACAGATGGTGACGGTGTTCGCTCTCGTCTACGCACTCGCCGGGCCGCCCCTGATCGGCGTCTTCCAGCAGGTCCGCCCCAAGCGTCTGCTCATCGGGGCGGCACTGGCCTTCGCGGCGGCCAATCTGCTGGCCGCCGCCGCCCCCGACATCTGGGTACTGGCCGGCGCCCGGGTGTTCGCGGCGGTGGGCGCCGCGCTCTTCGCGGCCCCGGCCGCAGCCGCCGCCGCGGCGCTGTGCACACCGGAGGAACTGCCCCGGGCGATCGCGGTGACCGCGGGCGGCAACGCCATCGCGCTCACCCTGGGAGCGCCCATCGGCACCCTGGTCGGCGGCGCGTTCGGCTGGCGCTCCGCGTTCGTGTTCGTCACCCTGCTCTCGCTGGTGACCGCCGCGGCGGTGGCGTTCGGACTGCCCGAGATCCCGGCGGCGTCCTCGTCCGTCGCCGGGCGGCTGAACCTGCTGCGCCACGGGGCCGTCCGCTGGGGTCTGGCCACCACGCTCGGCCTGTTCCTCGCCGCCTACAGCGTCTACACCTACCTGTCCCCGGTCGTGCAGCGGTCCGCCGGACTCGGCAGCAGCGGGGTGGCGTCGCTGATGATCGTCTTCGGCGCGGGCGGCTTCCTCGCCGGCCGGGTCGTCCACTCCGTACTCGCCCGCTGGCCGATCGCGGCGGTCCTGCGGACCGTCCTGCTGGTGATCGCCGGCCTGCTGGCCGTACTGACCGTGCTGACGATCACCCATGTCTCCACGGTGGCCCGGGTCGTGGAGTTCCCGCTGCTGTTCGCCTTCGGCGCCGCCTGGTGGTCCGGCGGCATCAGCCAGCAGACACGGCTGGCCGGCCTGGCACCGCAGCAGCGGCCGCAGGCCCTGGGACTGCACTTCTCCGCCCAGTTCCTGGGAGTCGCGATCGGCGGCGCACTCGGCGGGCTGGCCCTGTCGACGGTGAGCGCCGGAGCCGTTCCGGTGGTGGGCGGACTGGTCGCCCTGGCCACGCTGGTCAGCGTCCGCCAGACCATGCCGGCGCCGGCCGCGGAAGCGTCTGCCGCCGAACGGCCCGAGACGGCCGCGAGCAGCCCGACTCAGGTCCGGTGACGGTCCGGCCTGTGCCGCCGCACCCGACACGGCCCGGGGAGCGGTCAACTCGCCCGCTCCCCGCCCGCCGACCGGGAGCGCGGAGGCGCCAGCCGGAACCCCACCCCGCGGACGGTCTCGATCAGTTCCGGCACCCCGAGCTTCTTGCGCAGGCCGGCGATGTGGACGCCGAGGGTCCGGGTGTCACCGGCACCGTCGTGGCCCCAGACCGCGGTCATCAGGTGAGCCCGCGTGAAGACCCGTTCGGGGTCCGAGACCAGGACGGCCAGGAGGTCGAACTCCTTGCGGGTCACCTGCACCTCCCGATCGTGCACGGCGATCCGCCGCCGGCGCAGGTCGACGCGGACGTAGCCGATCTGGTGGACCTGGTTGTTCGGGCGCATCCGCCGTGACGGGACCGCGGTACGGGCCCGCGGCTCCCACAGAGCCAGCGCCCGCCGGCTCGCCGCCTCGACCCGGGCGGTCAACTCGCGTGCGCTGCACGGGTAGACGATGTAGTCATCGGCGCCGAGCCGGAAACTCAAGACTCGGTCCAGTTCGTCGTTCCGCGTGCTGATCATGATGACCGGTACATGCGACACCGCCCGAACTTCCTGGCAGACGTAGAATCCGTCCACATCGGCGAGAAGGACGTCGAGGAATACGGCGTCGACATCGTCGCAGCGTTCCAGGACGACACCGCTCTCATGTCCCGTCTCGACTTCGTAGCCCTGCTCGCGTAAGTCCTCTGCGATACCGAAAACCAATCCCTCGTCGCGGGAAACGGCGAGAACATGCATGCGTCTGCCCCCTCTTTAAACGGCATGGCCACAGGCCGATCAGCTGGTATGAATCGGCAACCAGAAACAGGAGATCGGAAGATCAGGAATACTCACTTCGGATTTCTCCGGAAGGAGTGGAGCACCCGGAGGACAACGTGGCGCGCCGGACCTCTCCGTCGCCGCACCCACCCCTGCCCCCACGCCGGAACCATGCGCGGCCGCTCCGGTCCACGCTCCGAAAAAACCTCTGCGACCTGCGACAATCGACCTGCCGGACACCGGACGAGCGACCGGGACGGGCAACGCTGCGAGCCAGGTCGGCCGCCGCACGCGAGCTGCGGCACATGTACGAGGCGGAGGTCGGCCGGGCGGACGCGTCGCCGTTGCCGGTACGCCCTCCATCCGTCATCCGTTCCGGTCGGCCGGCGCGCAGCACTGATGGCGGTCCGGCCCGCCGGGCACAAAGCACTGTACCTCTCCACTTTCGCGTCGATGCACATCAAATGGACTTCGGTCGGCACAACCCGTTCAGTCTACACAGGCGAAGTGACCCGTCAAGTAGACATTATGTTTAGTTTACTTGTTTTGTGGATTACAAGGCCGGCCGTTAATGGCGGCGCACATCCAGTCTCGCAACGATTGGGCGAAACGGCTGGCGGACCTCCGTATTCAGCCAGCGTCTCGTCTTGTTATGAACGCCGATTTGCGCCATTCATCGAGCGGACCGAGGATGAGGCCGACAGCCGGTCGGAGGCAGCGGAGGGACGGGAACGATGAGGAGTCACGCCGGACGGCGCGTTCTGGTGGCCGGCGGGACCTCCGGTGTGGGGCTTGCCACCGCCAAGGAGTTCGCCGCGCTCGGGGCCGAGGTCACGGTCGTCTCGCGCAGCAAGGAGCGGGTGGACGCGGCAGTCGCCGAAGTGGGCGGCCGGTGCCGCGGCGAAGTCCTGGACCTGCGCGACGCCGACGCCGTCGCGGAGTTCTGCGCAACGGCCGAGTTCGACCACGCGGTCTCCAGCACGGCAGGCGCGGCCCGGGGGCGGGCGGACGATCTGCCGCTGGCCGCGGCACGGGCGGCCATGGACAGCAAGTTCTGGAGCGCCTACCACCTCGCCCGCAGCGTACGGCTGCGCCCCGGAGGCTCGCTGACCCTGGTGACCGGCCATCTGTCAGTGCGCCCGGGGCCCGCTTCCGCGCTCCAGAGCGCCGTCAACGGCGCTCTGGAGGCACTGGTACGGGCACTGGCGCTGGAACTGGCCCCGATCCGGGTCAACGCCGTCTCCCCCGGGGTGTTGCGCACTCCGCTGTGGGACTCCCTGCCCGAGGAGGAGCGGACCCGGATGTTCACGTCCGCCGCGCAGAGGCTGCCGGCGGGCCGGGCGGGCGAGGCGTCGGACGTCGCCGACGCGATCGCCTTCCTGACGGGCAACGGTTACACCACGGGAGCCACCGTCGTCGTCGACGGGGGCGGCGTCATCGCCTGCTGAGCGCGCCCGTCGGTCAAAGATCTCCGCCCATGCCCCGACGCCGGTCCACCCCTCCCTCCGTACACCTCGCGGCGGGAGGGAGGGGTGGACCGGCGTCTCACGCCTGTCGTGCGGCGGGGCTCTCAGGGACGACGAGGCAGCAGGAACGGCCCCCTCGGTCCTCGGCGGGCGGCCGGGCACCGGCCGCCCCGGGGCGGATACGGGGGCCGGGCGCCGAGTTGCGTCAGCGTGCGCTCGACGATCTCCAGCAACAATTCGCGCTGCGTGCCCATCACCAGCTCACCGGGTTCGTCAGCTCCAGCCCGGACGCCGAGTCGCGCAGGGTGATCACGTCTCCGTCACGCAGTTCCACGCCGTCCTTGTGGGTGCTGACACAGGAACCCAGCAGAAGGTAGACGACCGTCCCCGGGGGGAACAGCCCGGCACGTCGCAGCAGCAGCCGTTCCATCAACGCTCGCGAGTAGATCATGGCCCGCCGACCCAGAGTGCCCTGTCTGCGCCAGACGGCCGACCCGTCGCGTTCGACGGACGCGTACACGGTGCTGACGGCCGGCAGGTCCGCGAGGACGACATCGGAACAGACGGCCGACGGGTGGAGCTTGGAGAGGTTGGCCAGGTTGCGGTGCGCGGTGCGCAGCCCGGCGTCGGAGAAGTCGTTGGCGAGGGTGTGGCCGAGGTAGACGGCCTCGCCCCGCGTGTTCACGCAGTAGATCGCGCAGTACTCGGCTTCCGTGCCGCCGCCGATGACCATGGAGGTGCCGGTCAGCGGCTGCCCTTCGGCGACGAGGAGCGATCCGGGCCCCTTGTAGTAGAAGTCCAGGTTGCCTTTCTCCACCCTGACGTCGTTCACCGCAGCGTGCGAGTACCCGAAGCTGTAGACCGCGGAGAGCGCCGGCGAGGCCGGCAGGAACGGGACTTTGACGGGCAGCCGCGCCGCGCCGGGCCGGGCGGCTGCACTGTCGGGGACGCCGAGTCCGGCGGTGTAACGGTGCCAGGACTGTCCGCTGTCCGCGAAGTCCACCGCCAGGTCGTACCAGGACGAGGTGCCGCCGACGCCTTCCGGCGCGGGGGCGAGGGAGGCACTCAGCGCCGACAGCAGGAGCGCTTGGCCGGTCGCTTCGAGCGGAGCCTCCCGCGTATTGATCGTCATGTCGTCTCTCTCACTCGATGGTGGCTGGAGGCGGTGACCGGTCACTTCTTCGCGAAGACCTTGAAGCTCCGTCCGTCCACCGCGATGTCCCGCACCTCCACCAGGCGGTCCGCGGTCTGCGGTCCGTCGGCCAGGCAGCGGGTCTCGGCGATGAGCACGCCGCCGGGAAGCAGGACCCGCTGGAGTTCCGAGAGCGGCACGGACGGGGCGGCCGGGTCGTGCTCGGCGACGACCACCTCGTAGCCGACCCGCTTGTCGTAGTGGTAGGTACCGGCGGTCTCCAGCGGCAGCGTTGTGCCCGTGAGGTCGGAGCGGACCCGGATGCGCTTCGCCTTCGCGTACGACGCCCACTGCAGCAGGTAAGGGGTCAGCTCCTGCGCACCGGTGACGACATCGAGGCGGCCGCGGGCCAGCGCCGGGACCAGGCGCAATGATCCCGGCCGGACCAGCAGGGCTCGCGGGGCGGCCCCGGCGTCCTGGACGGACTCGGCGAACGGCGTGAGATCGCCGGAGCCGAGCAGTGCGCCCGCGTGCTCGGCGTAGACCGTCCGCCAGTCGCGGTCGACCGCCGCCCAGTCGGAGATCCGCAGCGTCTCCTCCACGGTCAGGTGGTAGCGGCCGAGCAGAAACGCCTTGAAGGGCTGGTACTGGAGGATGCGGTCGTGGTCCCCCACGATGGAATAGTCGCCCACCCAGTTGTTGATGAACGACCGGGTCCCGACGATGCTGCCCAGGCCCAGGTAGTCGCTGTTCCAGCCGACCATGGCGTCCCGACCGACCCAGGCGTAGTCGCGCAGGGTGATCGCCGGCTGCGTCGTCATCGAGACGGTGCGCGCGCCGACCGAGGGGCGGCCGTACGCGCCGTGGTCCTGGCGCAGCAGCAGGCTGCCCGGCGAGAGCCAGGCGCCGTCGCCGATCGTGATGTCGCCGCCGGCGTTGATGCCGCTGCCCTTGCCGAACCGCACGTAACGGCCGATCCGGAGCCGCGGGATGAGGTGCGCGGCCAGCCCGTACTGGTGGTCGGCGTGCGGAGCGCTGAAGTAGGCGCCACCCTCGAAGTGCGTGGGGAGTATCCAGTGCTGCCCGGTGCCTTCCTTCACCAGCAGCGGGTCACCGCCGGTGTCCACGGCGAAGTGGCCTTCGGGCAGGCCGAGTTCGGCCGCCAGGTCGGCGAACGAGGCGGCGACCAGCCGTCCGAACTCCATCTGCTGCTGCTCATCGCCGACGGCCGAGGACCGTTTGCGCAGTTCCTTGAGCACCTGCGCATACCGCACGATCGGGTACGGGACGGCGGGCATGTCGGCGGCCAGCCTTCCCGACAACTCGCGCGGCGCGACCCGCTCCACGGTGGTGTTCACGTCGAAGTAGTCGGACTTGTCCAACAGATCTCCTTCAGAACAGCTCCCGGGGGAATCCGGCGCCTGTCCGCCGAGGCCCGCGGTCGCCGCTGACCGCCGCCTCCCGTTCCCCCGGAAGCTCACCCCGATAGCGTCGCTGCGGCTGCGAGGAGATACAAGAAAATCAGCTCTAGGTTTTCATCATTTCCGGACCGCCACATTTAAGAATTTTCAAGGAAATCACTAAAATGCCTGGTGGGAGCGTTCCTGGTGGGAGCGTTCTTGCCGGCGACGGTGTGCAGTTGGGGCGACAAGTGGCGACGCCCCTGGCAGACGGTTTTTCGACCAGGAAATCCATCTCCGGCGCCGTTTACAGGGCTGGGGTGAGCGGTGCGCGATCATCGCGCGACGGTGCCGGAGCGGGTCCCGGGGTTTCCGCCGCAGCATTGTGGTGACGCACGTGCTGAAATCGCTTGGCACGTTGCGGGCTCCCCGGTCAGGAGCCGATGGGGCCCGCGGCCTCTCGTGGTGGTGCGCCGGTGGCGTGTCCGGGCCGGCCGCGCGTGGGCGTGCGCGGCCGGCCCGGGGGGCGCCGTTCGTCAGCCGGAGCAGGTGAGCTTGGGTGCGGCCCAGTCTCCGTGGTCGTAGGCGTTGCCGTCACCGGCGTCGCCGACCACGAGGTCGAGGGTCTGCACACCGGTCAGGTCCGCGGTGAGCTGCTGGGCGGGATCGTTGCCCCTGATCGTCCCCGTGGCGGCGAGGGTCTTGCCGTCGCCGAGCACGCTGAAGGTCATACTGCCGTTGCCCCCGGCGTCGGCGTCGTTACCCACCGTGGAGGTGAACTTCGAGCAGTTGCCGCCGAGGTAGAGGGTGACGTCGCTGATCGAGTTCGTGCCCAGTCCCTTCGGGTAGACGGTGCCGTTGATCGTGAGCGGCGAGCCGTCACCGGCGTTGGTGCCACCCACCGACTGATCGCGCTCCACCGGGCCCCAACCGTTCGTGGACGCCACGAAGTCGAGGTCACTGACGTCGTTGACGCCGGTGGGCGGCGGCGGGTTGACGACCGACACCTGGGCGTCCTGCCGCAGCCACTGCGCTACGCCCCCCTGGGCGAAGGTCGCGGTGGCGCTGATCGTGGCGGTGGCCGCCTTGTCGGTCGGCGCCGTGAGCTGCCAGGTCGCCGTCGCGCTCTGGCCGGGCTCGACCTCACCGAAGACCTGCGGCTGCGTGTCGAAGGTGAAACCAGGGGCGGCGAGGCTGATGTTGACGCCTTCCGCGGCCTTGGCGCTCTTCGGCACCGAGACGGTGGTGGTCACGTTCACCGTCTTGCCGCGCTGCACGCTCGCCGCCGACGGGGTGACCGCAAGCGCCGCGGACGGCTTGTCGTTGCCGGTCTTCGTGAACGACAGGTTGTCGAACTGGTCGGTGTCGTAGGAGGTCAGGCCCAGACCGCCCTGGCCGGCGCGGTAGCTGCTGTCGCTGACGGAGCCGATGTCCTTGCCGTCGACGGACGCGGTGATCTGCGAACCGCTGAAGGACAGGCCCAGCTTGTGCCACTTGCCGGTGCCCAGCGCGGTGGTCGCGGATCGGGTCAGCACGGTGCGGTTGCCGCTCGCGTCGCTCTTGAAGACGGTCCAGGCGCCGGTGTCACTGATCTGGAAGTAGTAGCCCTGTTGGTGGGACTGCGGGCGGTTCTGGGTGCCCGCGCGGCCGATCAGCTCGACGGTGCCGGGCTTGGCCAGTTCGACGTCGGACTGGAGCAAGTAGTTCGTCCAGGTCGGGTCGCCGACCAGGGTGAAGGCGTCGGAGTCGTCCTGCCACTCGATCGGCTTGACGGGCGCCATCTGCTGCAGGCACATCCCCCTGCGTCCGGCGGCGCACTTCTGCACCTCGAACGAACCCTGCATGTCCGAGAGGTACTTGGCCTCGGTGCCCGCGGCGTCGTTGTCGAAGGTGTCGGAGTAGGGCAGCTTCAGCGCGTGCGCGGCCGGGGCGGTGGCGGTGCCCTTGCCCTGCCCGGTCGTCGTGGTGACCGTGTAGATGTAACCCGGCTTCATGGACAGGGGGTACGTGCCGTCGGCCGACGGCGTGATGTCCTCGGTGTGCGTGAGCTGCGTCGAGGAGGTCGGGTCGTCGACGTCGGTGGCCCACACGTGCGCGGTACCGGTGGACAGGCCGCCCTTGACGGTGAAGTGCGCGGTCTGCGCGGCTGTGGCGCTGGTGGTCTCCAGGACGGTGGAGTAGTCCTTGCCGTTCGGGGACTTGAGCGTCACATAGCTTCCGTTGGACTCCGAACCGCCGAGGTAGCCGGAGCCGTCGTCGATGAACGTCCAGCCGGGCTGGGCGAACTGGGTGACCTGCGCGGTGGCCCAGGTGTTCTCACCGATGCTGTAGTTGCCCGACCAGGGTGACCCGGCGGTGGCAAGGCCCACGGTGGAGTAAGGCAGGTTCGGGTAGATCGCAGCGATCAGCGGCCAGTTGAAGTAGCTGGTCATCTTCGCGTCGACGTAGCCGCGGGTGATCGAGCGGATCAGCGCGGGCGCGCCGGTGTTCATGTCCTGCGAACCGTTCTCGGACGCCCACAGCGGCTTGCCGTTGTCCTGTGCGGTCTTCGTGCTGGAGCAGCTGTCGGCGGGGCCGCCGTCCCCCTGGCAGGGGTAGTGGGCGCCGATGATGGAGACCGCGTTGTCGAAGTCGGGGTCCTTGGCCATGTCGTCGGCGACGTCCCAGCCGCTGTCGTCGGCCACGATCTGCACCTTGGAGTAGCCGGCGTCGTCAAGGGCCTTGCGGAGCTGGACGTACCAGTCGGCGTCGTGGCCGCGTTCGTTCCAGCCGCCGAGGTACTTGATGTCCAGTCCGTGCTGCTTGGCGCATCCCAGCCAGGAGACGAGGTAGTCGATGGTGTCGGTGGACCAGAAGCCGCCGTTGATCCAGCCGGGCGCCGCCCATGCCAGGCCGTACAGGCCGATGTTCGGGTTGCGCTTGACCGCCTGCTCGGCGAGCCAGAACTCGTAGCCGGCGTCGCAGTTGATCTGGCCCTTGGCATGCTCGATCGACGGCTCGGAGCCGTCGGTGGAGTTGGCGTCGCCGCCGATCTCCAGCTTCAGCAGCTGAAGGTCGGCGCCGTAACCGGGCTTGAACATGTAGTCCAGGATCTGCGACTGCTGGGCGGCCGGATAGTCCGTCAGCAGCCGGGAGTTGCCCCCGCCGCCGCTGATCGCGCCGATCCCGTCGAACGTCCGGCCGCTCTTGGCCCCGTCCACGCTGATCGCCGTACCGGGGTCTGCGTGGGCCGGCGTGGCGACTGCTGCCAGCAGGGCAGCGAGCAACGCCAGCACCCACACAGAAGTGAGTCTCCGCACACGAGTCATTACCCGAGGCATGGTTGACGCCCTTCACTAGAGGAGGATGTCGCACAGTGTTTCGACGTGTTGCAGTCCCACAGCTCCAGCCGGGTGCCGTCGGCCGTGCCGCCGCCGGTGGCGTCCAGGCATTTGCCTGCCACGCCCGACCGGACCGGGCCGGCGCCTCCTGACGGCCCGGTGCCGGTCGAGCGTGAGATCGGAGTGAAGCGCTGGTCGGAGTTGTCGGTGGGGTTCCACTGCTCGTACTGGGTGTCGGAGGCACCGGAATTCCCGTCGGCGGGGGCGAGCGCGATCGTCAGCGCTGCAGCGTCATCGCGTAGATCTCGAGGTCGCTGTCGCGTTGCCAGTCGAGGCCGCCTGAGCCGGGGGCGACCCAGGCCGGGACGGACGGGGCGGTCAGGGAGAGGGAGCGGACCTGCTTTCCGGGGGCCAGGGGAACGGTCGTCTCGTAGAGGGAAGCCTTCGTCGTGGTCTTTCCGGTGCCCGCCTTGAGCTGGTAGGCGGTCGTCAGTGCGACGGAGTTGCCGAAGTCCGGGGTCTTGTTCGCCCAGCCGGTGAGTTCCAGCGGGACCGTCGCCGTGCTGCCGTCGGTGTACGTGACGACCGCGGTGGCCGACGCGGCGCCGGTGCTGCCGTTGTCGGAGGCGCCCACGATGTGGAGGCTGCCGTAGTCACCGGACGGGAGGGCGATGGCCTGGCCGGTGGACTTGACGAAGTTCTGGCTGGTGCCGGCGGTCGGGGGCGCCTGGTAGGTGACGCCGCCGAAGGTGACCGGGCCCGGTGCGGGCAGTTGGTCGGCGGCGAAGCTCAGGCCCGTGCCGTCGAAGTCGCCCTGACCGGGCGCGTCGAGCGTGGCAACGCCGTCGTTGTTGTAGGCGGTGTCCAGGTCGACGGCGCACGACGTGCCGGTCCGGATCGCGCACTTTCCGGCCGGTCCGACCACGACGGAGACGGTCTTCTTCACCGGGGCGGCGCCGGGGAGCTCGGCGGTGACCGACACGGCGTAGGTGCCCGCCGGGGTTCCGGCCGGCGCGGTGATCCGCAACCGGTCGTTCACCTGGGCGGGGAGCCCGTTCGAGGCGGCCGTCGCCGTCGTGTGCGACGGTGACACCGACCACCCCTTCGGGGCCGCGGCGGTCACGGCGACCCGCGCGGTGTGCGGGGCGGTGGCCAGCAGCGTCAGGCCGACCTGCTGCTCCGACGGGCCATCCGCCGTGGGCTGCACGGCGACCTGGTCGGGCGAGACGTCCGCGCTGAGGTGCGTCTGCGGGTTCGGCGCCGTGTCGATCGACGGCGGCGCGTCCTTCGCGGCCGTCGCCCACGCGGTGGGCGTGGTGCTCAGGGCGAAGTCGATCCGTCCGCCGTGGGCGATGTCGGACTGGCCGACCCATGCCTTGTCCCACGCCTTGCCGTTCACCTTCGCGGAGGCGATGTACCGATCGGCCATGCTGGTGCCCGGCGCCGAGATCGTCAGGGTGCCGCCCTGCTGCCTCCCATAGGCGCCGATCGACACCTGGGCGTTCGGGAACTGCGGGGTGGTGAGGACGTCGAAGTTGCCGCCACTGGTCGTCGGGTAGAGGCCCAGCGACGACATCACGTACCAGGAGGACATCTCCCCCATGTCGTCGTTGCCCGGGATGCCGCCGGGGGTGTTGGTGAACAGGGTCTCCTGCGCCTTGACCACGGTCGCGGTGTTGCCGGGCTGCCCGGTCCACGCGTACAGGTACGGCGCGATGAGGTTCGGCTCGTTGTTGGGGTTGTACTTCGTGGAGTCGTAGTAGTCGTACGGGTCGCTGACCCACTCCGTGTGCGCGGTCCCCGACGGGTCGGAGAGGAGGTCGTCGTACGCGAAGAAGTCGTTCAGCCGGTTGGTCGTCGCGGCCTTGCCGCCCAGCATGCCGACGAGCCCCGCCGGGTCCTGCGGCACCAGCCACTGGTACTGGGTCGCGTTCTGCTCGTGGAAAGCGTGGTCGCTCGTCACCGGGTCGTACGGGGCCAGCCAGGTGCCGTCGGTGGCGGTGCGCGGCCGGAACTGGCCCGTCTGCGTGTCGAAGACGTTCTTGTAGGACTGGCCGCGCTCGGCGAACATCGCGGCGTCGGCCGGGTGGCCGAGGCCCTTCGCCATCAGCGCCAGTGAGGCGTCGGCCGCCGCGTACTCCAGCGTGGCCGACGTGCCGTAGTAGCAGTCGTTGTCGTTGGACTTGGTCGGGCAGCAGTTGCCGCTCGTGCCCGGGGCGCAGTCGGCGTTCGGCTTGATGTTGAGGCCGTAGGGGATGTATCCGCGGTCCGCGTAGTACGCCACCCCGGCGCGCCCGTTCTCCCGGACGTCGGCGGCCGGTACCTCGGTCGCGTTCGCCCGCAGGTACCGGTACGCCTCCTGCGCGTCCGCCCCGGTGAGCAGCCCCTTCGACCAGCCCTCGACCAGGAACGGCGTGACCGGGTCGCCGGTCATGATGTTGCCCTCCTGGTCCTCCAGGTACCAGCGCGGCAGCCCGCCGCCCTCCCGCGCGACCGCCAGGATCGACATGTCGATGTCGTGCGCGACCTTGGGGACCAGCGTCTCCAGAAGCTGGTTCTGCGTCCGGAACGTGTCCCACAGCGAGAAGTTGCTGTAGGGGGCGTAGCCGTTCGCGGTGTGCAGCTTCTTGTCGGCTCCGACATAGCGCCCGTCGACGTCACCGATGAGGTTCGGATCGAGCATGGAGTGGTAGAGCGCCGTGTAGTACGCGACCTGCTGGTCGTGCGAGCCGCCGCCGATCGCGGCCTTGTGCAGCATCGTGTTCCACTGCTTGTTCAGCGCCTTGTGGGCCGCCTCGAAGTCGAATCCGAGCTTCCCGGTCTCCGTCGAGAGGTTCTTCCGGGCGCCGGCGAGCCCGGTGAAGGACAGGCCCACCTTCGCGACCACCGGAGCGTCGTTCTTCGTCGTGTCGAACGTGACCCACGCCCCGTTGGCGCCCTTCGCGGCCGAGTCACGCGATCCCGCGCTGCGGTCGGTGCCCTGCCAGGTGCCGTACGACGTGAACGGCCGGCTCAGCTGGGCGACGAAGTAGGTCTTCTTGGAGTCCTCGACCCACCCCTCGACCGTGCGGTCGCCGACGACGTGGATCTCGGACTCGCTCACTCCGGAGCCGGCGTTGAACATCACGTTCGCCTGGCTCGTCCGCGGGAACGTGTACTGCTGCCACCCGGTCCGCGCGGTCGCCGTCAGCCCGACGGCCACGCCGTACTTGTCGAGCTTCGTCCCGTAGTAGTCGGGGGCCGTCGTCTCGTCGGTGTGGCTGAACGTCGAGGCGTACTGCGCCGGATCGGTCGTGCTCACCTCGCCGGTGGTGGGCATCATCGGCAGGTAGTTGAACCGGCAGCCGTTGATGGTGGTCTGGCTGAACCCGGTGACGGCGCCGGCGGACTCGGTGTCACATCCGGTGCCGCCGGCCGTCTTCACCAGCGGGCTCTCCTGCACCAGGCCGAACGGCGCGCCCGCGGCCGGGAAGTCCAGTCCCTCGTTCTCCGTCCCGATGAACGGATTGACCAGCTTGGTCAGATCGCTCCCCGCTCCGGGCACCGCGTCGGAGGCCGCCACGGACTGGGGGGCGGCGTGCGCGCTCACCGCCGTCCCGGCGGACCCGGCCAGAGCGAGGGCGACGCACAGTGCCGCCGCCCGCAGTCGACCCGTGGTGCGTCGTGCCGTCGGCCCGTTCCGGCTTGTTGCGTATCGCGTGGAATGCATAGCGTCCTTACCGCGTTGCCACTCGAAGACATCGTTGTCATGCGCAGAACGACGGTAGGTCGACAAGCCATCACCCGCAAGGGGTGCGGCGCCCTGCCGAGACGGCATCGGCGGGGGCGGACGACCCGGAGCCGGGGCTGCCCGGCGCCGCATCGATTCCTCGGTGCGGTCGTCGTCGTGCTCCCGCGCCAGAAGGCGATGCCGGCGTGCCGGAGGTCGTAGGGCCGTTCTGCGAGCAGCAAGGTCGGCTCGTCCGCGGTCGGCGCGGCGGCCC
>NZ_JBYIRM010000046.1:0-52032 GCF_057708105.1 Actinacidiphila sp. bgisy144 | reverse complement strand
AGGTGCCCAGACGCGGCAACTCCGGTGCGGTCAGCGGGAGGTCCGGATGGCGGCCGGCGAGCCAGGCCGCGAGGTCGGTCAGGCGGCCCGCGACGGGCAGCGGTGTCCCGGAGCCGTACGTCCGGGTGAACTCCGCGTCGGTGGCGGTGAACGTCACTTCGTAGCCGGCCGGGACGCGTGACGCGAGGAAGCCGATCAGGTGGACGCACAGGGGCGCCGGCCACTCGTGGGTGCCGTAGCCGAGGTCGGCGTCGGCGGTGTGGATCTCCAACTCCCGCCACCAGGCGAGCCCGGCGTCCCGCAGGGTGCCGTCGCGGTAGCGCACCGGCCGGTCCCAGTCGTCCGGCCCGACCGCGGACCAGGACGCCTCCACCTCGTCCAGCGCGTCCGCCAGCGCGGGCGCGAGCTGCTGCACCGGGCGCCGGTGCCCGGCCTCGATGGCGGCGTCCCGCGCGGCGCGGCCCCCGTCGTAGACCTCGATGAGCTTGCCGCGCAGGGCGTAGCGGGCCTGCCGGGCCAGGGCGAGGCCGACCCCTTCGAGGTGGGTGAGCACATGGCCGCGGGTCCAGCCGGGCAGCGGGGTGGGCCCGCGCAGTATCCCGTCGGTCAGACCCGGCAGCAGGGCGCGCAGCCGCGACTGCCCCGCGGCGAGTGCCGTGGGGAGTGCGGTGGGCAGTTCGGCGGGCGAGATCCCGGTCACGGCCACAGCAGTCCACGCTCCCAACCGGCGTCCGTACGGCGGTAGTCGACGCGGGTGTGCCGCCGCTGCTTGTCGCCCTGCCAGAACTCGACCTGCTCGGCGCGCAGGGTGTACAGCGTCCAGCCGGGTGCGACCGCCCTCGGTTCGGCGGCGAGGCGTTCGGCGGCGGCGCGCACCTCGGCGTCGCGGAGCGCGAGGTCGCTCAGCGGGGTGCTCTGCCGGCCGAGCAGCGCCTCGGCGCGCGCGCCGGGGGAGCGGGCGAGGAAGTCGGCGGCGGACTCCTCGGGGCCGCCGGGGCGCACCGTGCCGCGTACCCGCACCTGGCGGGCGAGTGGCGACCAGTAGAAGGTGAGCGCCGCGGCCGGGTGGCTCGCGAGCTCCCGGCCCTTGCGGCTGCCCGCGTCGGCGGCGAACTGCCAGCCGTCGGCGGTGACGTCCTTGCAGATCAGCACGCGGGCGGACGGGTGGCCGTCCAGGCCGGTGGTGGACACGGTCACCGCGTGCGGTTCGCGCACGCCGGACCGGATGGCGGTCAGCAGCCACTCGACGAACAACTCGTGCGGGTCCGCGGGCAGTTCCGAGACGTCGAAGTCCGGCAGCTCCCCCTCGAACACCTCGATCTCGCGCAGTACCTCGCGCAGGTCGGACACGAATACCCCCTCTGCGTTTAATGGTGTGTGGCGACGATACCATTAGCCCATGCCGGTTGATCATCTTGCCCTCGCCCTCGCGGTCACCGTCCGCCACGACGGGCACGGCGGCGTCGCGGACGACCTCGCCGACCCCGACGGCCTGACCGCCTGGCTGCGGCAGCACACGGGCGCCCTGGCGGAGTACGGCTTCGCGGACGGCGGCGCCGCGGCCGACCCGGCGATGCTCGCCGCCGCCGTCGCGGTACGCACCGCCCTGCGCGCCCTGTTCGCCCGGGCGGTGCTGCCCGGGGCGCCCAGCAAGGCCGACGCCGGGCGGCTGCCCGACGCCGGCACGGCCCTGGACGGGCTCAACACGGCCGCCGCCCGGGTGCCGGTCACCCACCGCCTGCTGTGGCCGGCCGGCGGCGCACCGCTGGGCGGCTACCGCGTGGCCCGCGACCACACCCGCGCCGACCTGCTCGCCGCCGCCCTGGCCCGGGCCGGCATGGCCTTCCTCACCAGCCCCGACCGCACCCGGCTGCGCGCCTGCCCCGCCCCCCGCTGCGTGCGCTACTTCGTCCAGGCGCACGCCCGCCAGGAGTGGTGCAAGCCCTCCTGCGGCAACCGCGCCCGCGTCGCCCGCCACCACGCCCGCCACCGCGACCAGCCCACCGACAGCCCCGGTTGACCTCCCCCGCGCGGAGCAGCGGCAGGCCGCCCCGGCGGCACGCGGGCGCGCCTTCGTTACGGCGGGTAACGGGGGCGCGTGCGGGGCGCACAGGAGCTTTGGCGGGGAGTGGGGCCCGGCCGCGGTGGTGGCGGGCCCGGCCCCCGTGGGAGGGTCGCGGCGGGCCGACCGGGGAGGCACCGCCTCCCCGGGAACCGCTGTGCTCCACCTCGCCGGTACGCCTCCTGCCAGTGGCGTACCGGCACCGTCGTACCCCCTTACCCCACGCATCCGACGGCGTACGCTGTGAACCCACCGGACTGAGTGCGCCGGGCGCGCGCCCCGCCGGTCGGCCAGGGGAGAGACCATGGTGGGACGGACAGTCGGCGGCGCCCGCACGCTGTTCGAGCGCGACGCCGAACTGTCCGCCGTCGAGGCGGGGTTGGCCGCGCTCTGCGACCCGGCGCCCGGCCGGCGGCGAGGCGGCCTGCTGGCGTTCGCCGCCCCGGCCGGCCTCGGCAAGACGACCCTGCTCGCCGAAGTGCGCTCCCGGGCCGCGGACCGCGGCTGCACCGTGCTGTCCGCCCGCGGCGGCGACCAGGAGCAGCAGGTCGCCTTCCACGTCGCCCGGCAACTCCTGCAACCGCCGCTGGCCGGCGCCACCGAGGCCGACGTCCGGGCGGCGCTGGGCAGTTGGTACGGCATCGTGGGCCCGGCGCTCGGCCTGTGCACCGCGCAGGCCGCCGGCCAGGGCGCCGCCCCCGACCCGCAGGGCCTGCGCGACGGCCTGGACTGGGTGCTGACCCATGTCGCGGTCCAGCACGCCCCGGTGGTGCTGGTCCTCGACGACGCGCACTGGGCCGACCCGCAGTCGCTGAACTGGCTGGCCGCCTTCGCGCCCCGCACCGACGACCTCGCGCTGCTCGTCGTGGTCGCCTACCGCCCGGACGAACTGCCGCCGTCCGCCGAGGCGTTCCGCGGCCTGCCCGGCCGCGCGGGCCACCGCCCGCTCGGCCTGGAGCCGCTGACCGCGGACGCCATCGGCCGGCTGGTACGCGACCGGGTCGGCGCGCACGCCGACGAGGAGTTCTGCCGGGAGTGCTGGGCGGTCACCGCCGGAAACCCCTTCGAGGCGGTCGAGTTGGCCGTCAAGGTCCGCGACCGCGGGCTGCCGCCCGACGGCGGCAGCGTGCACCTGCTGCGGGACCTGGCGGCCGCCGCCAAGGGCAGCGGGCTCGTCGCCCGGCTGGAGCGCCTGGGCCCCTCGACGGTCCGGCTGGCCTGGGCCGCCGCCGTGCTCGGCACCGAGATCCAGCCCGCGCTGGCCGCCACCGTGGCGGGCCTGGGCGGCCAGGAGGCGGCCGACTGCGCGGACCGGCTGCGCGCCGCCCGCGTCCTGACCGGCGGCCGCACCCTGGAGTTCGTCCACCCGCTGATCGCCACCGCCGTCTACCGCGCGATACCCGGCGCGATCCGCGTCGCCCTGCACGGCAAGGCCGCCTTCGCGGTGCTCGACGCGGGGCTCGGCCCCACCGCCGCCGCCCGGCACCTGCTGGAGACCCACCCGGAGGAGGACCCGTGGGTGGTGCACCAGCTACGCGCCGCCGCCCGGGAGATCCTGCGGGCCGGCGCCCCCGAGGCGGCCCGCGACTGCCTGGCCAGGGCGCTGCGCGAACCCCCGCCGCCCGGCGAGCGCGCCGCCGTGCGCTACGAACTCGGCTGCGCCACCCAGCTGCTGGAACCGGCGACCACCGCCAACCACCTGCGGGCCGCCCTGGAAGAGCCGATCGACGACCCCGAACTGCGCGACGGCATCATCTTCCTGCTCTCCCAGTCCCTCGCCCACTCCGACCTGATCAGCGAGGCCGCCGAGGTGGTGGCCGCCGCCGCCCGCACCGCCACCGCGCCGCGCACCCGGCTGCGGATGCAGGCCGAGCAGTTCATGTGGGACGCCTTCCGCGCCGACGAGCCCGACTCGCCCGGCCGCTCCCGCCGGCTGGCCCGCCTCGCCGACCGCCTCACCGGCCGCGACCTCACCGAGCGGTACATCATCGGCCTGCGCGCCTGGGACGCCACCTTGCGCGGCGAGCCCACCGGCACCGTCCTGCGCCACGCCGCCCGGGCGCTGCACGGCGGCCTGCCCTGGGTCGAGGAGGGCCGCGGCTTCGAGGTGCCGGTGCTCGTGGCGATGACCTACGCCTACGCCGACCGGCCCGAGCGCGCCGAGGAGCTGTTCGCCGAGGGCATCGCCGACTTCGAACGCCACGGCTGGCGCGGCGCGCACCTGTCCTTCGGGTACGTCCTGCTCGGCTACGTCCGCCACCGCTGCGGACGGCTCGCCGAGGCCGAGGAACTGGCCCGCGACGGGCTGCGGCTGGCCGAGCGGGTCGGCCGCGGCACCCCCGTGCAGTGGTACGCCGTCGCGGTGCTCGCCGGGGTGCTCGTCGCCCGCGGCCGCGCCGCCGAGGCGGCCGAACTCGCCGCCGGCTACGCCTTCGCCGCGCCCTTCCCGGCCGCCGTGACCTTCCCCGACGCCCAGGCCGTGCACGGCGAGATCCTGCTCGCCCTGGGCCGCCGCGAGGAGGCCGCCGCGGAACTGGCCGCCGTCGGGCGGCGGCTCGACGCGCGCGGCATGCGCAACCCCGGCTGGTGCCCCTGGCAGCTGCACCTCGCCCTCGCGCAGGCGCCGGACGACCCCGGGCAGGCGGCGCGCACCGCGCTCGACGCGGTCGCCAGAGCCCGGCAGTTCGGCGCGCCGTCGGCGATCGGGAGCGCGCTGCGGGTGGCCGCCGAGGTGATCGGCGGCCCGCGCGGCCTGGACCTGCTCGCCGAGGCCGTCGCCCACCTGGAGGCGTCGCCGGCCGCCCACGAGCTGGCGGCGGCGCTGGTCGCCCAGGGAACCGCGCTGCGCGCGGCCGGCCGGGGCGGCGCCGCGCAGGCCCTGCGGCGCGGTCTGGACGGCGCGGTGCGCTGCGGCGCCGACGGCCTGGCCGGTACCGCCAGGACCGAACTCGCCCGGGTGCCCGCGCCGCGCCGCCCGTCCGAGGCGGGACCGCAGGCCGCGCCGTTCGCGGCACCGCGGGAGACCTGAAACGGGCTCCCGTCAAGACCCCGCCACCACGTACGATGGCAGCATGTCCTTCCTCCGCCGCCGTAGCGCAGCCACGCCCACCGGGCCGGACTTCGATGTCCTCGCGATGGACCCGGGGGACTGGCCCGGCGACCTGGGCGCGGGCCTGCTGCCCGGCGCCGACGGCAGCTGCCAGGGCATCTACCTGCGGTACGACCTGTTCGGCGGCCGCGGCCCCTCGATGCTGATCGGGAACCTCCCCGAGGGCTCGCCGGCCCGCGAGCTGGAGGAGGGCCAGGTGCCCTTCGAGGTGGCGCAGCTGCTGGCCGCGCTCGGCAACGACGAACCGGCCGAGGTCGTCGACATCGAGGGCACCCCGGTGATGCTCGCCGACGGGCCGCTCATCGTGCGCCGGATCAAGATCTCCGAATCCCGGGTGGCCTGCGTGCAGTTCGACCGCAGCGACGGCGTCCAGGTCACCATCGCCACCTGGGACCGGCCGATCACCGAGGACCTGTACCAGCTGCTCAAGCCGCTGCCGGCGGAGATGTTCCAGGCCGGCTGAGCCGTCGAACGGGGCAGGCGCTCCGGGCAAGGGCGCTGCGTAAGGGGCGCCATCCCGGGATGGCGCCCCTTACGCGTGCCGGTCACCGAACAGGCCCGCCGCCCGGTGAAGCCGCGCGGCTACGACAGCGCGGACGGCAGCAGCGTCACGTCCGAGGCGAGGACGTACTCCACCCGGTGCCCGAGCTGGATCTCGTAGTACACGTTCGTGCCCCGCACCACCTGGTGGCTCGCGGTGTCGAAGGTGACCGAGTAGTCGTACTCGCCGTGCACCCGGCCCCCGACCACGTACCGCTGGCCGGCCGGGATCGTGTACGGCATCGGGGTCAGCGCCTGCACCGGCACCCCCGCCGGATAGGCGCTCGCCTCCGGGTAGGCGCGGCCGTAGACCGGGACGCTCGCCAGGCCCTTCTTCGGGGTGACGACCAGGCCCGTGGCGTCCACCGCCGTCGGCGCCGACGGCGGGTTGCGGAACCACGCCTTCTGCCCGAGGTACCAGATCGCCGTCCAGTCGCCCTGGCGGCCGGCGACCGCGTACTGCTGGCCGGTGGAGGCCCGGGCGCCCACGTCGTTGACGTCCGTGGTGCTCGCGCCGCCCGCGCCGCCCGCGCCGTGCAGCGCGACGTCCTGCACCAGCGGGGCGTCCTGGCTCGGCGCGGTGTACAGCCGCACCGCCTCGGAGCCGTGCGCCGGGCACGCCGCGCCCGCCGTGGCGCAGCCGGTGTAGGCCGGCTGGTTCGCCGCGTAGTCAGGGTCGATCGTCACCTCACCGCCCCGCGGGCCCGCCGTCGGCACCACCGGCGCGCCGAGCAGCGCCATGTAGTGGCCCCAGTCCCAGTACGGTCCCGGGTCGGTGTGCATGCCCGGCACGTAGGCGCCCGTCGGGCCCGGCACGTTGTCGTGGCCGAGGATGTGCTGCCGGTTCAGCGGCACGTCGTACTTCTGCGCCAGGTAGCGCACCAGCCGCGCCGAGGAGCGGTACATCGCCTCCGTGTACCAGGCGTCCGGGTCGGTGAGGAACCCCTCGTGCTCCATGCCGATCGACTTCGCGTTGGTGTACCAGTTGCCCGCGTGCCAGCCGACGTCCTTGACCGGCACGTGCTGCGCCACGTGCCCGTCGGAGGAGCGGACCGTGTAGTGCCAGGCCAGGTACGTCGGGTCCTGCACCAGCTTCAGCGAGGTGTCCCACGAACCCTCGGTGTCGTGGATGACGATCGTGTCGATCTTGATGTCCTGCGGCCGGTCGGCGAGGTCGTGGTTGCCGTAGTCCCCGCCGCCGGTCTCCTGGTAGGGCGCCGGCACCCACTCGCAGCCCAGGCCCGGCGGGCACTCGGCAGGCCCGGTGTCGTCCGCGCGAAGCCCGACCCTAGCCGCCTGACCGGCCGCCGGTGCCAGGCCCGGCCGCGCGGCGAGCACCACCCGCTGGCCGCTGTCGGTGGTACGCGCCTGGCCCTGCCGGATCACGTCGAACACGTCGTCGGCGAAGGAGTCCGCGGTGCCCCGGTCATCCGCGCCGGAGTAGCGCGCGACGGCCGCGTACCAGTCGGCCGGGTCGGCGCTCAGCGGCTCGCCGAGCCGGCGCTGCTCCGCGGCCAGCAGGGCCGCGCCGCCCGCCACGTTGGCCGCCGGCCGCTCGCGCAGGTCGGCCGCCGCAAGACCGGTCAGCGCCGCCGCGCGGTCCACCGTGGTCAGGTTCGCCGGGAAGGACGCCGTGGCCGGCGCCGCCGCCTGCGCACGGGTGATCAGCGGGCGCGAGGTGTCCCCGCGGCCGTCGTCGCCCCCGTCGCCGGTCTGCCGCACCGGATGGTCGGTGAGCGCGGTCCGCGCGTCGGTCAGGTGCATCGGCCCGTAGCCGCCGGTGACGCTCGGCATGCCCTGGTGGCCGTCCCACCGCGACTCCATGTACGACACGCCCAGCAGCACGCTGCGCGGCACGCCGTACTTCCCGGCGGCGTCGGCGAACGCCCGCTGGAGCGCGCCCGAGGCGTCGGCGTGCGCCGCGGTGCCCGTGCCGAACAGCGGCAGCAGGGCCGCCGCCGCGGCGACCGCCACCGCGGCGCGGGCCCGGCGCGCAGGTGCCGGGGGTCTTCCGGAGACGGGTGGGGGCGGGGGAGCGGAACGCGGCACGACGGCCTCCTCGAAGCGGGGTGGCGGATCACAGCTTCCCCACAGCTACCGGCCGCTCCGACGCTCCGTCAACCACCCGTATACGGCGCGTCCCGCCGCCCCGCTCCCCGCCTTGACCGCCTTTCCGGCCCGCGCCCCCACCGACCTGCCCCGCGCCACTGGCCTACACCTCTGCCCCCGCCCCGCCTCCGCCTGCCACGTTTCCCCGCCCTGTCGACAATGCGCGGGCACCCACTGCGCGGCGGGGGCGAGGCAGCCGGGGAGGGGCGGCGACGAGGAGCGTCCCGCCGGCCGGCGCGGGGCCACGGCGCTCCGACCGCTCACTGCGTGCCGACCGCCGCCCGCACCGCGCCCCGCGCCATCCCGCAGTCGTCGTGCAGCCGGCGCAGCAGCAGCCGCTGCTCCTCGCCCGCCTCGGCGGCACCCGGCGCGGCCGGACCGGTCGCCCGCATCGTCCGCTGCACGGCCGTCTCGTAAGTCCGGATCTCCCGGGTCAGTACCAGCATCAGGTTCACCAGGAAGCCGTCCCGGGCCTCCGCGCCCTGCGCCTGCGCCTGCTGGCTGATCTGCCGGCGCGCCGCCGGGTCGTCCCCGAGCACCGACCACAGCACCGCCAGGTCGTACCCGGGCAGATACCAGCCCGCGTGCTCCCAGTCGACCAGCGCCGGGCCGGCCGGCGACAGCAGCACGTTCGACAGCAGGGCGTCGCCGTGGCAGAACTGGCCCTGCGTGTGCGCCAGTCCGCGCATCAGCTTCTGCAGGTCGCCCAGGTCCCGGTCGGTGAGCAGGCCCAGTTCGTGATAGCGCCCGATCCGCGCCGCGTAGTCGATCGGCGCGTCGAACGACCCCGGGGCCGGCCGCCAGGCGTTGATCCGCGCGTACGCCGTCAGCGCCGCGCGCACATCCGTGCGGGCCGGGGTCTGCACCGGGTGGCGCTGCGGCGCGACCACCCGCCCGGGCACCCGCTCGATCACCAGGACGCAGCTGTCCGGATCGGCGGCGATCAGCCGCGGCACCCGCACCGGCGGGCGCTGCCGGACGAACGTGCGGTAGGCCGCTATCTCGTGGCGGAAACGTTCCGCCCAGGCCGGTGAGTGGTCCAGCAGGCACTTGGCGACGGCCGGCGCCCGGCCGGAGGTGCCGATCAGCAGCGCGGTACGCCCGCCGCGCCGCAGCAGCTGCACGGGCGCGAACTCGGGACAGATCCGCTGCACCGCGGCCACCGCGGTCCGCAGCTGCGCCCCCTGAGGGCCGGTCAAGTCGATTCTCCCGCCGATCGGACGGGGCCCGCCGGCCACGGTCCGCCGCAGGGCGGCCGGACGCGGGCGCAGCACCGGCTCGCCGACCGAGGGGTACGCGGGCCGGGGCGGGGCGGACACGGAGGACGATGCCGAATACATGAGTGGAAGCAGATCCCTTCGTGTGCCAACGAGTTGCCAGGGGCGCCGCCCCCGCCCCGGTACCGCACCCTGGGGAATGCGGAACCGGGGCGGGGTGGCGCGTTCCTACCTGACACCCTGGCGCGGGTGGCAGACCATCTGGCGGACCGTGGCGAACCCTGGCGAATAGTCGCGGGGCCTTTGTCACCGGGATTAGTGTCAAGGTGCCGAGGAACCTGGGGGCTTGACGTGGGCAGCGAAGCCAACACTCGACTCGCGGACCTGTTCGGTCTCACCGGATGGTCCAAGGGCGAACTCGCACGGCTGGTCAACCGGCATGCGGCGGCCATGGGCCATCCGCAGCTGGCGACCGACACCTCGCGGGTGCGCCGCTGGATCGAAACCGGCGAGTCGCCGCGCGAACCCGTGCCGCGGGTGCTGGCCGCCCTGTTCACCGAGCGCCTCGGTCGTGTCGTGACCATCGAGGACCTCGGGTTCGACCGGCGCCGGCAGGGGGGGAAGAAGAAAACCGGGGACGGCCTGCCGTGGCCGCCGGAGCGAACCGCCGCGGTCCTCACCGAATTCACGGGAATGGACCTCATGCTCAACCGACGCGGACTGGTGGGCGCAAGCGCAGCGCTCACCGCAGGTACCGTACTCAGCGCGGCCATGTACGACTGGCTGCACACCGACCCGGCCCTCGCGGCCGACGCACCCGTCCTCGACGACCCGCTCAGCGCCGATCCGGCCGCCCAGGACCTCTACGAGGCGGTCCCGGTCGGCGCCCAGGAGATCGAGTCGCTGGAGCACTCGGTGGAGGTGTTCCGCGCGTGGGACGCCTCCCGCGGCGGCGGCCTCCAGCGCAAGGCGGTCGTCGGCCAGCTCAACGAGGTCGGCGGGATGCTCTCCTACCGCCACCCCGCGCACCTGCAACGCCGGTTGTGGGGCGTGGCCGCCAACCTCGCGGTGCTCGCCGGCTGGATGTCCCACGACGTCGGCCTGGAGCCCACCGCCCAGAAGTACTTCGTGATCGCCGCGCACGCCGCGCGCGAGGGCGGCGACCGGCCGCGGGCCGGCGAGGCGCTGTCCAGGGCGGCCCGCCAGATGGTGCACCTGGACCGCCCGGCCGACGCGCTCGACCTGATGCGGCTGGCCGCGTCCGGCTCCGGCGAGCAGGCCCTGCCCCGTACGCAGTCGATGCTGCGCACCATCGAGGCGTGGGCGCAGGCGGCCATGGGGCGCGACCAGGAGATGCGCCGGACCCTCGGCGAGGCCGAGGAGCTGTTCGCCGCCGACCACGGCGACCTGCCGACGCCCAGCTGGATGCAGAACTTCGACGAGGCCGACCTGCACGGCATGCAGGCGCTCGCCTACCGCACGCTGGCCGAGCACGACCCGTCGGCCGCCGTCCACGCCCAGGCACACGCCAGACGGGCGCTGGAACTGCGCGGCGGCGGCCACGAGCGGTCGGTGATCTTCGACCACCTCTCGCTCGCCTCCGCCTGCTTCATCGCCGACGACCCCGAACAGGCCGACAGCCACGCCCGCAAGGCGCTGACGACCATCGGGCAGACCTCCTCGCACCGCACCTGGGACCGGCTGCGCCAGATGCACAAACTCACCGACCGGTACGCCGCCCTGGCGGACATCCAGGAGCTGCGCCGGGAGATCGAGGCGGTGCTGCCCAAGCAGAAGCCGGCCAAGGGGGAGGTGAAGAGCGCCCCGGCGACCACCGCGCCGCAGGACATCGCGGTGCCGAAGTCCCGTTCAGCGCGCACCCGTTCGGTGTGACGACGCCGACACGTCACACCGGGCCGCGCGCGGACCGGAGTGCTCGGGCCATGCTGCTGCCGGGGCAGGCGACCCGTCAGGCGACCCGTCAGGCGATCCGTCAGGCGATCCGGGCGATCAGCACGCAGGCGTCGTCCGGCCGGTCGGGGAGGTCGAACTCCTCCGCCACCATGCGCAGGCAGTCCTGCGCGGAGCGGGCACCGTTGAGCAACGGCGCGATGGCGAGCAGGCGTTCGGCGCTGCCGCCGCTGGTCGGGTGGTGCGGCGCACGCTGCGGCACCAGGCCGTCGGTGTAGAGCAGCAGTATGTCGCCGGGGAACAACTGCTCGCTCGCCTGGGCGTACCGGGCGCCCGAGGAGGCGCCGAGCAGCATGCCCTCCGGTGCGTCGAGCACGCGCCCCGTCCCGTTGCGGAACAGCAGCGGGGCGGGGTGCCCGGCCTGCGCCCAGTGCAGGACCCGCTCGGCCGGTTCGTACCGGCAGCACAGGGCGCTGCCCAGGGCCGGTTGGGCGGCGGTGTCCAACAGGTCGTTGAGCGAGGACATCAGCGCGCCGGGCGCCAGCCCGGCGACGGCCATCCCGCGCAGCGCGCCGAGCAGCATCGCCATGCCCGACGTGGCTGCCACACCGTGCCCGGTGAGGTCGCCGACCGTCAGCAGCGAGGAGCCGTCGGGCAGTTGCATCGCGTCGTACCAGTCGCCGCCGATCAGACCGCTGGTCGACGCCGCGAGGTAGCGCGCGGCCAGGTCCATCGCGGTGGCGCCGCCCTCCTGCGGGAAGCGCAGGCCGCCGCGCCACGGCGGGAGGACGGCCTCCTGGAGCTCCACCGCGAGCCGGCGCTCGGTCTGGGCGATCTGCCGGTGCCGCTCCAGGGAGTCACGGGTCTCCCGCAGCACGCGCTGGCTGCGCCGCAGGTCGCTGACGTCGCGGATCACGGCCCACATCGAGATGGTGCCGCCGTCGGCGTCGAAGACCGGCTCCCCGACCATGTGCACGGTGCGCACCGTGCCGTCGGCGCGCACGATCCGGAACTCGCCGTCGATCGGCCGCCCGTCGACCAGGCAGCCCGTCACCATCTCGGTGAGCAGCTGCTGGTCCTCGGAGAACAGCCACGACGGCAGCTCGTCCAGGGTCAGCGGGCCGTCCTGCGGGGAGCGGCCGAAAATGCGGTACAGCTCGTCGGACCACTGCGCCCCGTCGGTGAGCAGGTCCCACTCGGCGCTCCCGGCCCGGCCGAGCGCGCCGACCGCGGCCGCGTCGGGCAGCTCGGCCCCGGCGAACCGCCGGTCCGCCTCCCGCGCCCCCGCCGACCCGTGCGGCAGCGCCGCGACCGGCGTGTCGAGGGCGAACCCCTCGCGCAACTGCCCAAGATGCGTGCCCAGATCGTCGAGCTGGTGCACCGCCAGGTCGCACAGCGCCCGCTGCCAGCGCAGCCGCGGGTCCTCGGCGTCCGACACGCTCTCGCCGAGCACCGCGTCCACCCGGCTGCGCAACTGGCGCGCCTGGCTGATCAGTGCATCCACGGCCCCGGGGCCTGGTGGCTGTGCTGTGGGGGAATCCGCGTGCGCGGGGGACGGCATGACGCACTCCGAGGGATGTCTGCGGGCAGCCGCGGTGACGGCCGTGGCGGACGGCGGGACAGATGGACCAGTTACGACTGTTGCACAGCGAGCGATGGCTCGTAAGGGTTTCGGCGATACCCGATCCGGTGGTGCTCCTGACATATGCCCCCCGCCCACCAATCCCACCCGCCCCAACAGCGCCGCCAACCCCCCAACCACAACGCCCCCGCACCCGGACAACGCCCCGCCAGGGCCCCTCACCCGCCGGCGCGCGGAACTGGGCGAGGTGCCCCTCTTATACACACCGCTCTACCAGTCGAGGGTCCGGCTGGGGGTACGCCTTCGACGGCCCGGCGTGGCCCGTACCCTCAGAGTGAGGGCGGCCCCGGCCCCTCGCCGACTCAACCCCGTTCTGGCCGAGCAAGGACGGATGGTGCTTCAGCGGACCTTAAGTGAGCGGTAGCTCCGTGACCATTACGGCGTACACCGGGGAGTCCGGGAACGGCTGGTCCTCCCCGACCTTCCGATAGCCCCACGACTCGTACAGGGCTTGGACCTTCGGGTGTGTCACGTCCACCAGCAGCACCGCCAGGTCTTCGTCCTGGGCGCGCATCAGGGCCCGGTGCAGCCGCTCGGAAACACCCTTGCCCCGCCATCGTGGGCGGACTTGAAGCTCGGAGAAGTGGAAGGTGCGAGACTTCTCCGGCGCCGGGTCCAGGCGCTCCCGCCACCACTCGCGTCCCTCCGTGCCCGGAGCGCCGTAGGCGAAGCCCGCCGGCTCTTCGCCGTCGTAGGCGATCACGCAGGAAAAGCCGGGGTTCTTGCCCCAGTGGTCCACGAACCAGGGGAACTTCTGATGGAACTCGTCGTCCTCGATCACGTCGGCGTACACGTCCCGCTGTACGTCTATCAACGTCTGCCGGATCGCCGGCAGGTCATCGTGGCCGTAGTAGCGCAGCTCCACGTCGGGGGTGGTCATCGGGCCCGGCTCCATTCAGATCGGTAACGGTCTTCCCACTCTCGCGCAGTCGCGAAGTCCGGCGCCAGGGTGATCAGGTCGCGGTGAAAGTCTCCGAGGTAGGACCGCATCCGGCCCGGTAGGGGGTCACCGGCCATGAGGGCGAACACCTGGTCTGCCGTGGCACATGCCTGGTCCACGTCGCGTTGGCGGAGCTGTGCAGTGGCGAGCTGGAGCGTGGCCAGAGCGCGGTTCCGGCGGAACTGCTGCGGGATGGCGGCCAGAGCCCGATGTGAGGCCGCCTCAGCGCCCGGTGCGTCCCCGATGTCATTGCGGACGTACGCGGTGATGGCCAGCAGCTCCGAGAACCCGTAGAACGCCACCCACGACGGCCTGGGGTTGTCCGTGGACGCCTTCGCCAAGGCTTCTTCCGCATACCCGAGGGAGCGCAGGGCGGCTTGCCGGTCTTCCGTCTGCGCGTGGCCGAGGGAGGTACGAGCGTGCGCGAGGGAGGCGAATAACGGGTCCCGGCGCGCGGCACGGGTCGCCTGCGCCGCCTGGGCGGCGTGCACGGCTTCGGTGAAGTGCTGTCCCTGGCGGGCCAGCATCGCGTGCAAGTTCCACACCTGTAGTTCGGCTTCGGCGGCCCCGCCCAGACCGGCGAGGTGCAGCGCCCGGTTGAGGTGGTTTTGGGCACGCTCACCCTGGCGGGCGTCAACGGCCGACCATGCGGCGGCGGCTGTGTACTCTGCGGCCACGCCGTACAACCTCTGCCGGACGCGTTGGGAGGCCGCGCGCTGCTGCAACTCCAGTGCTTCGGCCGCCCCGGCAAGCGCAGCCTGCTCCAGGCTCTCATGACCGCCTCGGGAGTCGTCGAGAGCCGTCAGGGCGTCCAGTCTGTTGCGTAACCGGATGACATCGGAGGTGCCCACTTGGGGGCGGGCTCCGACGAAGGGGGAGATCGCTGCGGCGGCGGTACCGGTGGCGGCGGAGAAGAAGGTGCGACGCAACACGGGCTGCTCCGGTTTGGTGGTGGGGGTGGTACGTCCCGCCGGTCGAATGAAACCCAACTCTTCGACGGTACAACCGAATACTGCCTCCAGTGCCTGGCGTTGTCGAAGGTGGGGCCACCGTGTTTTTCCGGTCAGCCAGTTCCGGACTGTCCGATCGCTCACGGTCCCGTCATGTCCCGCCCCCCGTAAGTGGCCGTTGACCGCCTCGGCCAGCTCGGCCTGTGTCAGGCCCCCTTCGCTCATCGCCTGGGCGAGATTCTGGTTGTCGTCCACGGACTCAGCGTAGACACCCGGTGCGACTGGGCAGAAGGGAACGACCGGATTTTCCGGGCCCTCCGCACGCCACAGGGGGTCAGAATTTCCTCCCACACTTCAGGTCGGCGGCGTTCACTGTTTGACAGCCACCGGCGTGACGGTGGCGGACGAGGCGGGCGAGACCCGCGAATCCACGCTGACCGAGGCCACATGATGACCGTGCACACCATTGCACGCCCCCGAGGAAACCCCGGGTACTCCGAGACGCTTCCCTGTACCGCCGAGAGCGCGGAAGCCGCCCGTCGGCTGGTCCGGGCCGCCGTGTGCGCCTGGGGGATGGCCGTCCTTGCGGACGACGGCGCCCTTGTCGTCACAGAGCTGGTCGCCAACGCCAGTCAGCACACCACCTCGCGCTTGATTCGGGTCACGGTCACCCGCCCCGCGCGCGACGCCGTGCGCATTGACGTGGTTGATCGGTCGCGCACCCTGCCCCAGCCCCGGGACCCCCGCGCCGATGATGAGCGTGGACGTGGCCTCGCCCTGGTGCTCAACCTGACCGAGCGCTGGGGAGCTGACCGTCTGGCCTTCGGCAAGACGGTATGGGGAGAACTCGTCTGCGAGGCCGCCAGATGACTCGCCGGTGGGGGCCCATCTTGTTGGTTGGCTGGGTCGGGATATTGGTACTGGTCGGTCTGGCGTTGCTGCGCGGGGTCGAGATCGGGCTCGCCATCGCGGGCGATCCGCCCCGCCATAGCTCTTCCCTTGTGAATCCCCTTGTAGCTCAGTCAGGAAGAGCCCGGGCTGTTCCGCGCTTCTCCGTTCATTGCGCGGAAACGCCCGACGACTCCGGTTCGATTCCGGACAAGGGGGACTTGGCGGCCCGCCGCGCCGGTCTTCCCGCGTGGATCGGTCGCACCGCACCATCACCATCACGGACGGCATCGTACGAAGGGAATTTCCGCATGGCCATGGACAACACCGGTACGGGGAGCAGCGGGAGGCGTGAACCTGCCGACTGGGAGTGGTTGTCGGCGCGGGAGTGGTATGCGAGTGAATTGGCTTATCGGCGGCAGGAGTCGGGGCTGACGCTGGTGCAACTGGCGGAGTTGTGCCTTTACGAGCAGTCGTATCTGCACCGGTTGGAGCGGGGACAGCGGTTGGGGACGGCGGACGCGGCCGCCGCGTTGGACCGGGTGTACGGAACCGGCGACCTGTTGGTGAAGTTGTGGCACCTGGCGAAGCAGGAGGCGAAGGAACGGCCGTTCGTGGGGCTGGCGGCTTTGGAGGCGGTGGCGGTCGGCATTCAGGAGTACGTGAACAGCGCGGTGCCGGACCTGCTCCAGACGCGGGCCTATGCGCAGGAGCAGGTGCGTCTGTTGCGCCTGGGCGGTGTCGAGCAGGTGGACGCGAAGGTCGCCGGGTGGTTGGCGCGGCAGGAGCGGTTGGCCGACCCGGACCCGTTGTACTACCGGGCGCTCATCGATGAAGCGGTGCTGCGCAGGAAGGCACGCGACCCGCGCACGTGGAGTGAGCAGTTGGAACATCTCGTCCAGGTGGCCCAGTTACCGCACGTGTCGCTGCACGTGGTGCCGTTCGGTGCGGGGCCGCACCAGTTGCTCGGTCCGCTGGAGTTGGTCTTCCTGCCGCAGGGCCGCATGGTCGCGTACGCGCGGAGCAGTTGTGGCGGTCACGTCGTGGAGGAGCCGGAGGAGGTCGAGCCGTTGCGGCTGGCGTACGACATGCTGCGGGACACGGCGCTGACGCCGGCGGAGTCCCTGACGTTCCTGCGGGCCCTGCTGGAGGAGCACACCGGGGGCGAGTCGGCGAAGGACGTGGAGCCGTGAGCGCTGAGGAGGAGGCCGCCGCGGTCGCGGAGTTACGCACCACCGGCACACCGCGCACGTGGCGCCTCACCGCGACGAACGGTGTGACGGTGTCCGGGTACTTGCCGCCGTGGGCGTACGAGGACCCGAGCGCGTCCGGCATCGACCCGGACCGTCTTCCTGTCGCCGCGATCGACGTCGAGTTGTTCCACTACTTCGATGACCTCGCGGGCTCGCTGGTCGGTCCGGGCGACGGCGCGGAGGAGGACGACTATGTGACGCCCTTCGCCGCGATCACCTGCCACCCCTGCGCCGAGCGCGAAGCCCCCGACCGGCCCGTAGACCCCGTCCTGACCGTCCAGGTCAGCGACACCGAGGAGACGGTCTGCGCCGACCCGGACGAACTCGCCGCGCTCATCGCACGGTTGAAGGCCCATACGGACTACCTCGACCAGCACGTGCGGCCCGCCTTCACCGCGATCTACCAGGACTGGCAGACGCACCACCACACCGCGACGGAACCACGCCCGTGAGCCGGGACGCGGCAGCCGGTGCCGTGACGGTGCGGCGGGGTCGGTGGCGTCCGAAGGAGCTTCACCACGAACCGGTGGTGGTTCGCTGGGCGAGACAGAGGGCGGGTTTGACCAAGCGGCAGCTGGCCGCAGAAGTGGGGATCTCCGAGCAGCTGATGGGCGAGATCGAATCCGGCTGGCGCAACGCCACTCCAGTCAACCTGGCCAGGATCGCCCGCGCGCTGAACTGCCCCGTGGTCGCCTTGGAGTGACGGCGCTACTGATCGGCGGTCGGCGGATATGACGGGTCGCCCAGTCCAAAGCCGGATGCGCAAGGGGCACCTACCCAGGGGCGCGGGGAACTGCGCGCTCAGCCACGATGTGCCCGCAGAGAGGCAGCGCACCGCAAGGGGCAGTCACCTGGGGGCGCGGGGAACTGCGCGCCCAGCCACGGCGCACCCGCAGTGAGGCAACGCTCCTGCGGGGAACTGCGCGCTCAGCCACAACGCACCCGCAGCGAGGCACCGCACCGCAAGGGGCAGTCACCCGGGGGCGCGGGGAAGGGCCTAGCCACAACGCACCCGCACCCGGACAACGCCCCGCAGGGGCACCGCACCCTCCTCCCGCCGCCGGAGGCACCCTCACCCCGCGCTGAGCCGCCCCCGCACTGCCGCCTGGACGTCGACTTCCTCCGCCGGATCGGCGGCGAGCCGGCGCAACTGCGCCAGCACCCGCACATCGCCGGACGCGGCCTTCCGTGCCGCCAGCTCTCGCGTGCTCTCCTCGCAGTCCCACAGGCACTCCACCGCGAACCCGGCCGCGAAGCCGGGATCGGTGGCGGCCAGCGCGTGGGCCGCCACCCCGCGCAACTGCGAGGAGGACGTCTCCCGGTAAAGATGCCGCAGCACGGGCGCCGCCCGGCACGCGGACAGCCGCCCAGCCCCTTCGACGAGCGCGTCGAGCCCGTCGGCGTCGGCCCCGCCCCCCTGCACGGCACGCCGCAGCGCCGCCAGCACCAGGTCGGCGTCGTCGCTGCCGCCGTGCCGCGCGAGGACGCGCGCGGCGGCGTACCCGAGCGCGTCAGTGCGCGCCGCCCACTCGCGCGCCCGCGCGCACGCCCCCTCGTCCGCGCGCCGCTCGAACGCCTCCAGCGCCGCGCGTACCACCCGCTCGTCCGCGCCGGACCCCTCCGCCGCGGCGGCCTCCACGAGGGCGAACGCCTCGGGGTCGCGCCGGTCGACGAGGTACCGCAGGGCCGCGGCGCGCGCGGCGGAGGGCCCACCGCGGGCCGCCGCGAGGAGCGCCGGACGGTCCTCCGGCCCGGCCACGGAGGCGAGGCAGCGCGCGGCGGGCTGGTCCCGTTCGAGTGCCGGATACTGCGCGAGCCCCTGCTCGGCCCACTCCAGCACGGCCGCGGCACCCCACCCGGGCGCGGGCCCGGCGGACCGCATCTGCCGCTGCCAGCGGTCGAAGGACACCTGCTCGCCGGCGCGGCGCACGCGCGCCGCGGTGTCGGGGTGGGCGGGGTCCTCGGCCCACAGCTGCCACGGCCGCGGCTCGTACGCCTCGCGGACGGCGAGCGCGAGCTGCGCGTCGCCCTCCTCGGTCGCGGGGAAGCGGGCCACCACCGCGGGGCCGAGCGCGCGCAGCCCCGCCTCGCTGTCCCGCACGGCCAACTCGTCCAGCGCCCAGGCCCAGCAGCCGCCGGTCGCGGCGTAGCGGCGCAGCAGCCGCAGCGCGTCGCGGCGGCCGTACCCCGCCAGGTGCCCCAGCACGGACAGCGCCAGCCCGCAGCGGTGCTCGTCGGGCGCGAGCAGGTCGTCGGGATGGAAGAGGTGCTGTTCGATCCCGTCGAGCGGGCCCTCCAGATCGGAGTACAGCCGCGCGTAGTACAAGGAGCGCGACTCGACCCGCCAGTCCAGGCGGGGGTCGCGCAGTACGCACTGCTCCAGGGCGGCGAGTGCCTCCGCGCGCTCGGTCGCCAGGGCATGGAGGGGCCCGTCCCCGCGTCCTCGCTGGAGGAGGCCGAGAAGGGTGCCACTGGGCGCTATGTCTGGGTCGAACATGAGGTCAGCATCCGGTGCGGGGGGTCTCATGGCAACGGGATTTCCGTGGCCAGGCGGGTCACGCCGTCCGGCATCCTTACCGGCCACCGGGCTTTTCATGCCTGGCGGCCGTGCGGACTCCCGTGGGGACGGGGCGGCGGAAGCCTACCGACTCCGGCCCCCGGCTGTCGCACCCGCTCGCCCGGCACCCTCCCGCGCGGTCCGCCCGCCCGCCGCCGTACGCGCCCTTCCTACGCGCCACCTGTGCGCCGTCCGCGCGCTGCCCGCCCGTCGCCGGGCCGCCAACCGGGTCGCCAACCGGGCCGCCGACCGGCCCACCGGGCCCGCCCCGCGGCTCCGGGTGCGCCGCCCACGGCCCGGGTGAGCTGCGAGCCCAACGCTCATGGGGCGTTCCCCTTCGGGAAAGATCCACGTGGCCCTGACAACTCCCGGTCCGGCGACAACCACCGTATGAGAGTCGCCATCGTCACCGAGTCCTTCCCCCCGGACGTCAACGGAGTGGCCCACTGCGCGCTGCGCACGGCCGAACACCTCGTCCGGCGCGGTCACGACCCTCTGGTCGTCGCCCCTGCCGGCCCCCTGGTCCCCGAACCGGGCCAGGACCCCTGCCCCGTCGTACGGGTGCCGTCGCTGCCGCTGCCGGGCTACCCGCAGGTGCGGGTGGCGCTGCCCGGCCGCCGCACCGCCGCGGCCGTCGCCGCGCACCGCGCCGACCTGGTGCACCTGGCCAGCCCCTTCGTCCTCGGTGCGCGCGGGATGGCCGCCGCCACCCGGCTCGGCGTGCCCGCCGTCGCCGTCTACCAGACCGACCTGGCCGGGTACGCCAGGACGTACCTGAGCACCGGCGAGGCCGCCGCCTGGCGCCGTATCCGCGCCGTGCACAGCGCAGCAGCGCGCACCCTGGCACCCTCCACCGCCTCGGTGGAGGCCCTGGTCGGCCACGGGGTGCCGCGGGTGCACCTGTGGGCGCGGGGCGTGGACTCCCGCCGGTTCCACCCCGACCGCCGCGACGACGCGCTGCGCCGCGAGCTGGCCCCGGGCGGCGAGCTGATCGTCGGCTACGTCGGCCGGCTCGCCGCGGAGAAGCACGTCGAGCTGCTCGCCGCCACCTGCGCGCTGCCCGGTGTACGGGTGGTCGTCGTCGGCGACGGGCCCAGCGCACCGGGACTGCGCACCGCGCTGCCCGGCGCGGTCTTCCTCGGCCGCCGCACCGGCGGCGAACTGGCCCGGATCTACGCCTCCTTCGACGTGTTCTGCCACACCGGGCCGTTCGAGACGTTCTGCCAGACCGTCCAGGAGGCGATGGCCAGCGGTCTGCCGGTGGTGGCGCCCGCCGCGGGCGGCCCGCTCGACCTGGTCGACCACGGGCGGACCGGCCTGCTCGTCCCGCCGCTGGACGCCGCCGCCACCGCCGAGGCCGTACGGCGGCTCCAGGCCGACCCCGCCCTGCGCGCCCGCTACGGCGCCCGCGCCCGCGGCCAGGTCGCCGCCCGCACCTGGGAGGCGGTCGGCGACCAGCTCCTGGACCACTACGCCGACGTCCTCACCGGCCGCCAGGTGGCCGCGGCATGAGCGGCACGAGCTCCCCGAGCTCCCCGAGCTCCCCGAGCGCCCCGAGCGGCACGAGCTGCCCGAGCGGCACGAGCGGCGCCGCGACCGGGCCGCTGCGCATCGTCCGCGTGGCCAACTTCGTGACGCCCGTCTCCGGCGGCCTGCGCACCGCGCTGCGGCACCTCGGCGAGGGGTACGCCGCCGCCGGCCACGACCCGGTGCTGGTGATCCCCGGCGCCGAGCACTCCGACGAATCCACCCCGCAGGGACGGGTGATCACCCTGCCCGGCGTCGAGATCCCCGGCACCGGCGGCTACCGGGTGCTGGCCCGCCGCGCCCCGGTCGAGGCGCTGCTCGCCCGGCTGGCCCCCGACCGCCTGGAGGTCTCCGACCGCACCACGCTGCGCTGGACGGGGGAGTGGGCCCGGCGCCGCCGCATCCCGTCCGTGATGGTCTCGCACGAGAGCGCCGACGGCGTGCTCGGCACCTGGGGCGTCCCGGGCCCGTTCGCCCGCCGGGCCGGCGACGCCCTCAACCGCCGCTCCGCGTACGCCTACACGCGCATCGTGTGCACCACCGCGTGGGCGGCCGCGGAGTTCGAGCGGATCGGCGCGCGCAACGTCGTACGGGCCCCGCTCGGCGTGGACCTGGCCGCATGGCACCCCGCGCACCGCGACCCGGCGGTACGGCAGCGGTACGCGCGCGACGGCGAGGCGCTGCTCGTCATGTGCTCGCGGCTGTCCCCGGAGAAGCGGCCGGACGACGCGCTCGACGCGCTGGCCCAGCTGCGCGCCCAGGGTGTGCCCGCGGTGCTGGTGGTCGCCGGGGACGGCCCGCTGCGCGCCCGGCTCACCGAACGGGCCCGCGCGGCGCGGCTGCCGGTGGCCTTCCTCGGCCATGTCGCGCGCCGCGCCGACCTGGCGGCGCTGCTGGCCACCGCGGACGTGGCGCTGGCGCCCGGGCCGGTCGAGACCTTCGGGCTCGCCGCGCTGGAGGCGCTGGCCTGCGGCACGCCCGTGGTCGCCAGTGCCCGTTCCGCGCTGCCGGCGCTGATCGGGTCCGCGGGCGCTGCGGCCAGGACGCCGGCGCAGTATGCGGGCGCGGTACGGCGGCTGCTCGCGGTGCCCGAGGGGGCGCGGCGCGCCAGGGCCCGGGACCGGGCCGAGCTCCACCCGTGGCCGGCTGCCGTTGCCGCGTTCCTCGCCGCCCACGGCGTGTCCGCCGCCCGGCCCGCCGTTCACCCGGCCGCCGCCCTGCCGGACCCGCGGCCATGAGCACCGACGTGCCGCTCTCCCCGGCCGGCGCCGACCACCGGGGCGGCCTGCGGGCGGCCGCGCCGCGCGGCGCTTTGCGGTTCGCGGTGCTCGGGGACTCGCTGAGCGAGGGGGTCGGTGATCCGGTGCCCGGCGGCTGGCGCGGCTGGGGCGCGCTCCTCGCGGACGCCGTCGGCGAGCGGCCCGGGGCGGTGCACGTGGTCAACGCCGCCCGCAGCGGCGCCCGTTCCGGCGACGTCGCCGGACGCCAACTCGCCGTCGCCCTCGCGTGCCGACCGCACCTGGCGTCCGTCCTCGTCGGCGGCAACGACACCCTGCGCGGCGCCTTCGCCATCGACCAGGTCGCCGCCGACCTCCACCTCACCCTCGGCGCGCTGCGTGCCTCCGGCGCCGACATCCTCACCGCCTGCCTGCCCGACCCCGGCAGCGTCCTGCGGCTGCCCTGGCCACTGGCCCGGCCGCTCGCCCGCCGCATGGCCGCGCTCAACTCCGTGGTGCACGCGCTGTCCGCGCACCACGGCGCGCTCCACCTCCACGCCGCCGACCGGCCCTGGGCCACCTCGCCCGGCGCGCTCAGCGCGGACCGGCTCCACCCCAGCGAACGGGGGCACCGCCTGCTCGCGTACGACTTCCACGCGCTGCTCGCCTCCCGCGGGCTCGCGGGTGGGCCGCCGCCCCGGCTCGAGCCCGACCGGCCTCCCCCCGGGCGCGCCGCTTCCACCTGGTGGATGGCGACGAAGGGGTCCCGCTGGGTCGCCGATCGCAGCCGCGACCTCCTCCCCGACCTCCTCCGGCTCGCCCTCGAGGAGTACCGCCACCGACTGCGCGGCAACGTCGCCCAACTCGACCTCGCCTCCCGCCACGCCACGGCCCAAGCGATTGCCTCCCTCCACCTCCCCCCGTAAAACGCCCCGGGGTTCTGCCCCATGCGGTGGGTTGTCCGTCCGCGGGCCGGTCGCGCAGTTCCCCGCGCCCCTGACGGGGCTGCGCGCCGCGGAGAACCCGCACGTCCCCGAGGCACGCCCACCGACGTCGCACCGGCGGGTACGCACGTACCGCACGGGGCAGCCCCCTGGGGGCGCGGGGAACTGCGCGCTGAGCCACGACGCATGGGCAGTTAGGCACGTACCGTGAGGGGCAGCTTCCTGGGGGCGCGGGGAACTGCGCGCTCAGCCATGACGCACCGGCGGGTATGCACGCAGCGCACGGGGCAGCCCCCTGGGGCGCGGGGAACTGCGCGACCAGCCACCACGCATCCGCGGGTGAGTACGTACCGCACGGGGCAGGAGGGGAGCCGCGGGGAACCGCGCCGGGTCAGCGGAGGGACGTGGGGACGAAGCGTACGGGGGTCCCGGGGGCGGCTTGGCCCGCGGCAGCGACCGCTGGGGAGGGGACGACCCCGATGACGGGGTACCCCCCGGTGGTGGGGTGGTCGGCGAGGAAGACGACGGGCCGCCCGTCCGGGGGGACCTGAACCGCCCCGAGCACCATCCCTTCGCTGGGCAGCTCCTCATGGCGTACCCGGGCGACGGGCGGCCCGAGGGTGCGCAGGCCGATCCGGTTGGAGGCGGGCGAGACGGTGTAGCGCCCGCGCGCCAACGCACGGAGGGCGCCGGGCGCGAACCAGTCCGTACGGGGCCCGGGCACCAGCGGAAGGACGAGTTCGGCACCGAGCGGACCGTACGGAAGGACGTCGCAGCCGCCGGCCGGGCCGAAGCGTGCGCGGCCCAGGGGGAGTTCGGCACCGTCGACCAGCGGCGCGGGCCCCAGCCCGGAGAGGAGGTCGGCCGCACGGCTGCCCAGCACCGGGGGGAGGTCGAGCCCCCCGGCGAAGGCGACGTAGGAGCGTATCCCGCAGGTCGCGGCGCCGACGTCGAGGACCGCACCGGCCGGGACCCGGACGGGCGCGCCCCAGGCGGCGGGGCGGCCGTCCACCCGGACCGGGCAGGCGGCCCCCGTCACGGCGGCGACGAGCGGGCGGGAGGGGCGTATCGCGCAGCCGGTCACGGTGGTCTCCAGCCCCGCCGCTCCGGGGGAGTTGCCGACCAGGCGGTTCGCGAGGAGGTGCGCCGGGCGGTCGAGGGCGCCGGAGGCGGGCACCCCGAGGTGCGCGTATCCGGGCCGCCCGAGGTCCTGGACGGTGGTGAGGACGCCGGCGCGTACGACGGCCAGCACGGCGCCGCTCACCGCATACCCGGCAGACGGACGTCCTGGCGGGCGGCCCGGCCGACGTCCCGGAAGCGGACGGCGGTGCCGGGCGCGAGCAGGGCCGCCGGGTCCCGGCCGGTGTCCCACAGCACGGCGTCGGTCGTCCCGACGATCTGCCAACCCCCGGGCGAGGACCGCGGATACACCCCGGCGTACGGCCCGGCGAGGCCGACCGACCCCGGCGGTACGGCGGTTCGCGGGCTGGCCCGGCGCGGCACCGCCAACTCCGGCGGCAGGCCGGTCAGATACCCGAACCCGGGGGCGAACCCGCAGAACGCCACCCGGAAGCCGGTCCCCGCGACGGTCTCGGCCACACCCGCCGGCGACATGCCCCACAGCGCCGCGACCTCCGCCAGGTCCGGCCCGTCGAACCGTACGGGCAGCTCGACGGTGTCCGCGGCGGCGGGCGGCAGCGGCGGCACCTGCCAGCGCACCACGTCCGCCGCGAACGCCCGCGGGTCGGCGAGCCCGTCGACCAGCACCGTACGGGCCGCGGGCACCACCTCCGCCACGGCGCCCAACGCACCGGCCGCGCGGCGCCGTTCCAGCTCCGCGTGCAGCGCCTGCGCCTGCGCGCCGTCCGCCACCTCGACCAGGACGGCCGACGCCCCGGCCCGCAACGCCCGTACGGCCGGCGCCCCGGCACCCGGATCGGCCGCGCCGGTCACGCGAACGCCTCCACCCGCAGCCCGGCGTCCTGAAGGGCGCCGCGCACCCGGGCGGCCAGCAGCGCCGCGCCGGGGGTGTCCCCGTGCAGGCACAGCGACCGCGCCGCGACCGCGACCGGCTCCCCGGTCAGCGCCGCCACCCGGCCGTCGCGGGCCAGCCCGACCGCGCGGGCCACCACCGCCTCCTCGTCCGCGACCACCGCGCCCGGCTCGCGCCGCGGCACCAAGGTGCCCGCCCGGGTGTACGCGCGGTCCGCGAACGCCTCAGGTATCGCGGCCAACCCGGCCCGCTCCGCCGCCGCGAGCAACCGCGAACCGGGCAGCCCCAGCACCGGCAGCGGCCCCGCCAGCCGTATGCCCGCCACCACCGCCTCGGCCTGCTCCGCGTCGTGCACCGCCCGGTTGTACAGCGCGCCGTGCGGCTTCACATACGCCACCACCGCGCCCGCCGCCCGCGCGAACACCTCCAACGCGCCTATCTGGTAGGCCACCTCCGCCGCCAGTTCGTCCGCGGGCACGTCCATCGCCCGCCGCCCGAAGCCCGCCAGGTCGCGGTAGGAGACCTGCGCGCCGATCCGCACCCCGTGCGCGGCGGCCAGGTCGCACACCCGCCGCATCGTCGCCGCGTCGCCCGCGTGGAAGCCGCACGCCACGTTCGCACTCGTCACGACCGCGAGCAGCGCCTCGTCGTCGGTCAGCCGCCAGCGGCCGAAGCCCTCGCCGAGGTCGGCGTTGAGGTCGATCGCCGCCGGTGCCGCCGCTTGCCGCGCCATGATGATCCCCGTCCCCCCGAGTCCGCCGCGCATCGCCCGCCGATGCCCATGGCACGATCATGGCAGTTCCCGCGGCCGCGCGGCCCCCGTTGTCCACAGCCCCCCGTCCACCCCGTACGCATCCGTGCCGTTTCGTGTGTTGTCGGTGGCAGCGCCTAGTGTTGGGGGGTGACCACGACCGTCCCGCACCTTCCGCCGCAGCAGTCGCGGCAGCAGCCGCAGCCGCTGCCGGGTGCGCCGCGCCCCGCGCCGGGCCCGGCGGCCGACGAGGGGCTGGCCCGCCGGCTGCGCGCGCTGGCCTGCACCGCGCCGCTGCACGACCTCGACACCCGCAAGGCGAACCTCGCCGGGGCGTACTCGGTCTACGCGATGGCCGAAGTGGCGCTGGCCGCGATCGACCTGGTCACCCTCAACATGGACTTCGACACCGGCGCGGACCACGACCAGATAGTGGCCAGGCTGCTGCCCCGCGTCGCCGCCCAGGCCCCCGACCGCGCCCAGGCCGAACACGAGCGGGTCGCCCGCTGGGTGCTGGAGAACCTGATCAACGTCGGCAGCGCCGACCGCGGCTTCCGCGCCGTCTACGGCACCTTCGGCGCCGACGGCGCCTACGTCCGCCGGGACTACGACTTCAAGCTGATCGAGGAGGTCGCCGGCCCCGGCGGCACCGTCTACCTGCGCGCCACCGACGAGGCGGTCAACGTCCTGGTCGGCGCCCTGGACACCGACGTCACCAGCGCCCAGATCGCCGCCGAGGTCAAGTTGGAGGTGCTGATCAGCCGCGGCCGCCTCGCCGACGCCCAACTCGCCGCCGAGCAGGCCCGCTACCGCACGGTGCAGTATGCCGAGACCCTGCGCCGCACCTTGGAGGCCACCCGGCGCAATGTCCGCGCGGTCGACTGGCTGCGCCAGGTGCCCGACATGATCGCCGAGGCGCTGGACCACGTCGCCGACCGCTACCGGCACGAGAACGCGATCCTCACCAACATCCGCAAGGCGCGCGACGAGGCGGAGGAGCCCGAGCACAAGCGGCGCGCCGCCGAGCTGGTGGACATCGTCAAGGACTGCATCCGCCGCCACACCCAGCTCCAGTCCCGGCTGCTGGAGGCCGGGCCGCTCTTCCGCGCCGAGCAGGACCGGCAGGCGTTCGCCGCGCCGCCCGCCCGCGCCGGACTCGACCTGTACGGGCAGCTCGTCGCGCCGCTGCTGCCGCTGCCGGTCGAGCAGGCCTCCCGCGTCACCGACGCGTTCTTCGCCCGCGGCACCGGTCTGCGCACCCCCGGCGCCGTCCGCGTCACCGACCTGGTCGACCTGCTGCTCACCCCGCCGGCCGAACGCGACCACCTGGGCGCGGAGATGCCCGAACCGGACCTCGTGGCCACCCCCGACGACTCCCGGTTCAGCGACGAGCAGCTGGAGTCCGCGCTCGCCCTGCTCGACCTGCCGCCCGACGCGCCGCGCCGGCTGTCCGGCCTGCTCGCCGAGGCCCGCCGCCAGGACCCCGACCTGCCCTACCTCGTGGCGCTGCTGGCCATCCACGCCGCCTCGCCGCCGGTCGGCACCGCCCATCGCCAGGGCGAACCGCGGCTGCTGTTCGCGGTGGACGACGGCACTGTGCTCGACGACCCCGAGTTCGGCGGCGCCGACCTCGTCCTGGGCACCGCGCTGCTGGCCGGAGGCGCCGAGCATGACGGATGACGACGACCCCATGTACCCGGCCGCACCCCGGCCGCCGGCCGCCCCCACCGACCACCCCCGGCAGCGCAACAGCCCCCGGCAGCAGAAGGAACGCACGACGTGAGCACCGATCGGCAGGACGACCCGCGGGAGTCGGGCGAGGCGGCCGGGCCGTCCCCGATCGTGCCCGCCGACGTCGCGGACGCCGCCCGCCTGGTCGGGTTCGGCCTGCAACCCAAACTGGTCCCGGCCCGCGACACCGAGTACGCGGAACTGGTCCGCCGCCATCGCGACGACCCGGCGTTCGCCCGGATCGCCGACGCCGTGGCGGCCGGGCTCGGCCTGATCGTCCTGGAGGTCTCGCCGCGGGCGGGCATGGCGGTCGCCGCGGCCGAGGACTCGGTCTTCGCGGTCCGGATGGGCGACTACGCCCGCCGCGCCGCCTCCGACTCCGGCGACCGCTTCCTGCACGGCCTGGCCCACCTCGCCGCGGCCGCGCTCGCCTTCCCCCGTCCCGAGGACCTCGCCGACGACGGGTACATCGGCCGGATCACCGTGCACGGCGTGGACGCCTTCGTCCGGCAGGCGTGCCGCCGGCTGGAGGAGCGCGCCGACGAGAGCGGGGAGAACACCGACCCGGCCAGCGACGCCCCCGGCCTGGAGGCGGCCTGGCGCGTCTACACCCGGCGCAGCGCCACCGGCGCCACCAAGGACGCCCGGCGGCTGGCGAGTTCCACCACCGGCATCATCGGCAAGGCCGTCGCCTTCCTCGTCGACTCCGGCTTCCTCCAGCGCACGGGCGACGAGTCCGGCGGCACCTACCGCACCACCGCCCGCTACCAGCTCCAGGTGCGCGACATGGCGGGCAGCGCCGCGATGGCCGAGCTCCTCGAACTCGGCGTCGTACCGGTCGGCGACGGCACCGCCAGCCTCGTACCCGCCGCCGACGGGGAGGCAGCGGACCTCGCCGCCGACGCGGGGCTGCCCTTCCACGCCGGCACCTGACCACCGGCGCTGACCCCGACCCGCCCCCCGGCACCCGACGACCTGCGCCTGTCCCCATACCCAGCACCTCAGGCGCCCCCGACCACCCCGACCCCTCCCGACAACGAAAGCCCCCCGCATGTACGAGCTCTCCCGGCTGCGCCTCTACTCGATCGGGCCGGCCGGCGCACGCTACGCCGACACCGTCCTCGACCTGCGCGGCGTCGGCGAGCCCGTGCCTCAACCCGCGCCCGCCCAGGGGGACTTCTTCGCCGACGAGCCGACCGGGCCGCCGCGCCGCCCCGCCCCGGCCGGCGTGCTCTTCCTGGAGAACGGCGGCGGCAAGTCGGTGCTGCTCAAGCTGATCTTCTCGGTGATGCTCCCCGGCCACCGCAACACCCTGGGCGGGGCCAGCTCAGGCGTGCTGCGCAAGTTCCTGCTCGCCGAGGACTGCGGCCACGTCGCCCTGGAGTGGCAGCACACCCTCACCGGCGAACTGGTCGTGGTCGGCAAGGTCAGCGAGTGGCGCGGCCGCCAGGTCTCCTCCGACCCGCGCAAGTTCGCCGAAGCCTGGTACTCCTTCCGCCCCGGCCCCGGCCTCAGCCTGGACTCCCTGCCGGTCGCCGAGGCCACCGCGGTCCGGCCCCCGGTCGAGGGCGCGTCCGGTGCGCGCGGCCGCCGCCGGACCATGAAGGGCTTCCGCGACGCGCTGACCGAGGCGGGCAAGGCGTACCCGCACCTGGAGGTCGTCTGGGAGGAGATCCACGACCGCTGGAAGGAACACCTCGGCGACCTCGGCCTGGACCCCGAACTCTTCCGCTACCAGCGGGAGATGAACGCCGACGAGGGCGAGGCCGCGGGCCTGTTCGCGGTCAAGAAGGACTCCGACTTCACCGACCTGCTGCTGCGCGCGGTCACCGACACCCGCGACACCGACGGCCTCGCCGACCTGGTGCACGGCTTCGCCGGAAAACTCGGCCGCCGCGCGGAACTCACCGCCGAGCGCGACTTCACCGCCGGTTCGCTCGACCTGCTGGACCGGATCGTCGAGGCCGCCGCCGTACGCGACCAGGCCCGCGGCGTACACGCCCAGTCCGAGCGCCGCACCCGGGTGCTGACCCGGCGGCTGTCCGCCCGCGCCCGGCAGGAACGCGCCCGCGCCGCCGACCTCGCCCAGGACATGGCCGACGCCGCCCACACCGTCACCGACACCGAGCAGGCCAGGGCCGGCAGCGCCCGCATCGCCGCCGAACTCGCCTACCGGCACGCCTCGCTGGCGCTGGCCGGCGCCGAGAAGGGCGCCGCGGCGCTGCGCCGCGAGCTGACCGACGCCCGCACGCTGCACTCCGCGTGGCAGACCGCCGAGACGGTGCTGCGGCACCGCGCCGCCGGCGACCGGCTGGCCCGCGTCACCGAGGCGATCCGCGCCGCCGAACGCGACGCGGCGCCCGCCCTCGCCGCCCGGACCCAGGCCGCCGCCGAACTGGTGCGGGCGCTCCAGGGCGCCGCCGTACGGGCCGAGCGGCAAGCCGACGACGAGGAGGAGCGTTCCGCCACGCTCCAGACCCTCGCCGAGGGCGCCCACCGCGACGCGACCGCCGCCGCCACCGAGGCGCAGCGCGCCCGCAGCGAGAGCGGGCACCTCGGACAGCGGCTCGCCGAGGTCGAGCAGGAGACCGCCGAGGCGGTCCGCGCCGGGTGGCTCGACGACACCGCGCCCGACGCCGACCCGGCCCGTGCCGCGCTCGCCGCCGCCGACGCCGAGCGCACCGCGGAGACCCTGGCCAAGGCCGCCGCGGACACCGCGACCGCGGCGAGCGCCCGCGCCCGCGAGGCCGCCGCCGCCGAGGCCCGCGCCGAACTCGCCGCGGCCCGCGCCGCGGACGCGCTCACCGCCGCCGCCACCGCCCAGCGCGCGGCGCTCGACACGACCGCGTCGCTGACCACGGACGCGCGGGCGCTGGCACTGCTCGGCCTGGGCGAGCACACCACCGCCGAACCGGCCGACGGCGCCATCCCCCCGGCCGACGGCGCCATCCCCCCGGCCGACAGCCCCGTCCCCCCGGCCGACAGCCCCGTCCCCCCGGCCGCGGCCGGCAGCCCCGTACGCCCCGAAGGGCCGCTGAGCGCCGAGGAGCTGGACCGCTTCGCCGAGCCGCTGCGCGAGCTGGTCGAGGACGCGGTGGCCACCGCCGAACGGCAGATGTTCGAGCTGCGCACCGCCGCCGCCGACGACGCCCGCATCCTGGGCGCGCTCGGTGACGGCGGACTGCTGCCGCCCGGCCCGGATGTCCTGGCCACCGTGGAGTTCCTGGGCGAGCACGGCGTGCCCGCGCTGCCCGGCTGGCGCTACCTCGCCCAGGCCGTCCCGCCCGCCGACCACGCCGCCGTGATGGCCGCGCGCCCGGAGCTGGTCGACGGGGTCGTGGTGACCGACCCGGACTCCTACGCCCGGGCCCGGGAGGCGCTGGCCCAGGCCGCGCTGCTGCCCCGATCCACGGTCGCCGTCGGCACCGCGGCCGCCCTGCTCGCCCCGCCGCCCGCCGCCGACCACGCCCCCGACGTGTTCCTGGTGCCGCCGAACCCGGCGATGCACGACGAGATGGCCGCCGACGGCGAGCGCCGGGAACTGCGTGCCCGGGCCGCCGCCCGCGAGGAGGAGATCCGCACCCTCGCCGCCCGGCTGGCGCACGACCGGGGCCTGGCCGCGCGCCTGGCGTCCTGGCGCGCGTCCTGCCCGCCCGGGCGCCTGGCGGAACTCGCCGCCGAGGTCGCCGCCGCCCAGGACACCGCCGAGGCCGCCCGCGCCGAGCTGGCCGCCGCCCGCGAGGAGCGCGCCGAGGCCGACGCGGCCGCCGCCGAGGCGGGCGCCGACCACGACGCGCGCCGCGCGGCCGCCGAGCAGGCCCGCCGCCGCGCGGACCAGCTCGCCGGGCTCGCCCACCGGCTGCGCGAGCGCGCCAACTGGCAGCGCCGCGCCCGCGAACTGGCCGCCGACGCGGCCGAGGCGGAGGCCCGCGCGGAGACCTGCCTGGACCGGGCGCGCGCCGCCGACGAGGACCGCCGGGCCGCCCAGCGCGCCTCCGACGACGCCCGCCGCACCGCGCGGGTGCTGCGTGCCGAGCGCGCGGAGATCGCCGGCGCCCCCGAGGACACCCCCGAGCCCGACCCGGACACGCCGTCCACCGTGTCGCTGCCCGCGCTGCGCGAGGCGTACCGGGCGGCCTCGCAGGTCTACGAGCAGGTCGGCGTCGGCGCGGACCTGCGCGCCGAACAGGCCCGCGCGGAGAGCACCGAGAACGCCGCGCTCGCCGAACTCGAACGCCTCAGCAACAAGGTCCGCAGCCGCGCCGCCCAGCTCCTCGAAGGACCCGACGGCGCCGATGGCCCCTCCCGGCAGGCCGCGGCCGGCCGCGCCGAACAGCTCGTACAGACCCTGGAGTCACGCCAGTCCGCGGCCAGCGAGCAACTCGGCCGGCTGCGCGCCGACGCCGAACGCCTCGCCCCCGCCGACGGCGACGCCCACGCGGAACTGCCCGACGCGCTCACCCCGCGCGACGCCGACCACGCCCAGCAGCTGCTGCGCGCCGCCAACGCCGAACTCGCCACCCACCAGGAGGAACTGGAGCAGGCCAGGGCCGCACACGCCGACATCGTCCGCGCCCACCGCGCCGCCGAGGACGCCGCGAGCGGCTTCGACGAGACCGCCGCCCTGCTGCGCGACCTGCTGCGCGACGGCCCCCACGCGGCGGCCGAGGAGGAGGAACCCGAGCCCTACCCCGGCAGCCTCGCCGAGGCCCGGCAGGCCGCGGCCGAGGCCCGCCGCGGGCTGCGCGGCTGCGCCGCCGACCTGTCCGCCGCCGACACCCAGCTGCGCGACGCCTGCGATGTGCTGGTCCGGCACGCCAACGCGGTCCGCTACGAGCAGGTGCGCACCCCGGCCCGCCAGCAGATCCGGGAACTGCCCGCCTCCTCACTGCCCGAGCACGCCGCCGCCTGGGCCGCCGCCTTCGCGCCCCGGCTGCGGGTGCTGACCGACGAGCTGGGCCAGTTGGAGCGCAACCGGGACAGCATCGTGGACCGGCTGCGCGGCCTGGTCGAGTCCTCCCTCGCCACGCTCCGCTCCGCGCAGCGGCTCTCCCGGCTGCCGGAAGGGCTCGGCGAGTGGTCCGGGCAGGAGTTCCTGCGCATCCGCTTCGACGACCCCGACCACGCCCTGCTCACCGACCGGCTCGGCGAGGTCATCGACGAGGCCACCCGCGCCGCCGTCCGCAAGAACTCCGACCTGCGGCGCGACGGCATGACCCTGCTGCTGCGCGCCGTCGCCGCCGCACTCGAGCCGCGCGGGGTCGCCGTGGAGATCCTCAAGCCCGACGCGGTGCTGCGCGCCGAGCGGGTGCCGGTCGGGCAGATGGGCGACGTGTTCTCCGGCGGGCAACTGCTCACCGCCGCCATCGCGCTGTACTGCACCATGGCCGCGCTGCGCAGCAACGACCGCGGCCGCGACCGCCAGCGGCACGCCGGCACCCTCTTCCTGGACAACCCCATCGGCCGCGCCAACGCCACCTACCTGCTGGAGCTCCAGCGCGCGGTCGCCGACGCGCTCGGCGTGCAACTGCTCTACACCACCGGCCTGTTCGACACGACCGCGCTCGCCGAGTTCCCGCTCGTGGTGCGGCTGCGCAACGACGCGGACCTGCGGGCCGGGCTGAAGTACATCAGCGTGGAGGAGCACCTGCGGCCCGGCCTGCCGGTGCCCGACCCGCGCGGCGAGCAGGTGCACGGCGAGATCACCGCAACCCGGATGTTCCGCCGCCCCGTGGAGGCGTGAGCGAAGCGCCCCGGCCCGGCCCGCGGCTGCTCAGACCCCGCCCGGCAGCGGGCCGCCGGGTATGTGCCGCCGATGGCCGGGGCCGCGGCGGGCGGCGGCCCGCGCCGCACGGCGGGCGCGGCGGCGCTCCCGCCGCAGGCCGCGCGCCGCGCTGCTCGGGCTGGACACCACTCCGTTGCGCTGGTTCCACACCTGGCGGGTGACCCACACGTCGAGCACCGCCCAGCTCGCCACGACACTGGTCAGCACCGTGGCCAGCGTCACCGGCGCGCTCAGCCAGGAGTCGCCGGCGGCCAGCAGCACGCTGGCCAGCGCCTCGGTGAGCGCGACCGCACTGATCAGCACCGCCCGCACCGCGGCCGCCCGCACCGGATCGGGCATCCGCCGCGCGCCCACGGGCTGTTCCTCCCACATCGACCGGTGTTCGAACTCCATAGAAGGTGCTTGCCCCGAAACGTCCGTACGCATTCCGCCCGATCCATCACTCGAAAAGGTGGCACTTTCCAGCCAGACCCGGGTGACCCTCCGGACTCACTTTCGAGTTGCCAGTGGTGCAGTAGTAGGCTCACGCCGTTTGCACGCCACAGACCGATCCCCGTTCCGGGGTGAGACGTTGGGGAGGCCATGCGCTTTCGCGGTACGACGATCCGCCGGAAGATCGTGGCGCTGCTGCTGATCCCGTTGGTGTCCCTCACCGCCATCTGGGTCTTTGCGGCGACGATCACCAGCCGTGCGGTGTTCGGACGGCCTGATCCCCAGCGAATAGCGAACAAGGTGCTCTATCCGCTCCAGAACGCGCTGGGCAGTCTCCAGCAGGAGCGGAAGGCGGCACTGCTGTACATCGCCAACACCCGGGACTCGCAGGCGCGGACCGCCTTCGAGAAGCAGGGCCAGGTGACGGATTCGGCCATTGCCGAGCTGCGCACCGACATCTCCGGCAGCGGTGTGACCAAGGACATCAACTCCCAGGCCCGCGCCCACCTCGACGCCTTCTTCTCCGGCATCGACGGCCTGACCGGACTGCGCCAGCGGGTGGACAACCAGCACATCTCCCGCGAGGACACCTACGCCGGCTACAACACCTTCGAAGCACCGGCGTTCGCGTTCTGCGACAGCCTCTACCTGATCGACAACACGAACATCGAGCCGCAGCGCACCGCCGGTATCGGCGTCATCAGGGCCGAGGAGCAGATCTCCCGCGAGGACGCCCTGATGGGCGCCGCGATCAGCACCGGCCACATGAGCCGCGACGAGTTGACCGCGTTCACCTCCGCCGTCGCCGTGGAACGCGGCTACTACGACGACAACGTACCGGTCCTGGCGAAGGCGGACCGCGCCCGGTTCGAGGCGTTCTGGCAGAGCACCGCGGGAAAGCAACTGCGCGCCGCGCAGGACGCGGTGTCGGCCGCCACCCCGACCGACGCGCCGATCGTCGCCGCGCACCAGTCCTGGCCGACGGTCGCCGGTACCGCCATCACCGACGTCAACAAGCTCGATGAGCAGGTCGTCGTCGACTTCACCGACAGCGCGGCCCCGGTGCCCACCACCCTCGTCGTGGAAGCCTCGCTGGCCGGCGGGCTGGGCCTGATCGCGGTGGTCGCCTCGCTGATCGTGTCCGTACGGATCGGCCGCGGCCTGATCCGCGACCTGACCGGGCTGCGCCGCGAGGCCCAGGAGCTGTCCGGCACCCGGTTGCCGCGCGTCATGCGCCGCCTCGCCTCCGGCGAGCAGGTCGACATCGAGACCGAGGTGCCGCGGCTGGAGTACTCCGACGACGAGATCGGCCAGGTCGGCCGCGCGCTCAACGTCCTCCAGCGGGCCGCGGTCGAGGCGGCCGTACGCCAGGCCGACCTGCGCAAGGGCGTCTCCGACGTGTTCGTCAACCTCGCCCGGCGCAGCCAGGTGCTGCTGCACCGCCAGCTCACCCTGCTCGACGCGATGGAACGCCGCACCGAGCAACCTGAGGAACTCGCCGACCTGTTCCGGCTGGACCACATGACCACCCGCATGCGGCGGCACGCCGAGGGCCTGGTCATCCTCTCCGGCGCGTCCCCCTCCCGGCAGTGGCGCAACCCGGTGCAGCTGATGGACGTGGTGCGCGCCGCCGTCGCCGAGGTCGAGGACTACGAGCGGATCGAGGTGCGCCGGCTGCCGCGGCTGGCCGTGGCCGGGGCCGCCGTCGCCGACCTCACCCACCTGCTCGCCGAACTCATCGAGAACGCCGCGGTGTTCTCGCCCCCGCACACCCAGGTCCGGCTGCACGGCGAGCCGGTGGCCAACGGCTTCGTCATCGAGATCGACGACCGCGGCCTGGGCCTGACCCCGGACGCGCTGCTCGAGGCGAACCTGCGGCTGGCCGAGACCCCCGAGTTCGAGCTGTCCGACACCGACCGGCTCGGCCTGTTCGTGGTCAGCCGGCTCGCCCAGCGGCACAGCGTCCGCGTCTCGCTGCGCCAGTCCCCGTACGGCGGCACCACCGCAGTGGTGCTGGTGCCCTCGGCGCTGCTCACCGAGACCGGCGACGCCGACACCGGTGCGACCCGGCTGGACGCCGCCGACGACGAGATGGTGGCCGCGGAGCAGACGTACCCCGGCGACACCGAGCACACCTTCCGGCAGTGGGGGATGGACGGCGCGGGCGGCGAGCCGCACAAGGAGCACGCCGTCCACGCCGAGGAACCACCCGCGCCGCGCCCGGCCGCCGAGCCCGCCGGCCAGACGCCGTTCGGACTGCCGCGCCGCCGCAAGCGCACCGCGCCGATGCTGGTCACCGACCACGGCCGCGCGGTCGGCGACCCGCAGCAGCCCGCCCGCGACACGCCCGAACTGCCCGCCGACCAGGGCGGGCACGACCGGGGCGGGCCCGACCAGGACGAGAACACCCAGTGGCCCTGGGGCACGGGGGCACCGGCCCCGCGCGACCCGGGGCCGCCGGTGCAGGCCGTCCCGCACGATAGCGACGGCGCGGGGCCGCTGCCGACCCGCCGCGGCGGCGCCCGTCACCCCGGCCCGGCGCCGTCCCCGCAGAGCCCCGAACCGGCGGCACCGGCGGCACCCACCGCACCCGCGGCACCCGGCGCCGTCCCCGGTGTCCCCTCCGGCAGCACCGTCCTCCCGCGCCGGGTCCGCCAGGCGAACCTGGCCCCGCAACTGCGGGCCGACACCACGCAGTCCGTCCGCCGGGCCGAGGAGGGCGCCGCCCGTGAGCGGACCGCCGAGGAGGTGCGCGACCGGATGGCGTCGCTCCAGCGCGGCTGGCAGCGCGGCCGTTCGGTCGACGCCGACCCCGAGCCGACGCCCCCGGCCGGCGACGACGACCCATCGACATCCGCGACACGAACCACACGAACAACACCTGAGGAGTACGGCCGATGACGGCACCATCCAGCGCGACACGCGAGCTGAGCTGGCTCCTTGACGATCTGGTCGCCCGTGTGGCCAGCATCCGCAAGGCGCTGGTGCTCTCCGGGGACGGTCTGTCCATCGGCGCGTCCGACGGGCTGACCCGCGAGGACTCCGAGCACCTGGCCGCCGTCGCCTCCGGTTTCCACAGCCTGGCCAAGGGCGTCGGGCGGCACTTCGACGCCGGCCGGGTCCGGCAGACCATCGTGGAACTCGACGACGCGTTCCTCTTCGTCACCGCGGCCGGCGACGGCAGTTGCCTCGCGGTCCTCAGCGACGCGGAGTCCGATGTCGGGCAGGTCGCCTACGAGATGGCCCTGCTGGTCAAGCGGGTCGGGGTCCATCTGGGCAGCGCGCCGCGGCACGGCGGCGGCGCGGCGCTCAGCGGCTGACCGCGATGTGTTGAATCTACGGGGGTGGACAGGTCATGACTTCTGAGCCCGGGACTTCTGACGCGTCGGCGGAGCGGTGGTTCGACGCCGCCGCCGGACCGGTGGTGCGGCCCTACGCGATGACGCGGGGCCGTACCAGCCATACCGCGAAGGCCAGGATCGACCTGATCGCCCTGGTGATCACCGGACAGGCGCCGGAGGACGGCCTCACCGCGTTCGACGACCACACCCTGTCGCCCGAACACCTCGACATCATCGAGCGCTGCCAGTACCAGGCCATCTCGGTGGCCGAGCTGGCGGCAGACCTGGACCTGCCGGTCGGCGTGGTCCGGGTGCTCGTCGGTGACCTGGTGGAAGCCTCGCATGTGCACCTCCACCAGCCGGTGCCGCCGGCCGAGTTGCCCGACGTGAGCATCCTGCGGGACGTGATCGACGGCCTGCGCGCGTTGTAGGGGCGGGCCGGGCCCGCGCCCCTGCCTGAGTCCTGAGTTCTGAGTTCCGAGTTGTGAGTACGCCAGCCGCGGGCACCGCCGCCCGCTCCGGTAGGGAGTAGAGAAGACACCATGGCCCTGCGCACCGAACGCCGTCCCGAGCAGCCGGCCAAAGAGCCGGTGGCGCTCAAGCTGCTGGTGGCCGGCGGCTTCGGCGCGGGCAAGACCACGCTGGTCGGCGCGGTCAGCGAGATCCGCCCGCTGCGCACCGAGGAGTCGCTGAGCGAGGCCGGCCGCCCGGTCGACGACACCGCCGGCGTCGAGGGCAAGCACACCACCACGGTCGCCATGGACTTCGGCCGGATCACGCTGCGCGAGAACCTGGTGCTGTACCTGTTCGGTACGCCCGGGCAGGACCGCTTCTGGTTCCTGTGGGACGAGTTGGCGCAGGGCGCGCTCGGTGCGGTGGTGCTCGCCGACACCCGCCGCCTCGCGGACTGCTTCGCCGCGATCGACTACTTCGAGCAGCGCGGCATCCCGTTCGCGGTCGCCGTCAACTGCTTCGACGGCGCCGAACTGCACGAGCCGCAGACCGTCCGCGAGGCGCTCGACATCGACCAGGGCGTGCCGGTGGTGCTGTGCGACGCGCGGGAGCGCGACTCGGCGAAGAAGGTGCTCATCAGTGTGGTGGAGCACGCGGCGAACATGGCGGCGCGCCAGGGCGCGGTGTAGCCGCCGACCGTCAACCCCTCTCCGTACCAGGACACCTGACAGGCCGTCAGCCGGATTCCGGCTGGCGGCCTGTCACGCGTGCGTGGCGTCCTCCGCGTCGTCCGCCTGGTCGGCCGGGCCCGGACGGCCGTTCTCCGCGAGCCACTTCGCCGCGATCTCGCCGAGTTCCGCGTCCCGCCCCGCGAGCATCGTCGCGATCATCCGCACGTCGCCGCGCAGCGACCACGCGGGGTGCCCGAACGTCGCCGGGTTGTTCCCCTCGATGAGGAAGTGCGCCGGCCAGGCGGTCCCGTAGCCGAAGGCCGGCAGCGCCGCGGCGTACCGCAGCCGCCCGCGGGCCAGGCCGTATCCGGTGACGGCCAGCCCGGTGAGGCTGCCCGCGAGGTGCACCCAGCGGGTCGCCGCCTTGGAGTGCATCGCCACGTAGTAGGGCCAGAACTCCTCGAAGGAGCCGTAGGTCTGCTTCGTCATCACCGCACCGTAGCGCCGGGCCTGGACCGTGTCAGGGGGTCGTGCTATGTTCTTCTCATATCGAGAAACACTCATAGTGAGAACAACTCGGAGCGGGTCCGGCCGCCATGGCGCGCCCGGCGAGCGGAGGAGGGGCCGGCGTGGACGCGGCACAGCACGGGCACGGCGGCGAACGGGAGCGCCGTGAGCGGGACTTCCTCGCCGGGTACGACCCGCGCGCGTTCGACCCGATCGCGGTGACCGTCGACGTGGTCGTGCTGACCCTGCGCGAGGGGCAACTGCATGTCCTCGCGATCGAGCGGGGCGGTCCGCCGTTCGCCGGGGCCTGGGCGCTGCCCGGCGGCTTCGTCCGGGCCGGCAAGGAGTCGCTCGACGCCGCGGCCGCGCGCGAACTCGCCGAGGAGACCGGGCTGGACGCCACCACCCTCGGCCGGGTCCACCTCGAACAGCTCGGGTCGTACGGCCACCCGGACCGCGACCCGCGCATGCACGTCGTGTCGATCGCCTACCTCGCCTTCGCGCCCGGGCTGCCCGACGCGCGGGCCGGCGGCGACGCGGCGGGCGCTGCCTGGCTGCCGGTGGCGGCGGTCGGCGCGGCCGGTGCGGTCGGTGCGGCCGGGCAACCGGAGGCGCCGGCCCGGCGTCCCCACGAGCAGGGCCGGCCGGCCGGAACCCACGGGGGTGGTACCGGCCGCCGGCCCCCGCCCACCGCACCCGGTGAGGCGGTCCTCGCCTTCGACCACGCCGACATCCTCGCCGACGCCCTGGAACGGGCCCGCGGCAAGATCGAGTACACCCCCCTGGCGACCGCGTTCCTCGCCGAGGCCTTCACCATCAGCGAGCTGCGCGCGGTCTACGAGACGGTGTGGGGCGCGCCGCTGCACGCGGGGAACTTCCACCGCAAGGTGCTGTCCGTGCCCGGGTTCGTGGAGTCCACCGGGCAGACCGACACCCGCCCCGGCAGCCGTGGCGGCCCCCGGGCGCGCCTCTACCGGGCCGGCGACGCCAGGCTGCTCCACCCGGCGCTGCTGCGCCCGGACCGCGAGGCGGGCATACGGTGAGCGCCGCCGACGCCCGCCCGGCCCGCAGCGGCCCCGGCCCCGGCCCCGTACACGACGTCGGCGCCTCGTCCGGCGCCGAGTCCTCGTACGGCGCCGCCCCCGCCCCCTCGTACGGATCTGGCGGCCGCCCGGAACCCCGCACCTTCGACGAGGCCCTGGCCGTACTCGACGGCGCCGACCCCGCCTTCCCCGCCGACCCCGCCCGCGCCGCGGCCCACTACCGCCGGCTGGCCCGCCTGCTGCACCCGGACACCGCCCCGCCCGGCCGCACCGCGCAGGCCAACGCCGCCTTCGCCCGGCTCACCGCGGCCTGGCACCACCACGACCGGCCGGTCCTCACCGGCGCCCGCCACCGCTACGTCCTCGGCCCGCACCTGGCCGCCGGCGACCTGTGCGACCTGCGCACCGCGCGCTACGACCACGACGGGCGCCGCCGCAGCGCCGTCCTGAAGATCCCGCGGAAACCGCACGACAACGACCTCACCGAACACGAGGCCGACGTCCTGACCCGCCTGGACACCGTTGCCGAACCCCGGCACCGCGCCTACGCGCCCACCCTCCTGGAGAGCTTCCGGCACCGCGCCGACGACGGCACCGAACTCAGGGTCAACGCCCTCGCGCCACTCGACGGCTTCCACAGCCTCGCCGCCGTCGCCGCCGCCCACCCCGGCGGGCTCGACCCCCTCGACGCCGCCTGGATGTGGCGCCGCCTGCTCACCGCCCTGGGCTGGGCACACCGGGCCGGGCTGGTGCACGGCGCGGTCTTCCCCGAACACGTCCTCATCCACCCCGAGTTGCACGGCCTGGTGCTCGTCGACTGGTGCTACGCCACCGCCGTCGGCACCGACGTGCCGGTCCTCATCCACCGCCACGCCGCCGCCTACCCGCCCGAGGCGAGGCGGCACGAACCCGCCTCGGCGGCCACCGACATCCACCTCGCCTCGCTCTGCGTCCGCGACCTGATCGGCCCGCGCGCCCCCGGCCCGATGCGCGCCTTCCTGCGCGGCTGCACCCTGCCGGGCCCGAGCGCCCGCCCGCAGGACGCCTGGCGCCTGCTCGCCGAACTCGACGACCTCCTCGACCGGCTCTACGGACCGCGCACCTTCCGCCCGTTCACGATGCCGGCCGCCCGAACCGCCTGAACCGAACGCGCCCGGTCCCGAAGCCGACCGAGCCGCCCGGCCGTTCACCACCAACACTCTTACCTGACACCTCGTCACCTTCACACCACCAGGGGGAACACCATGGGCAGCGGAAGCTGGTCCACCAACGTCTACGACGCCGCCGAGCGCTACCGTTCGGCCTCCGGCGCGAGCGCCTTCGCCTACAGCGACCGCGTCAAGCACAGCTCCCCGCGGTCGAGTTGGACCGCGCACCCCTCGCTCGACCCGCACGGCCTCACCACCCGCGAGAGCCGCGACTCCGCCGAGCACCCCACCTCGCTCGCCATCTCCGTCCTCTTCGACGTCACCGGCTCCATGGGCGCGGTCCCGCGGGTCCTCCAGACCAAGCTCCCCGAACTCTTCGGGCTGCTGCTGCGCAAGGGCTACACCGAGCACCCGCAGATCCTCTTCGGCGGTGTCGGCGACGCCACCTGCGACCAGGTCCCGCTCCAGCTCGGCCAGTTCGAGTCCGACAACCGCATGGACGAGCAGCTCGGCAACATCCTCCTCGAAGGCGGGGGCGGCGGCCAGATGACCGAGTCCTACGAACTCGCCCTGTACGCCATGGCCCGGCACACCTCGCTGGACTGCCACGAGAAGCGGGGCCGCCGCGGCTACCTCTTCCTCATCGGCGACGAGATGCCCTACGGCAAGGTGAAGGCCCGCGAGATCCGCGCGGTGCTCGGCGACCGCGTCCAGCGGGACATCCCGCTGCCGGAGATCCTCGCCGAACTGCGCCGCAAGTTCCACGTGTTCTACATCCTGCCGACCGGCGCCGCCCACGCGGGCAACACCGAGGTCCTCACCCTCTGGCGCCGCCTGCTGGGCCAGAACGTGATCGAGCTGGACGACCTCGACGCCGTCTGCGAGACCATCGCGCTGACCGTCGGCCTCGGCGAGGAGGCCATCGACCTCGCCGAGGGCCTGGCGGACCTCGCCGACGTCGGCTCCGCCGCCGGCCCGTCGGTGGCGCGGGCCCTGGGCAGCCTGAGCAGTCCGGGCCGCTGAGCCCGCCGGGGCCCGGCTGGAATCCCTACACACGGACGAGGAGCCCGAAGTGCACACCACCGTCGTCGACCTCGGCTACGGAGACGCCGGCAAGGGCGCGGTGGTCGCGCGCCTGTGCCAGGACCGGGCCGTCACCGCCGTCGTCCGGTTCAACGGCGGCCCGCAGGCCGCCCACAACGTGGTGACCGCCGACGGCCGCCACCACACCTTCGCCCAGTTCGGCGCCGGCACCTTCCACGGCACCCCGACCCACCTGTCCCGCTTCATGTTCGTCGACCCGCTCGCCCTGGCCGCGGAGGCCGACCACCTCCGCGCGCTGGGCGTGCCGGCGCCGTACGGCCTGCTCACCGTCGACCGCGACGCGCGGCTGGTCACGCCGTACCACGCGGCCGCCAACCGGCTGCGCGAGCAGGCCCGCGGCGCGGACCGGCACGGCTCGTGCGGCATGGGCGTGGGGGAGACCGCCGCCTACGCCCTGGCCCACCCGGCCGACGCGCCCACCGCGGGCGACTGCGCCGCGCGGCCACGGCTGCTGCGCAAACTGCGGCTGCTGCGCGACCGCCTCAGCGACGAACTCGGGCCGCTTGCCGTGCCGCCGGTCGAGGACTGCGCGGCCGCGTTCGGCGCGTTCGCCGGCACCGTCGCCCTCACCGACCACGCGCACCTCGCCGCCCTGGCCCGCGGCGGCCCCCTGGTCCTCGAGGGCGCCCAGGGCGTGCTGCTCGACGAGTGGCACGGCTTCCACCCGTACACCACCTGGTCGACCACCACCTTCGCCAACGCCGACACGCTGCTCGCCGAGGCCGGCGCGCCCGAACCGGCCCGCCGGCTGGGCGTGGTGCGCACCTACACCGTCCGGCACGGGCCCGGCCCACACGTCACCGAGGAGCCGGAGCTGGCCGCGGCGCTGCCCGAACCTCACAACGGGCACGGCCGCTGGCAAGGCGCCTTCCGCGTCGGGCACTTCGACGCGGTCGCGCACGCGTACGCCGTCGAGGTGTGCGGGGGAGTGGACGCGCTGGCCCTCACCCACCTCGACGCGCCCCCGCGCTGCCCCTCGCTGCGGATCTGCCACGGCTACGCGATCGAGGGGCAGTTGGTCGAACGCCTCCCCGTCGGGGCGCCCGGCGACCTCGACCGGCAGGCCGCCCTCACCCGCCTCCTGCTGGGCGCGCACCCCGCGGTGTGGTCCACTCCGGAGCACTGGCCGACGGCGGTGGAAGCCCTGCTGGGCGCCCCGGTGGTCCTCGAGTCCCACGGCCCGGCCCGGCAGGTGCTGACCAAGGCCACGGTCGGATAGGGTCCGCGCGTGCCTTCCGACCCAGCAGCCCGCGAAGTCCCCGAAGTCCCCGAAGCCCGCGGTGCCGCCGAAGCCGCCGACGTCCCCGCAGAGCCCGCCGCGGCGGCCGCGTCCGCGGGGGCCGGCGCCCCGCGCCGCCGCGACGCGCACTGCTCCACCTGCGGCGCCCCCTACCCCGGCACCGCCGCCTGGCCGCGCACCTGCACCGCCTGCGGCCACACCGCCTACCGCAATCCGCTGCCCGTCGCGGTCTGCCTCCTGCCGGTCCAGGACGCCGACGGCACCGGCCTCGTCGTCATCCGCCGCACCATCCGGCCCGCGCTCGGCACCCTCGCGCTGCCCGGCGGCTTCGTCGAGGTCGGCGAGACCTGGCAGCAGGCCACCGCACGGGAGTTGGGGGAGGAGACCGGGATCACCGCCCGCGCGGACGACGTGCGGCTCGCCGACGCGCTGACCGACACCGACGGCGGCTACCTGCTGCTGTTCGGCCTGCTGCCGCCCCGCCCGCTCGCCGAACTGCCGCCCTCCGCCCCGACCGACGAGACCGAGGGCTACGAACTGCTGCGCGCACCGGCCGAGTTGGGCTTCCCGCTGCACACCCTCGCCGCCCGCCGCTGGTTCGGCGGCAACTACTGAGGCACCCCGCGCACCCGCACGGCGTAACCGACCTCGCCGCCGCCCTCCCGCTCCACCACGACCCGCTCCTGCGCCCAGCGCGACACGAACCGCTCCCGGCGCGGCGCCGCCCATCCCTCCGGGTCGCCGACAGCCACCTCACCGCCCCCGCCCCGGCCCGGCCGCGGCGCCCACGCCTCCAGCTCCACCGCCCCGCCCTCCCCGGCCACCGGCAGCACCGCACCGGCCCTGGCCAGCACCGGAACCCGGCCCAGCGGCGCCGCCAGCCGCACCGTCGAACGCCCCCGGTACGCCGCCCCCGTGGCCGTGTCGTGCCACAGCCCGCGCGGCAGCCGCACCAGCCGGCTCGTCGCCCCCTCCACCAGCACCGGCGCCACCAGCAGCGCGTCACCCAGCAGGAACGCGTCGTCGCACTCCCGCAGCGCCCGGTCGCCCGGCGACTTCCACCACAGCGGCCGCACATACGGCGCGCCCGTACGGTGCGCGACCTGCGCCAGCGTCTCCAGGTACGGCAGCAGCCGCTCCCGCTCCCGCAGCGCCTCCCGCGCGTGCCCCAGCACCTCCGGGCCGAACCGCCACGGCTCCCGCAGCCCCGCCCCGAGCGCCGAACGCGTACGGAACAGCGGCAGGTACGCGGCGAGTTGGAACCACCGCAGATACAGCTCCGGCGACGGGGTGCCGTCGAAACCGCCCACGTCGGGCCCCGAGTACGGCACCCCGCACAGCCCCATCCCCAGCACCAGCGCCAGCGACGCCCGCAGCCCCTCCCAGCCCGTCGCCACCTCGCCCGACCAGGTCCCGCCGTACCGCTGCATCCCCGCCCACCCGGACCGCGAGACGAGGAACGGCCGCGCCTCGGGCCGCAGTTCGCGCAGACCCTCGTGACCGGCCCGGGCCATCGCCAGCCCGTAGACGTTGTGCGCCTCGCGGTGGTCGCCGCCCCGGCCCTCCAGCGCGTGCCGGGCCGACAGCGGCAGCGTCCGGTCGCCGAACGCCGTGAAGAACGCCGGCTCGTTCCTGTCGTGCCAGAAACCGGCGAAGCCCTGCGCCAGGCGCTCCGCGTACAGCCCGCCCCACCACGCCCGCGCCGCCGGATCGGTGAAGTCCGGGAAGACCGCCTCACCCGGCCGCACCACCCCCCGCACCTCCTCGCCCCGCGCGTCCCGCACGAACGCCCCCGCCGCCGACCCGCTGTCGTACGCCGCCAACCCCGGCTCCGCCTTCACCGCCGGGTCCACGACCGACACCAGCCGTATCCCCTGCCCGCCCAACTCCTTGGCCAGGCCCGGCAGATCGGGGAAGGAACGCGGATCGGCGGTGCGGACCCGGTGCCCGTCGAAGTGGTCGACGTCCAGGTGCAGCGCCGACAGCGGCAACTCCCGCTCCCGGTAGCCCGCCGCGATCCGCAGCGCCTCCTCCTGGCTGCCGAAACCCCACCGCGCGTGGTGGTGGCCCAGCGCCCAGCGCGGCGGCACCGCGGGCCGCCCGGTCAGCGCCGTCCACCCCGCCAGCACCCGGGCCGGCGTCCCCGCGATCACCCAGTACCGCAGCGGCCCGCCGTCCATCCGCAGCCGGCTGATCCCCTGCTGGTCCGGGCCCGACCCGGCGCCCTCCCGCCCGTCCCACAACGCGACCTCGCCGTCCCAGGTGTTGTCGTGGAACGCCAGATGGCAGCTCGCGTCCGCGACCACCAACTGCACCGGCATCGTCACCGACAGCGGATCGTCCCCCGGCCCGAACGCGCCCCTCGGGCCGGTGTTCCACAGCCGGTACCGCCCCGTCCGCAGCACCGGACCCGCCGCCCGCCCGCCCAACCCGAACACCCGCGCGTCGGCCGGCAGCCGCGCCCGCTGCTCCCAGCGCGGCGCGTGGCCCGCCACCGGCCCCGCCGCCGGGTCCTGCCACGACGGCGGCCCCTCCGACCGCAGCAACAACCCGCCCGGCGTACGGAAGTCCACCGCCCCGCGGTCCGAGATCCGCACCGTGATCCGCTCGGACACCACCCGCCACCCCGCGCCGTCCGGCTCCAGCACCGCCCGCGGGTCGGCCGGCGGGCCGTCCCCGGCCAGCGCGTACGACGGCAGCGGCTCCGCACCGTCCCACCCGCAGAACACCGCACCGCCCGCCGCCACCCGCACCCGCAACCACGCCCGCGCGAACCGCACCACCCCGCCACCCGGCTCCGGCACCGCCCCCACCACCAGCCCCGGCGTACGCGTCCGCTCCGGCCCCGGCACCGGCAGGTCCCGCGCGTCCAGCGCGCGCCGCCGCCGCGCCGCCCGTACCGCCAACCGCCCCCGCGCCGAGCCCAACATCCCCGCCGCCCGCACCAGTTCGGCGCCATCCGACCGCCCCCGCCGCAGCACCGCCCGCAGGTCCCGCACCCCTCCCACGACCTCCCCCCACACCGCACCCAGCAGATACCCAGCGTCCATGCCCCCACCCTCCCACCGGCCCGGAAGACCGCGCCGCTCGTTCAGCCGCTGTTCACCTCGACGATCATGCCCGGCCCCCGGAGGCGACCGCCCACCGCGTCCCGCCACCCCACCCGCCCCACCCGCCCCGCACCCTGCGCCGTCCGGTGCGACCCGCCCCACACCCGCAAGGCCACCCTGGCGTCCAAGACGATCACGTGGCATCGTCCTGCCCAGTCCCCAGGCGACGGACGCCCGTCCCGGGTACCGACCCACCGACGCAACGACGCGTACCGTCCGGGAGCCGCCCATGAGCACCACGCCCGAGCCCGCCGCCAGCACCCCGGAGCCGCTGTGGCGCCCGAGCCCCGAACGGATCGCCGGCGCCCGGCTGACCCGCTTCCACCACTGGGCGGCCCGGCAGCACACCGCCCCCGCGCCCACCGGCACCGACCCCGTCGCCGACTACGCCGCCCTGCACGCCTGGTCGGTGCGCGCACCCGAGGAGTTCTGGCGCGCGCTCACCGAATGGTTCGACGTCCGCTTCTCCACCCCCGCCGACACCGTCCTCGCCGACCCCGCGATGCCCGGCGCCCGCTGGTTCCCCGGCGCGCGGCTCAACTACGCCGAACACGCCCTGCGCCCCGCCCAGGACCCCGAGCGCGCCGAACAGCCCGCCCTCATCCACCTCGACGAACGCCACGACCCGGCCACCGTCACCTGGGCCGGGCTCAGCCGCCAGGTCGCCTCGCTCGCCGCCGAACTGCGCCGCCTCGGCGTCGCCCCCGGCGACCGCGTCAGCGGCTACCTGCCCAACACCGCACACGCCGTCGTCGCCCTCCTGGCCACCGCCGCCGTCGGCGGCGTATGGACCTCCTGCGCCCCGGACTTCGGCGCCCGCAGCGTCCTGGACCGCTTCCGGCAGGTCGAGCCCGTGGTGCTCTTCGCGGTCGACGGCTACCGCTACGGCGGCAAGTCCCACGACCGCACCGCCACCGTCGCCGAACTGCGCGCCGAACTCCCCACCCTGCGCGCCACCGTGCACATCCCGCTCCTGGGCACCGCCACCCCCGAAGGCGCCCTGGAATGGGACGCGTTGACCACCCAGGACGCCGAACCCGCCTACGAACAGGTCCCGTTCGACCACCCGCTGTGGGTGCTGTACTCCTCCGGCACCACCGGCCTGCCCAAGGCCATCGTCCAGTCCCAGGGCGGCATCCTGCTCGAACACCTCAAGCAGACCGGCCTCCACCTCGACCTCGGCCCCGGCGACCGCTTCTTCTGGTACACCTCCACCGGCTGGATGATGTGGAACTTCCTCGTCTCCGGCCTGCTCGCCGGCGCCGCCATCGTGCTCTACGACGGCGCCCCCGGACACCCCGACACCGCCGCACAGTGGCGCGTCGCGGAACAGACCGGCACCACCGTCTTCGGCACCTCCGCCGCCTACGTCATCGCCTGCCGCAAGGCCGAGGTGCACCCCGGCCGCGACTTCGACCTCTCGGCGGTCGGCTGCGTGGCCACCACCGGCTCCCCCCTGCCCCCCGACGGCTTCCGCTGGCTGCACGACGAGGTCGCCGCCGACCTGTGGATCGCCTCGGTGAGCGGCGGCACCGACGTGTGCAGCTGCTTCGCCGGCGGCGTCCCCACCCTGCCCGTGTACGTCGGCGAACTCCAGGCCGCCTGCCTGGGCACCGACCTCCAGGCGTGGGACGCCCAAGGACGGCCGCTGACCGACGAGGTCGGCGAACTGGTCGTCGCCAACCCGATGCCCTCGATGCCCCTCCGCTTCTGGAACGACCCCGGCGACGCCCGCTACCGCGACAGCTACTTCGCGACCTACCCCGGCGTATGGCGGCACGGCGACTGGATCACCCTCACCTCCCGCGGCACCGTCGTCATCCACGGCCGCTCCGACTCCACCCTCAACCGCCAGGGCGTCCGGATGGGCTCCTCCGACATCTACGAAGTCGTCGAACGCCTCCCCGAGATCGCCGAATCCCTCGTCATCGGCGTCGAACAGCCCGACGGGGGCTACTGGATGCCGCTGTTCGTCCGCCTCGCCCCCGGCGCCACCCTCGACGACGCCCTGCGCGACCGCATCCGCACCGCCCTGCGCACCCAGCTCTCCCCGCGCCACGTCCCCGACGAGGTGATCGCGGTCCCCGGCGTCCCGCACACCCTCACCGGCAAACGCATCGAGGTCCCCGTCAAACGCCTCCTCCAAGGCACCGCACTCGACAAGGCGGTCAACCCCGGCTCCGTCGACGACCTCGACGTGCTCCGGTTCTACGAGCGGCTCGCCGCGGAACGCACCGCGACCGACCCCGCGTAGCCGCCGCCGGCTCCGGCACCCCGCCCGATTGTCAGTGGGTGCGACTACGGTGAGTGATCAGTGGTGGTCGAGGCGGCACAGCCCCGGCCACCACCGACCCTGCCGACACGCACCCGCACCGGGGGAAGACATGCCACCCACCGCCGACCACACCGGCCGACCCGACCAGCAACGCGCCCGCCCCGACACCCGCACCCGCACCGGCGACCCCACCCGACCCGACCAGGCCCGCACCCCCACCCGGCCACCCCGCACCGGCCGCCGCGGCGCCCCATCCGGCCGCGGCCGGATGCGCCGCGCCCTGCGCCGCGAAGCCCCCACCGTCGTCTCCCTGCTCCTCGACGAGCAGGACTTCACCGCCATGACCCGCCACCGAAGCTTCCCCTTCGACGACTACGGGCAGTATCTGCACCACCTCGACGGACTCCTCCGCGGCCTGCACGCCCAAGGCACCCACGTCGCCGTCACCCACTTCGACCCCGACGCCTACGACTCCTACTGCCACAGCACCCGCAGACCACCCGACACCCCCGACACCCGCACCCACTACGTCGCCGAGGCCACCACCACCGGACCCACCATTCCCTACGCCCGCCAGCCCGTCGACGACCTGCGTGCCGCACTCGCCCGCGAAGCCGACCGCCGCGCCGTCTGGCAGCGCGCCACCGACCTGCTCGCGACCGCCGGCCCCTGCCCCGACTGCGGCCGGCACTTCTCCCACTGCGCCTTCGACGACGCCTCCGACACCCTCATGAACCTCCTCGACGCCGTCGGCCCCGGCGACCAGCACATCGTGTGCAGCCTCCCCACCGACGACGGCCCACCCCTGCCCGCCGCCCTGTTCACCCACACCGCACCAGGCGGCGAACCCCATTTCGCCGAGGCCGACGCCCTCGTCCTGTGCACCGTCATGGCCGCCGCCACCGTCACCGGCCGCACCGCAGGACTCGTCGTCCGCACCCTCACCCCCGACGGCGACACCGTCCGCGGCTGGGAACTGCGCGACGGCACCCCCGAACCCCTCACCGAAGCCGCCGTCTTCAACGCCTACTGCACCGACCCCGTCACCGGCGACCCCATCCCACCCGAACCCGGCGTCCGCTACGCCCCCGGCATCCCCCTGCCCTGAGCAGAACCGCAAACGAGGACCGGCGGCAGGCCGGCAGACCCGACCACCTGCCGACCCGCCGCCGGCCGCCCCGCCCCACCCCTCCACTCCGCATCTCGCCCGACTACTCGCCCGACAACACCGCCTGCGCCGCCCGCCGGGCGTCCTCCGCGCTGTCCGTCGCCCGCGCCGCCACCGCCGCCCGCTCACACTGCGCCAACGTGCACCTCGCCAACGCCGCCCGCACATACGGAATCGACGCCGCCCCCATCGAAAGGCTGGTGACCCCCAACCCCGTCAGCACACACGCCAGCAGCGGATCGGCTGCCGCCTCACCGCAGACCCCGCAGCTCTTCCCCTCCGCCCGGGCCGCCTCCGCCGCCGAAGCCACCAGGTCCAGCAGTGCGGGCTGCCACGGGTCCTGCCACCGCGCCACCGCACCCACCTGCCGGTCCGCCGCGAAGGTGTACTGCGCCAGGTCGTTCGTCCCCAGCGAAAGGAACTCCACCTCCTTCAGCACCGACCGCGCCCGCAGCGCCGCCGACGGAATCTCCACCATCGCCCCGAACTTCGCCGCCAGCCCCGCCGCCCGGCAGGCGTCCGCGAACGCCTTCGCATCCCGCCGGTCCGCGACCATCGGCGCCATGACCTCCAAGTGCACCGGCAGCCCCTCCGCCGCACGCGCCAGCGCCCGCAACTGCGTCGCCAGCACCTCCGGGTGCTCCAGCAGCGACCGCAGCCCCCGCACCCCCAGCGCCGGATTCGGCTCGTCCGCGGGCGTCAGGAACTCCAGCGGCTTGTCGGCACCGGCATCCAGCACCCGCACCACCACCCGCCCCTCCGGAAACGCCTCCAGCACCTGCCGGTACGCCGCCACCTGCGCCTCCTCCGACGGCGCCGCCACCGAGTCGTCCAGGAACAGGAACTCCGTACGGAACAGTCCCACCCCCTCCGCCCCCGCCGCCACGGCACCGGCCACGTCCCCCGGCCCACCGACGTTCGCCAGCAACGGCACCCGGTGCCCGTCCGACGTCGTCCCCGGTCCCGACGACGCCGCCAGCGCCGCCTTCCGCTCCGCCGCCTCCGCCGCCAGCGCCTCCCGCTGCTCCTCGCCCGGCTCCACGAACACCTCGCCGGTGCTCCCGTCCACCGCCACCACCACCCCCTCGGCCAACTCCACCGCACCGGGCAGCGCCACCACCGCCGGTACCCCCAGCGCCCGCGCCAGAATCGCGCTGTGGCTGGTCGGCCCGCCCTCCTCCGTCACGAACGCCAGCACCAGCGCCGGGTCCAGCAGCGCCGTGTCCGCCGGCGCCAGATCCCGCGCCACCAGCACATACGGCTCGTCGCTGTCCGGCACCCCCGGCATCGGCACCCCCAGCAGCCGCGCCACGATCCGGTTCCGCACGTCGTCCAGGTCCGCCACCCGCCCGGCCAGATACGCCCCCGCACCCGCCAGCAGCGCCCGGTACGCGGCGAACGCGTCGTACGCCGCCCGCTCCGCCGTGCTCCCCACCGCGACCCGCCGCTCGATGTCCGCCATCAGCTCCGGGTCCTGCGCCATCATCGCCTGCGCCTCCAGCACGGCCTGGGCCTCGCCACCGGCGAGCTGCCCGCGCGCGTTGAGGTCGGCGGCGACCGCCTCCACCGCCTGCCGGGCCCGACCCTGCTCACGGGCCGCGTCGCCCGCCCTGCCCTGCTTCGCCGGCGGCTCCAGCACCGCGGTGCCCATGTGCCGTACCTGACCGATGGCCACCCCGTGGCTGACCCCGACGCCCCGCAGCGTTGTCTGCATCGCCCTACTTCCAGTCGAAGAGAGTGTCGCCCGCGGCGACCTCGCCGTCACGGACGACGCCGCCCAGCGCCCTGCCGGTGGCCTGCAACGCGATCACCGGGCACACCGGCGACTTGCCGCCCGCCTCGATCGCGGCGGGGTTCCACCGCACGACGGGCTGGCCGCGGCCGACCGTGTCGCCCTTGGCGACCAGCACCTCAAAACCCTCGCCGTTCAGCTGCACCGTGTCGATACCCAGGTGCGTCAGCACTCCATGCCCCTCGTCGTCCACCACGACGAAAGCGTGCGGGTGCAGGGAGACGACGATGCCGTCCACCGGAGACACCGCCTCCGCGGGCTCGCGCACGGGGTCCACCGCTGTGCCCGGGCCGACCATCTCACCGGAGAACACGGGGTCGGGTACGGCGTCGAGCCCGATGACCCGGCCGGCCATCGGCGACGAAACAGTCGTCATGTGCAGCACTCCTCGGGAGGTCAGGGTGGACCATCACCTTCCGTCACCGGACGGCCGATGGCTACAGCAGCCTAAGTCATACCAAGTACGGATCTGGCGCCCCGTCACCCGGGGGACCGCCACCCCCGATTTGCTCCACCCGAGGCCGGTCCAGTAGGTTGGCGCAACCGCCTCGACGAGACCAGCGGAAACGCGTGTTCTCGAAAAGGGGTTGGTAATTCCGACCGGAAAGCATCTGCTAAGGTT
>NZ_JBYIRM010000045.1:0-59258 GCF_057708105.1 Actinacidiphila sp. bgisy144 | reverse complement strand
CTTTCCCCCCCCCCCCCCCCCCCCAGGGCCCGCACACGGCCGTGACGGGCCCGCTACGCGTCTGCTGCGGCCGTCTCCGCCGCCCCGGCGGCCGCGTCGATCGCCGCCAGGGACTTCCGCACCTGGTTGCGGTCGTTGGTGTACCAGAACTCGGGCATCGAGGACCGCAGGAAGCCCCCGTAGCGGGCGGTGGCCAGGCGCGGGTCGAGCACCGCCACGACACCCCGGTCGCCGGTGGCCCGGATCAGCCGCCCGGCACCCTGGGCCATCAGCAGCGCCGCATGGGTGGCGGCCACCGCCATGAAGCCGTTCCCCCCGTGCTCCTCCACCGACTTCTGGCGCGCGCTCATCAGCGGATCGTCCGGCCGGGGGAAGGGGATGCGGTCCATCACCACCAACTGGCAGTTCGCGCCCGGCACATCCACGCCCTGCCACAGCGACAGCGTGCCGAACAGGCAGGTTCTGGCGTCCTCGGAGAAGGTGCGGATCAGCTCGCCCAGCGTCTCCTCGCCCTGGAGCAGCACCGGGTGCTCCAGCCTTCCGCGCAGCGCCTCCGCGGCCGCCTGGGCGCCGCGCATCGACGAGAAGAGCCCGAGGGTGCGCCCGCCGGCTGCTTCGATCAGCTCGGCCAGTTCGTCGAGCATGTCCTCGCGGCCCGAGTCGCGGCCGGGCTGCGCGAGATGGCGGGCGACGTACAGGATGCCCTGGCGGCGGTAGTCGAAGGGCGAGCCGACGTCGACGCCCTTCCACTGCGGCACCTCGTCCTCGCCCTCCGCGGCCGTCACGCCCTCGGGCGACAGGCCCAGGGAGGCGGCGACACCGTTGAAGTCGCCGCCCAGCTTGAGCGTGGCGGAGGTGAGCACCACCGAGCGGTCGGTGAAGAGCTTCTCGCGCAGCAGGCCCGACACGCTCAGCGGCGCGACCCGCAGCGACGCGCCGAACCGGTCGTGCCGCTCGCACCACACCACGTCGTACTCCGAGCCCTGCACCAGGCGTTCGGCGACCTCGTGGACGTGCTCGACGGAGGCGAGGGCCTGCTTGCGGACGACGTCCTCGTCCTGCACGGAGCGGTCGCGGGTCTCGCCGAGCGCGGTGATCACCAGGCGGCAGGCGTCCCGGAGCGCCGCGAGCACGTACGCGAGGTCCTCCGGGATCTCCTCCAGCCGCCCGGGCTGGGCGAGCTCCATCACCCGCTCGAAGCCCTCCCCCGCGCTCATCAGGGCGTCCGCCGCCTTCTCGTTGACAAGTCTGGCGGCGCGCTTGACGGCGCGGTTGACCCCGAGGGGGCTCAGCTCGCCGGTGGCGACACCGGTCACCCGCGAGACCAGTTCGTGCGCCTCGTCGACGATCAGCACCTCATGGCTGGGCAGCACCGGGGCGCCCTCGATGGCGTCGATGGCCAGCAGGGCGTGGTTGGTCACGACGACCTCGGCGACCTTGGCGCGCTCGCGGGCCGCCTCGGCGAAGCACTCGGCACCGTAGGCGCACTTGGAGGCGCCCAGGCACTCGCGGGAGGTGACCGAGACCTGGCTCCAGGCGCGGTCGGAGACGCCGGGGCTGAGCCCGTCCCGGTCCCCGGTCTCGGTCTCGTCGGCCCAGTCCCGCAGCCGCAGCAGGTCCTTGCCTAGCTTGCTCGTGGGCGCGGCGGCCTCGAAGGGGTCGAAGAGGCCGTCCTCCTCGTCCTGCGGCACTCCTTCGTGCAGGCGGTGCAGGCACAGGTAGTTGGACCGGCCCTTGAGCATCGCGAACTGCGGCTCGCGGCGCAGCAGCGGCTTCAGCGCCTGGACCGTGCGCGGCAGGTCCCGCTCCACCAGCTGCCGCTGGAGGGCGAGGGTGGCGGTGGCCACCACCACGGGCTCGCCGTGCGCCAGGGCGGGCACCAGGTAGCCGAGCGACTTGCCGGTGCCGGTGCCGGCCTGGACGAGCAGATGGGACTGGTCTTCCACGGCGTCGTGTACGGCCTGCGCCATGGCGACCTGGCCTTCCCGCTCCACTCCGCCGACGGCGGTGACGGCGGAGTGCAGCAGGTCGGTGAGAGCGGGTGGGGTGGTGGCAGTCATAGGAGGGCCAGCCTACGGCGCCGCACCGACAACGCCGTCCGGGTGAGACCGGTCCGGTCACCGCGCGGACCTTCGCCGCACCGTCCCGGTCAGGCGGTGCTAGCTTCTGGTCACATGCAGTGCGAGAGCCGTATGACGCTTGATGCCTCGGCCGCGGAATATGTGATCGACGTGGCGAACGTCGTACGGGCGCCGGCCCTGGGCGGGGACCGGGCCGCGGACCTCGGCCGCTTCGAGGCGCTGCTGGACGCTCTGGCGGAGTTCGCCCGCGACCCGGCGGTGCAGGTCTATCCGATCACCGACCGCTCGCTGCTGACCGACGGACGGCTCACCCCGCAGGAGCGCGCCCGGCTCGACCGCTGGTACCGCGACCGGCTGCTGGAGGTCCTGCCCCGCGCCGACGACCGCATCCTGGAGCTCGCCGACACCCTCGAACTGCACGTGGTCAGCGCGGACAACTTCCTGGACTTCCACCGCGCCTATCCCTGGATACCCGGTGACCGGGACCACTTCCTGCGCCCGCTGCTCGGGCCGGACGGGGTGCTGGTGGTGCGCCCCCGGATCATGCCGGTGCCCCCGGAGTGGCAGATCTCGCGCAAGGAGGAGGAGGGCCTGCTGCTGGAGGCGGGGGTGCTCAGGCGCTGGGCGCCGTCGGCGCACCGCGATGTGCTCAGCCGGGAGTGGCGCTGCCCGGAGGCGCACTGCCCGCTGTTCGGGGCGGGCGAGCACCCGAGCGCCGCGCTGCCCCGCCGGCGGGGCAGGCGGGTGCTGTGCCCGACCCACGGGGTGCCGCTGGAGGATGCCGGGCCGCGGCCGCGCCGCGCCCAGATGAAGGTGCTCATGGACGGCACCGTGCGCGGCCGCTTCATGGTGACGGCCGGGCAGCCGCTGGCGGTCGGGCGGGCACCGGCGGGCGGCGGGGTCGCCCTGGGCGCCTGGATCGACGACAAGGCGGTGGACTCCGTCAGCCGCACCCATGTGGTGCTGGAGTACGACGGGACCGGGCTGACCGTCGTCGACGAGCGCAGTGCCAACGGCACCCGTATCCGGCGCCGCCGCCCGTCAGGTGACGAGATGCTGCCGCTGTTCCACGGCACGCGCTGGCAGTTGCGCCGCGGGGACGCGGTCGTGCTGCACGAGCGGCTGGAACTGCTGCCCAGCGGCCGCCAGTTCGTGTTCGAGGACGACGCCACCGACGGTACGGTCGGAGCGCAGCAGGCCGCCGCGGCCGCGGAACCGACGATGGTCGGCCTGCCGTCGGACCTGTGGCGGTTGGCCGGCGAACCGCCCCCGCAGGGGTGAGCGCCGGGCAGCGGCGGTGTACGCACGGGAGGGCGCGCGGGTGAGCGGGAACATGGTCGGCGGGAGTGGCGGGCCGCCGGACGGGATCGGCGCCGGGACGCTGCTCGGTGGGCGCTTCCTGCTGGCGGACCGGCTGGGCGGGGGCGGCTTCGGCCAGGTCTACGCGGCCGTCGACCAGGGTTTGGGACGCCGGGTGGCGGTAAAGGTGCTGACCTTGCGCGCCGAGTGGGCCGAGGACGAGCGCAAGGAGCGGCAGGGCCGTTTCCGCCGGGAGGCCGTCGCCGCCGCGGCGCTCGGCCATCCCAACGTGGCGACCGTCCATGACGCGGGCGAGCACGAAGGCCGCCCCTTCCTGGTGATGGAGCTGCTGACCGGCCAGGACTTCGGCGCGGTGCTGCTGGACCGGGGCGGCCTGCCGGTCGACGACGTCCTCGGCTACGGCGCCCAGATCGCCGCGGGCCTCCAGCATGCCCACGAACACGGGCTCGTGCACCGCGACATCAAGCCGGAGAACCTGATGCTGCTGCCGGACGGCACCGTCAAGATCTGCGACTTCGGCCTCGTGGTGCAGAGCGACCCGCGGCGCGTGCGCCACACCGACCCGCAGGCGGTGCTGGGCTCCCCGCCGTACTTCTCGCCCGAGCAGGCGCACGGACGGGAGGTCACCGCCCGGTCCGACCTGTACTCCCTGGGCTGCGTGCTGTACGCGCTCCTCGCGGAGGGGCCGCCCTTCTCCGCGGGCAATGTCATCGGGTACGCCTACGCGCATGTGCACGAGACGCCCGAGCGGATCGAGCGGCGCCGGCCGGAGGTGCCGCCCGAGCTGGCGCACCTGGTGCACGAACTCCTCGCCAAGGACCCCGCCGACCGGCCCCCGACCGCGGAGTTGGTGGCCTCCCGGCTGCGGGCCATGCGGCGCCCGCGGCGTGTGCCGCGGACGCCGACCTCGTTGGACCGGGGGACGCAGCACGTGGTGTGGACCCTGCTGGAGGAGGGCGAAGGGCTCCTGACGGCGGGGCACTTCGCCGACGCGGACCGCCGGTACTGGCAGGTGCTCCAGCACCTGGCCCGGCAGGACGCCGACCGGGCGCCGGCGGCCTTCGCCGCCCGGTTCGGGCGGGCGCGGGCGCTGGAGGGGCTGGGCGGCGCGCCGGCGGCCGCCACGCGTCTTGCGGAGCTGGCGCGCGAGACGTCCGCCACCCTGGGTGCCGAGCACCCGCTCGCCAGGTGTGTGGCCTCCTATGCGGCGGTCAGGGCAGTACCCGGACCGTGACGTCCGCGGCGAGCCGGACCACGTCGCCCGGGTTGAGGACCGCCGGCTCGTTGGGCGGGAGCCGGTAGCCGTGCAGGAAGGTGCCGTTCATGGAGCCCTCGTCGGTGATGGACGCCGATCCGTCCGGCTCCACCGCGACGGTGGCGTGCAGCCGCGACAGGTTGTCGTGGGCGGCGAGGAAGGCCACGGCGGGGCACAGGCGCCGCTCGCGGCCGAGCCGGATGTGCCGGCCTGGCTCGACCGCGACGACCTGTCCGCCCGGGAAGCCCAGCCGCAGCGCGAGCGCCGGCGCGTCCCTGCGGGTGCTGTCGCTGCCCGCACCGGCGTCGCCCCTTCGGCCGATGACACGGGTGTGCTCGGTGTGCGGGTCGGCGGCCGGACGGGCGTCCGCGGGCTGCGCGGACGCCATGGCGTCGACCGCGCCGGCCGGCGCCATGGCGTCCGGCCCGGCGGGGGCCGCCATGAGTGCGAAGGGCACGTAGCAGCCCTGGCAGACGAGTTGCCCGGGCTGGGCGCCGGTGGTGCCGCACGCCGGGCACCTGCCGCCGCCAGTCTCCTCGCCCATCCCACTCCCACCGTCGGGCCGTTCGCCGGTGCGGCCGTCGTCGGACCGATCGTAGCGGTGCGGTCAGGGTCCGCAGAGCGGGTTGGCCACGGTTCCGTGCACGGCCGCGTGGGGGCGGCTGGGCCGGTCGCGGTAGCCGTCGAGGTGCAGGCGGTTGCGGTTCAGGCACAGCCGGGCGATCCGCGGGGTGAACAGGTCGAACAGCGCGAACCGCTCCTTGAGTTCCGGGAAGCGGTCCTGGTGGCGGAGGATCTCGTCGCGCACCAGGGTCCAGAACTCGTTCTCGGGCACACCGAGCTGCTGTTCGCACAGCGGCGCGAGATAGCGGAACACTCCGATGAACAGACCGGAGTGGATGAACTGGGTGAGGAATTCCGGCGCCTCGGTGAGCAGCACGGCGCGGACGTCCGCCGGCATGGTGGCGTGTTCCGGCAGCCGGTGCGCGGAGACGTTCACGTCGTCGACGAAGTCCTTGACCGCCAGCCGCACCGGAACGTCGTGCTCGTCGTAGACGACGATCGCGTTCTCCCCGTGCGGGGAGAAGACCGTGCCGTACCGGTAGAGGAAATGCAGCAGGGGCGGGAGAAGCGCGGCGAACAGGTGCCGCAGCCACACGCGGGGGGAAAGCCCGGAACGGGCGACCAGCTCGGCGGTGAAGGCGCGGCCGTCGGGGTCGGTGTGCAGAAGCGCGGCGAGAGTGCGGGCGCGCTCCCCGGGTGCGAGGTACGCCGTCAGCGGCTCACGCCAGATGCAGCCGAGCAGTTCGCGGTACTGGTACGGCACCTGCGGCATCTTGTCGTACTGGGGGTGGGCGACGGTGACGGAGGCCACCTCGCCGAGGAGGATCACCCGGGTCTCGTCGCGCAGGAAGCGGTCGTGGTCGCGCAGGGTGTGCACCCAGGCGGTGACGGCGGGGGCGGCCAGCGTGCGTTCGGTGGGCAGACCGCGCCAGACCAGGGTGTTGAGCACTGCCAGCGGGAGCTTGACCGTTCGCCGGTGCGGGCGACTGGTGTTGAGGAAGGTGCGGACGGACTGCTGCGGCAGCCGGAGGTCGTTGTCAGTGGTGAGGTGGATGATGGACCCGTCGGCGATCGCGGGTGCGAAGAGCGGGGCGACGACCTGTTCCCACTGCCAGGGGTGCACGGGCAGCAGCAGGTAGTCGGCGGGTTCGCGGCCGTGCTCGGCGAGGGTGCGGTGGAAGGTGTCGAGGACGTCGGGGGCGAGTTCCTCGGCGTAGAGCTGGTCGGAGGTGGTCAGGGTGCCGGTGCCGCGGTATTCGGCGAGGTCGCGGTGGACCGCGATCCAGGGCAGCAGGTGGCGTCTGCGGGCCTCGGGCGCCCAGTGCGCCGCGTCGGCGTCCGAGAACCCGATACGGCCCTTGTTGGCCACGAGCCAGGGGTGCCCGGTCTGGTGCCCTTCGAGTTCCGCGTAGCCGAGGTCGGCGAGTTCGGCGACCGGCAGCGCGGTGGCGTCCAGCCGCAGATCGGCGCGGAGCGTGGTGAGCAGTTCTCTGATCAGGTGGCCGGTGGTGTCGCCGCTGAGGCCGAGCACGCTGTCGTGGCCGTGCGCCAGGAAGTGCATCGGGTCACCGGTCGGGGTGATGCTGCCCGCGTCCACGTACCAGCTGCCGTACGAGCCGCGGCGCGCTCGGAAGCGGTAGGTCACGTCGGGGGTGAGGTCGACCCGGTAGGTGTCGGGGCCCGACGCCGGGTCGGGTAGGGGCGCGATCACGTCTTCGTAGGCGAACTCGGCGAGCATCTTGGCGAGCAACCGCCGGGCCGCGCGCTCCCAGGCGGCGCCGGACTCGGTCAGGGGTGTGATCGTCACGGGGTGCTCCTGCGGACGGGAGGGACAAGAGGGCTGCTGGCGAGGCGGCCGTCACCGGTCGGACGGCCGGCGCGGCCACGTGCACATGGCAGGTGGCCGGCCGCGGTCGGGCGCGGCCGGCCACTGTGTCAGATGCGATGGCGCAGGGCTCGGTCACGGATCATCAGGGCGGCACGTTTGTCCGGCAGGTCCACCTCCTCGGACAGTCGGAAGCCGGCGGCGAGGAAGGCCGCCACGGACGGGGTGTTGCGCAGGTCGGGTTCGGCGATCACCCGGCCGCAGGCGGGACGGTGGTCGAGGACGAGGTCGGAGACGGCGCGCAGCAGGGTGCCGCCCAGGCCGCGGGCCCGGTCGGCGACACCGCCGATGAGCAGGTGGACCCCGGTGTCGTGCGGCCGGGCCGGGTAGTAGCGCGCGACCGGGTCGAGGTCGGCGCGGTAGATCTCCCAGTAGCTCATCGGGGTGCCGTCGAGGACGCCGAGGCAGGGCACGCTGCGGCCGTCGGCGTCGAGTTGGGCCCGTACGTGGTCTGCGGTGACCTGCTGGTCGCCGGCCAGCTCCCAGAACTCCGCGACTGCCGGATCGTTCATCCACACGGTGAGGGTCGCGAGGTCCCGCTCGAGGTCGACCGGGACCAGTCGGAAGGTGCCCACTGCCGTCTCGGCCGCCCGCCAGGTCGCGATGCGGTCGAGCAGCCCGCTCGCGCCGCCGCCTGCCGCCCCCGCCTCCCCGCCGGGCGGCGCTGCCGTCGCCGCTCCTTCCGCGAACAGCGCGAGGACTTCCGGGGGCAGTTTCAGGTCGAGGGTGTCCTCGGTGCTGGAGTCGGCGTTCGGCAACGGTGCTCCTTCCTGTCCCGACCGGACGCGAGACGGGCGCGCGGCCGGGACATGGCGGGCGGTAGGAGGGGTCGGGGCGCCGCCGGTCAGCGGGCCAGCGGATTGGGCAGGGTGACGTACACGGACTGGGTGTCCACCGGCCCGACGAGTTCGTCCATGCCGTGCAGCCGGGTCAGCAGGTTGGCCTTGCAGCGCAGGTGCGGACTGTGCAGCAGGCGCTCGGGCAGGCTGCTGGAGCCGCCGGCGGCGTCGGTGAGGAAGCGGCGGAAGGCGGCGAGCAGGACCTCCTCGTCGGCGAGCCGCTGGGCGCCGAACGCGCCGATCAGGCCGAGGACGTTGTTGATGCCGAGGTAGTAGGCGAAGCGCTCGTCGGCCACCTCGTCGGTGACGAAGGTGTCGCTCTGGGCGCCGATGCCGGGCAGTTGGCGCTCCAGCGCGTCCCGGTGCGACTCGCGGAAGTAGTAGCCCTGGTTGTCGCGGTAGTGTCCGCCGTTCGGCCAGCCGTCGGCGTCGAGCAGCACGAGCGTGTTCTGCTGGTGCGCTTCGAGGGCGATGCCGGCCTCGCCGTCCAGCCACAGCACGGGCCGGACCACCTCGTCGAGGTAGCGCAGGAACCATTCGGTGGCGACCGCGGTCGCGGGCCGGCCGGTGCGCTCGGCGAGGCGGCCGACGATGACCGCGAGCCGGGAGGCGAGGGCGGGTGCGGGCATGCCGGGCCAGGGCCGGGGCGAAGTCAGCCCGGCGACGCAGTGCGCCTGCGCCCCGGGGCCGAACGGGCTGTGCCGCAAGGCGACGTCCAGGCCGGTCACCGGGCGGCCGTCCGGGTCGTCCACGGCGAGCCAGGCGGGGTCGCGGACGATGTCGAAGCGGGGGTGCGCCTCGTACCAGCGGGTGGCCAGCCCGCTGCGCAGCAGCCGGTGCACCTCGGCACCGCGCTGCAGTTCCTTGCGGAGGTTCTCCCGGCGGGAGTTGGTGATGCGCAGCGCCAGGGACAGCTTGAGCATGATCTGCGTACCCGGCCGGTAGACGGTGCGTACCGAGGAGGTGGGGTGCCACTGCTCGCCGACGGGGCCGAGGTCGTGCAGCAGGCCCGCCTCGAACAGCGCCCGCACGGCGGGCCGGTGGCCCACCTCCCGGGCCTGCCACGGGTGCAGCGGCAGCGGCGCGGTCCCGGCGGGCAGCGCCAGGTCGGGGCCGGCCAGCGCCGTGAGCAGGTCGGGTGCCGGCACCGGCCGGCCGCGCTCGGTCCACGCCGAGTCGGTGGCGAGCAGCGACCGGTCGACCGCGAACCAGTGCAGGGGGAAGGAGCCTCGCAGTTCGGGTGAGTAGGCGGCCGCCTCCGCGTCACCGAGGCCGTCGCGGCTCTTGGGCGTGGGGTGCAGCGGGTGCCCGAGGATCAGCGCCTGCTCGGAGTCGAGGAAGGGCAGTTCGGGCTCGCTGCTGCCGGGGTGCCGGCGCCGGTCGGCGACGAAGACGGCGGTGCGCCGTACCGAGTCGGCCACCCTGGCGACCAGGTCGGCGCCCTCCTCGGGGTCCGCGCCGCTCTCCCGGGTCAGCAGCGCGGCGAGTTCGACGGCGGTCAGCGGCCGGTGGTCGGCGGCGGCGAGCCGGGCGGGCCCGAAGCGGTGGTGGCCGGTGGCGGACCAGTGGTGGACGACCGCGCCGACGGCGGTGCCGGCCGCGGGCAGCGGCACGCGCAGCATCCCGTCGGACGGTTGTGGCAGGCCCTTCTCACGGGTCCAGCAGCGCAGCAGCGCCTCGGTGCCGGCCGCGTCGGCCACGGCGTACGGCTCGTCGCGTGCCAGCGGGTCGGTACCGGTCGGGTTCCAGGGGGTGCGTGCCCGCTGCTGGGGCACGGAGGTGGCGGTGTCGTGGCGGTCGATGCCGGCGGGGTCCACGGGTGCGGTCATGCCTGGGGCCTCACTTGTCGGTACGGCGCTGCGGCGGTACGGCGGGGAAGTACGGCGGTGGGGGTGCGCGCCGGTCTGTCGGGGTGCTCCGGCACCGCGGCGGCGCGCGCCGGGGCGGCTCGGTGGCGCGTCGGGCAGGCGCCGGGGCCGGCTCTCACGAGGCACCCGCCGTCCAGGCGTCGGCGCGGGCGGCGCGGGCGCCTCGGTCGGAGCCGCGGGTCCCGGCAGGGCGGGTCCCGGCGGGGCCGCTTCCTTCGGCCTGGTCGGCCGCGGCGATGGCGTCGGCGAGCCGGTCCAGTACGGCGTCGGCCTGCTCGTCGGTGATCGTCAGCGGTGGGAGGAGGCGGACGACGCTGGAGTGCCGCCCGCCCAGTTCGATGATCAGACCGCGACGCAGGGCCTCCTGCTGGACGCGGGCGGCCAGGCGCGGCGCGGCCGGAAGCGTTCCGCGGTCGTCGGGTTCGGCTGCGGTGTCGACGAGTTCGACGCCGATCATCAGGCCGCGGCCGCGTACGTCGCCGATGCAGGCGTGGTCGCCGGCCAGCGCGCGCAGTCGACGCAGCATCAGGGACCCGACCTCCTCGGCGCGCCGGTGCAGCGCGTTGCGCGCCACGTAGCGGATCGTGGCGGCGCCTGCCGCCATGGCGAGTTGGTTGCCGCGGAAGGTGCCGGCATGGGCACCAGGGTGCCAGGCATCCAGCTCCTCGCGGTAGACGATCACCGCGAGCGGGAGGCTGCCGCCGATGGCTTTGGACAGCACCATGACGTCGGGCACGATCCCGCTGCGCTCGACCGCCCAGAACGTCCCGGTGCGGCCGACTCCGGTCTGCACCTCGTCGGCGATCAGCGGGATGCCGCGGTCCGCGGTGATCTCCCGCATCCGGCGCAGCCAGCTGCCTGGAGCGGGGATGACGCCGCCCTCGCCCTGCACCGGCTCCAGCAGCATTGCCGCGGGCTGCCGTACGCCGCCCTTGGGGTCGTCGAGCAGGCTGGCGGTCAGCCGTGCGGACAGTTCCGCGCCCTGCTCGCCGCCGGTCCCGAACGGGCAGCGGTAGTCGTACGGGTAGGGCAGCCGGGTGACGCGGGTGTCGGCCTCGACGGTGGCCCGTGCGGCGGTGTCGCCGGTCGCCGCGAGGGCCGCAGCGGTCATGCCGTGGTAGGCGCCGGAGAAGGCGACCAGGCCGCTGCGGCCGGTGGCGATCCGGACGAGCTTGATGGCCGCCTCGACCGCGTCGGTGCCGGCGGGGCCGCAGAACTGGATGCGGCCGCGGTCGGCGAGCCCGGGCGGCAGCGTGTCGAACAGCGCGGTGGTGAAGTCGTCCTTCACGGGCGTCGCGAGGTCCAGCACGTGCAGCGGCGCCCCGGAGTCCAGCACGCGCCGCACGGCCTCCAGGACGACCGGGTGGTTGTGGCCGAGCGCCAGGGTGCCGGCACCTGACAGGCAGTCCAGGTAGCGGCGGCCGTCGGCGCCCTCGACGGTCATACCGCGGGCCCGGACCGGCACCACCGGCAGCGACCGCGCGTACGTGCGCGCCGCGGACTCCCGCTGCGCCTGTCTGTGCAGGATCGCTTCCCCCGAGTCGAAGTCTTCGGCGGGTGCCGTGAGTTGTCCCGGCACGCTCGAAGTGGCCACCACGTGTGTTCTCCTCCTGCTCGGTGTTCCGCCCCGCTGTCCCCCATACGTACCAACGACGCGGTCACCGACCGATCACGGGCCGCCACCGGACTTTCCGCCCCGGGGACGGCCGCGCCCGGGGAACCGTCCATGATTTGGGGCAGCACAGTTCTCACCAATGCGTGAACCAGGGGGAGTTACATCCATGCCATCGATACGCAGGCCGCTGGTCGCCGCAGCGGCCGCCGTACTGCTCGCGGGCGCGGCCACCGCGTGCGGGTCGTCCGGGAGCCATACCGACGCCAAGGCGACGGCCTCGCCGAGCACCGCAGCGGCGGTCAGCAAGTCGTTGCCCAAGCTGCCCACGTCGCTGCCGACGAGCCTGAGCGACCTGAAGAAGTGGGAACAGGCGTACAAGGACGGCGGCTGGAAGAACTGGGACAGGACGACCTGGCTGCGCAAGGCCCAGGACTTCGTGAACCCGGTGATCGACGGCCTGTGGAGCGACGACCGGATGAAGGGCGCCGACCAGGACGACAAGCAGGTGCCCGCGGACGTGTCCGCCGACCAGGGGAAGACCGACCCGGTGCCGGCTCCCGAGACGGCCAGGAAGGTCAGCACGCCCTACCACGACAACGCGCCGGCCGTCGGCAAGCTGTTCTTCGACAGCCCCAAGGGTCCGATGGTCTGCTCGGCCACAGTGGTCGACGACCCGGCGCACCCGGGCAGGTCGAACCTGGTGTGGACGGCCGGGCACTGCGTGCACGCGGGCAAGAGCGGGGGCTGGTACCGCAACATCGCGTTCGTGCCGGACTACAACGACAGCGGTGAGAGCGCGTCGGCCCTGGCGCACGCGAGCGTGGACAAACTCGCCCCGTACGGCGTGTGGTGGGCGGACTGGGCCGGTACCTCGGACCAGTGGATCAGCACCGGCTCCGAGCAGGGCGGCGGCGGCTCGCCGTACGACTTCGCGGTGCTGCACGTGACCCCCGCCAAGGGCTCCGGCGGCAAGTCCCTGCAGGAGACGGTCGGGGCGGCCATGCCGGTGTGGTTCGACGCGCCCTCGACGACACAGATCAAGACCGTGGGCGCGTGGGGCTACCCGGCGGAGGCGCCGTACGACGGCCAGCGGATGTACGCCTGCCAGGGCACGCCGGGCCGGCTGTCACTGCTGGCCTCCGCGCCGACGGAGTACCGGCTCGGCTGCACCATGACCGGCGGCGCGTCCGGCGGCGGGTGGTTCGCCACGATGCCCGACGGCAAGGTGGGGCTGGTCAGCAACACCTCGGTCGGCCCGCTGACGGCGACATGGCTGGCCGGCCCCCGGCTGGGCGCGGACGCGAAGAAGCTGTACGACAAGGTGAGCAAGAAGTTCAGCTGATCCGTACGGCGGCTGCGGCGGGAAACGGTGCGGGCCCGCCTCCTTGAACCGCGGGGAACGCGGGCAGGAGGCGGGCCCTCACCGTGTGCGCTACGGACGCCTGTTGTGCCGTCGCCAGGGCGGCGCGGCGGTCAGCGCTGTGCGGCGAGGGTGAACGGCGCCAGTTCGGCCGCCAGATCCTCGTGCACCTGCACCCGCAGCAGGGTGCCCTCGCCGGTGTGCTCCTCGGAGAGCACCTCACCACCGGCGTGCACCCTGGAGACGAGTCCGCCGTGCGTGTACGGCACCAGCGCCTCGACCTCCACCTGCGGGCGCGGCAGCGCCTCGTCGATCAGCTCCAGGAGCTCGTCGATCCCCTGGCCGCTGCGCGCGGACACCGCGATGGCGTGCTTCTCGGTCCGCAGCAGCCGCTGGAGGACCAGCGGGTCGGCCGCGTCCGCCTTGTTGACCACCACGATCTCCGGCACCTGGAGCGCCCCCACGTCGCGGAACACCTCGCGGACCGCCGCGAGCTGCTCCTCCGGCACGGGATGCGAGCCGTCCACCACGTGCAGGATCAGGTCGGCGTCGGCGACCTCCTCCATCGTGGACCGGAACGCCTCGACCAGGTGGTGCGGCAGGTGCCGGACGAAGCCGACGGTGTCCGCGAGGGTGTACAGGCGGCCGTTGGGCGTCTCGGCGCGCCGGACCGTCGGGTCCAGGGTGGCGAACAGTGCGTTCTCCACCAGGACTCCGGCTCCGGTGAGCCGGTTGAGCAGCGAGGACTTGCCCGCGTTGGTGTAGCCGGCGATGGCGACGGACGGCACCTTGTGGCGCCGCCGCTCCTGCCGCTTGAGGTCGCGGCTGGTCTTCATCTCCGCGATCTCCCGGCGCATCTTGGCCATCTTCTCGCGGATGCGCCGACGGTCGGTCTCGATCTTGGTCTCACCGGGTCCGCGGGTGGCCATGCCGCCGCCGGAGGAGCCGGAGCCACCGCCACCCATCTGCCGGGACAGCGACTGGCCCCAACCGCGCAGCCGCGGCAGCATGTACTGCATCTGCGCGAGGGAGACCTGCGCCTTGCCCTCACGGGACTTGGCGTGCTGGGCGAAGATGTCGAGGATGAGGGCGGTGCGGTCGACCACCTTGACCTTGACGACGTCCTCGAGGTGGATGAGCTGTCCGGGGCTCAGCTCACCGTCGCAGACCACGGTGTCGGCGCCGGTCTCGACGACGATGTCCCGCAGTTCCTGCGCCTTGCCCGAGCCGATGTACGTCGCCGGGTCCGGCTTGTCGCGCCGCTGGACCACGCCGTCGAGCACGACGGCCCCGGCGGTCTCGGCGAGGGCGGCCAGCTCGGCGAGCGAGTTGTCCGCGTCGTCGGCGGTGCCGGAGGTCCACACCCCGACGAGCACCACGCGCTCCAGGCGGAGCTGGCGGTACTCGACCTCGGTGACGTCCTCCAGCTCGGTGGAGAGTCCGGCGACCCGGCGCAGAGACGCGCGGTCGGAACGGTCGAACTGGTCGCCGTCCCGGTCCCCGTCGATCTCGTGGCTCCAGGCCGCGTCCTCTTCCATCAGGGCGTCGGCCCGAAGGCTGTCCGGGAGGCGCTGGCGGTCGTGCGAAGAAGAGGAGGAAGCGTTGGAGGTCATCGGGTCCTTCGGTCGTACGGTCGGTGTCCGGCGGCCGTGTCGGCGCCGTCACTCTCGATGGTCGCACGCCGGGGGCGAAGGGTCACGTGACTTTCGCCGCGCCGACCGGCGGGTCCCGCGCGACGCGGGCGCGGCGAACGGCACTCGCACAGATTCACTCGCAGGAGTGAGCTGCCGGGAACAGCGGAAAGCAACCGGTCGTTTACACAGTGTGATCAATTACGGATGGCAGCGACAGCAGGCTGGGCCCGGTACACGTCGTACACGCCCGGCACCGACTTCATCGCCCGCATCAGCGCCGCGAGCGCTTCGGGCGCGGGCAGCTCCACGGTGTAGGTGTGCCGTACGCGGTGCTCCTGCGGCGGCTCCACAGCCGCGGACACGATGCCGATCCCCTGGGCCGCGATCACCTCGGTGAGGTCGGCGAGCAGCCTCGGCCGGCTGAGCGCCTCGGCGAGGACGGTGGCACGGAAGTTCCCGCCGGAGCTTCCGTCGCGCCAGCGCACGGGCACGGCGGTGCGTCCGGCGTCCGCCATACGGGAGCCGGCCGGGCATCCCGCCCGGTGCACTGCGACGGTGCCGCCGCGGATCACGAATCCGGTCACGTGATCGGGCGGCACCGGTGTACAGCAGCGCGCCAGGCGTACCGCCGCGCCGGGCAGGTCCGTCACGGCCACCGGCTCGGTGTCGGGCGGGCTGTCGACCGCGGGCACGGGGCGCGCGGCCGGTTCGGCGGCCGGCGTGTCCTCGCCGGCGTCGGCGGGGTGCTGGGTCAGCCAGCGGGTGATGGCGATCCGGGCGGCAGGCGTGGTGGCGTACTCCAGCCACTCCGGGTCGGGGCCCTCGGGCTCGGGCGCCGTCGCGGCGGTGTCGTCCATCAGGAGCTGGAGCGCGTCGCCGTCGCGCAGGCGGGTGCCCAGCGGCGCCAGCCTGCCGTTGACCCGGGCGCCGACGCAGGCGTGGCCCGCCTCGCCGTGGACGGCGTAGGCGGCGTCCACGCAGCTGGCGCCCGCGGGCAGCCGGAGGGTGCCGGGGGTAGCGCCGTCCTGGCCGGTGAAGACGGTGATCTCGCGGTCCTGGGCGAGGTCGTCGCGCAGCGCCGTCCAGAAGGTGTCCGCGTCGGGGGCCGCGCGCTGCCACTCCAGGAGCCGGGAGAGCCAGCCCGGTTGGGTAGGGTCGGGCCCGGCCCAGCCGTCGCCGCCGGCACCGGTGGCGCCCGCCGCTTCCGGGCTCTGCGGCGCCTCGGCGGCGTAGGGATTGCCGAGGGCGATGACCCCGGCCTCGGCGACGCGGTGCATGTGCTTGGTGCGCACCAGCACCTCGGCGACACGGCCGTGCCGGTCGGCGATCGCGGTGTGCAGCGATTGGTAGAGGTTGAACTTGGGAGCGGCGATGAAGTCCTTGAACTCGGCGATGACGGGAGTGAAGCAGGTATGCAGTTCACCGAGCACGGCGTAGCAGTCGGCGTCCTCGTCGACGACGACGAGCAGGCGGCCGAAGTCGCAGCCGCCCAGCTCGGTCACACCGCGCTTGCGCATGAGCCGGTGCACGGACACGGTGTGGCGGGGGCGGATGCCGACCTCGGCGGTGATGCCCGCGTCGCGCAGCACCCCGCGCAGGTCCTCCGCGACGACGGCGAGCGGGTCGGGCCGCGCGGCGGCGGCCTCGATCATGGCGCGGGTACGGGCGTGCTCCTCGGGGTGGAGGATGGCGAAGACCAGGTCCTCCAGCTCGCTCTTGAGGGCCTGCACGCCGAGCCGTTCGGCGAGCGGGATGAGCACGTCGCGGGTGACCTTGGCGATCCTGGCCTGCTTCTCCGGGCGCATCACCCCGAGGGTGCGCATGTTGTGCAGCCGGTCGGCGAGCTTGATCGACATCACCCGCACGTCGTTGCCGGTCGCGAGGAGCATCTTGCGGAAGGTCTCGGGTTCGGCGGCGGCGCCGTAGTCGACCTTCTCCAGTTTGGTGACGCCGTCGACGAGGTAGCTGACCTCCTCGCCGAAGCCGCGCCGGACCTGGTCGAGCGTCACCTCGGTGTCCTCGACGGTGTCGTGGAGCAGGGAGGCGGTCAAGGTGGTGGTCTCCGCGCCGAGTTCGGCGAGGATGAGGGTGACGGCCAGCGGGTGGGTGATGTACGGCTCGCCGCTCTTGCGGGTCTGCCCGCGGTGGGAGGACTCGGCGAGCACATACGCCCGGCGCAGGGTCTCGACCTCGTCGCGGCCGGCCTCGGGATGTCGGGCGCGGTGCACCTTGATCAGGTGCTCGATGGCGCCGGGCAGTCTGCCCCTGCTGTGGCCGCTGCTCCCGAGGAGTGCCACCCGGCCCAGACGTCGCAGGTCGATCCGTCGCATGTCGATGCGGCGCAGCCCGCGCCGGACGATATCGGCGGCGTTGTCCGCGCTCTCCGCGTTCACCGCGTTGTCTGCGCTCATCGGGGCCTCCCGGCAGCGTGGACCGGCTGCGGGAACTCACCACGCCCCGTGGGGCCGCGCCGGTGATTGATGCTATCGAGCCCACCACGCGCGGCTGCCACGCTCTCGCCGAGAGTGATCCCCATCACCCGTTCGAGGGAAGGCGTACGGGCATGGTGACCTGATACGTCCGGTTCTCGGGGTGCGAGCGAAGACCGGCCCCTGGGCCGGGCCCGGCGCCGGTCAGCGGCCGGGTGCGGCGAGCCAGGCCGGGTCGATGGCGCCCTCGGCGACGATGACGGCCGGACCGGTCATCTCGACCTGTCCGTCGGCGCGCTCGGTGATCACCAGGCGACCGCCGGGCACGTCGACGGTGTAGGTGACCGGCTGGCCGGTGACCGCGGGGTCGAGACCGTCCCGGCGGGCGGCGGCGACCATGACCGCGCAGGCGCCGGTGCCGCAGGAGCGGGTCTCGCCCGAGCCGCGCTCGTGCACGCGCATGGCGACGTGGGCGGGGCCGCGGTCGACCACGAACTCCACGTTGGTGCCGTTCGGGTAGGCCGCAGCGGGGCTGACCGCCGGGGCTCGCAGCAGGTCGCCGGCCTCGTCGAGGTGGCCGACGAAGGCGACCGCGTGCGGGTTGCCCATGCTGACGTGCACTGCGGGCCAGGTGCGGCCGTCGACGCCGACGCTGACGGCGCCGCCGGGCAGTTCGGCAGCGCCCATGGTGACGGTGACGTCCCCGGGCGTGCCGTCCGCGCCGTCCTTGCCGATGTGGGCGTACCGCACGCCGGCGCGCGTGGCGATCGCGAGGTCGCCGGCACCGGTGCGGCCGGTCCGCTGAAGGTAGCGGGCGAAGACGCGTACGCCGTTGCCGCACATCTCGGCGACGCTGCCGTCGCTGTTGCGGTAGTCCATGAACCACTCGGCCTCGGCGGCGAACGCGGCCGCTTCGGGGTGGGCCGCCGAGCGCACGACCCGCAGCAGGCCGTCGGCTCCGATGCCCGCCCGCCGGTCGCACAGCTTTGCCACGTCCTCGGGCGACAGGTCGAGCCGGCCGTCCGGGTCGGGGACGATCACGAAGTCGTTCTCGGTGCCGTGTCCCTTGAGGAAGGCGAGGGGGGCGTCGGCGGCGCGCGCGTCAGTCACAGCTCCGATCGTACGCGGTCGGCCGCCGGGCGCAGGACGGCGCTCGCCCCCGCGCTGACCTGCGCTCGGACCGTCAGCGCAGCCGGGCGACCCGCCAGACGGCGAGCAGCGCCAGCAGCAGGATCAAGGCGGCGTAGCCGGCGACGTAGCGCCAGTCGGCACGCTCGCCGGAGCCGCGTGCGGGCAGCCCCGGCCAGGTCTGGCCGATCCGGCGGGCCGCGGCCAGCCCCCACCCGGCCGCGCAGCAGCACAGCAGCAGGCCGAGCATCGCGACCACCGGGCCGGTGTCCCCCGACTCGAAGGCGAGTGGGAACGCGAACATCAGCGAGCCGCCGACAGCCAGGGCGATGATCGGGGCGATCTGCCAGATCCGCAGCCGGCGCTGCGGCCGCAGTTCGCGGAACGACGTGCCGTCCTCGATGGCGGGCAGGTCCGTTCCGGCCTCGAGGGGATCGAGGTCGTCCAGCACGCCGAGCGGTTCCAGCCGGTCCAGCCGGTCCAGGTTGGCGTAGCCGTCCAGGGCGCCGATCGACCCGAGGGGATCGCCGGTGTCGTCAGGGTCGGCGGGCGCGTCCGGCGCGGCTGCCGCGTCCGCGGCCCGGGCGCCGCCGAACTCGTCCGGATCGGTTGCCGGCTCCGGGGAGTTCAGCGGCTCCAGCGCGTCCAGCGGCGGACGTGAGTCGGGGATCTGGCCTTGGTGGTGGTTCCGGTTCCGGCCCCTGGCTGAGCAGGCGGAGTCGGTCGAGGTGTCGCGCCCCGGTGGGGTGTCGCGCGGGCCGGCTGCCATTGCCACGCGCCCTCCCGTATGTCGACACAGTAGCTCGGAGCACGATGATGGCACGCGCGGAGGGCCGCTCCGGGACGCCGGGGCGTCCCGATGCCATCACGTGATCAGGCTGTGACCGCTTCTTGGAGCTTCCCGCGCCAACACCAGCGCCTGCCGGGTGAGTTCCGCTCCGCGCGAGGTGAGCCAGTGCACACGCGGGTCGCGCCGGAACCACGAGTCCTGGCGCCGCGCGAAGCGCTTGGTGGCTCGTACGGTCTCCTCCAGCGCCTGCTCCTGCGTGCAGTCGCCGGCGAACCACGCGAGCACCTGCTGGTATCCCAGGGCGCGGGACGCCGTACGGCCCTCGCGCAGCCCGGCCGCCTCCAAGGCGCGCACCTCGGCGACGAGTCCGGCCTTCCACATCCGGTCCACGCGCAGCGCGATCCGCTCGTCGAGTTCCGGCCGCGGCACGGCGACGCCGATCTGCACGGTGTCGTAGACGGGCTCGGGGCCGGGCAGGTTGGCGGTGAAGGGCTGCCCGGTGATCTCGACCACCTCCAGCGCGCGCACGATGCGCCGGCCGTTGCTGGGCAGGATCGCGCGGGCGGCCTCGGCGTCCACCGCTGCCAGCCGGGCGTGCAGCGCGCCCGGCCCCCGCATGTCGAGTTCGGCCTCCAGCCGGGCGCGGACGGCCGGGTCGGTGCCGGGGAACCGCAGGTCGTCGATGGCGGCGCGGACGTAGAGTCCGGAGCCGCCGACGAGAACGGGCACCTTGTCCTCGGCGTGCAACCGGTCGATCTCGGCGCGCGCCAGGCGCTGGTAGTCGGCGACGTTGGCCGCCTCGGTGACGTCCCAGATGTCGAGCAGGCGGTGCGGCACGCCCTGCCGTTCCTCCTCGGTGAGCTTGGCGGTGCCGATGTCCATGCCCCGGTACAACTGCATGGAGTCGGCGTTGATCACCTCGCCGCCCAGTTCCCGCGCCAGAAGGACGCCCAGGTCGGACTTGCCGGCCGCGGTGGGGCCGACGACGGCGATCACGCGCTTCTTCACCCTGCAAGTCTCCCAAACTCCGCCGTGCCGCACCGAGCGGGTGACGACCGCCCGGCCCCTGTGATGATCGCAGGTGACCGCCCGCCCGGTTGTCCACAGGCAGTGGCCGCCGGCGACGCGAAATGCGGGCGGCGCGGGTAAAGTCGAAGGTGAGGGGCGTCACCTGCACCTCGGTGCGCCGCGGGCCCTGCTCATCGCAGGCGCCGGCGCATTCCGGCCGTCCCGTGGCCGTCGCTTCAGGGAACCCCAGGGAAGGTGCCAGATGAGTTTCATGGACTCGCTCAAGGGCAAGCTCGACGCGTCGAAGGGCAAGGCCGCGGAGCTGGCCAAGCAGCACGGCGGCAAGATCGAGCAGGGCCTCGACAAGGCGGCGCACACCGTCGACTCGAAGACCGGCGGCAAGTACAGCAACCAGATCAACTCCGGCGTGAGCAAGGCGAAGGACGCCGTGAAGGGGTACAGCGAGAAGGGCCACGACGAGAAGGGCCCGGACGCCAAGGACCCCGAGGCCGGCTGACGCCGGGCACCTGACCCGCCGGGCCCCGGCCCAGGCTCACCGCACGCGAGCCGGGGGCCGGCACGCACCGCCGCGCAGGCGTGCACCCCGCAGGACCGGACGGCCGCGGACCCCACCATCCGCGGTCAGTCCATGTCCGGCCCCCACCGCGACGCTCTCGGCCCCGCGAGGCCGCGTACGGACTCGGACCGGCTCAGGTCCAGGTCGCGACGAAGTAGCCGACCCCGTACGGCGCCGCGTCGTACAGCAGCTCGCCCGTCGGCCCGGTGCCGCGGGCCGCGCCCGCCAGCACCTGCCACGGCGCTCGGCCGGCCGCCTGGAGTTCCCGGGCCAGGCCAGCGTCGAGCCGCTCCAGCGCCGCGGTGTCGGCCGCGCCGAGAGCCCGGGCCACCCCGGCGTCGAAGGGCTCGGCCCGTTCGTCGAGATAGCCGGGCGCCTTGACCGTACGGCGCGCACTGCCGTCGCCCATGACCAGCAGCGCGACCCGGTGCGCCGCGTCGGCCACGGCCCGGCCGGCCAGCGCGCACCGCTGCTGTTCGAGCTCCTCCCCCACCCCGAGCCCCTCCACCGGCGCCGCCTGCCAGCCGCGCAGCAGCCATGCGGCCACGGCGAGGGAGGACGGCAAGGGAGCCTGCGCACCGGGCCCGGCGTCGTCCGCGCCGTCGGCCGACTCGGCATGCGGCGCGCCGCCCGGCCGGTCCGTCGGCGGCTCGCCGAGCGTCACATCGAGCGGGACGCCATAGCCGCGGAAGGAGCCCTTCGCGCCGGCTGGGAAGACCCCCCGCCCCGGGCGCTGCGCCGGCCCGACGACCACCAGGCGGTCGGGGCGGGCCGCGGCCAGCACCCCCACGGCGTCCGCGCAGGCCGCCCGCAGGGTGTCCAGCTCGGGCGCGGCACCGGCCGCGACCTCGGGTACGAGCAGCGGTGGGCAGGGGCAGACGGCGGCGGCGACCAGCATGTCCGGAACCCTACCGGCCCCGGCGCCCGGGCTCCTCAGCCGAGCGCACAGCCGCCCGTCGCAGCCGGCTCCGGGGCAGGTGCGGGCGCCCCGATCGTCGGCAGGCCCAGCATCACGCCCGCGGGTTTGGCCGCGGCAGCGCCCTGGCGCCGCTCCCAGGCGTCACCGGCGCGGGTGCGGCGCACCGCCAGCGGGGGCCGCTCGGCGAGCAGGTGGTGCGGGGCGCCGTAGGTGATCTCGACCGTCACCATGTCGCCGGGCCTGATCTCCTGCTCCGGCTCCTGCTCCGGCCGGGCGAAGTGCACCAGCCGGTTGTCGGGAGCGCGGCCGGACAGCCGGCGGGTGGCGTCGTCCTTGCGGCCCTCGCCCTCGGCGACGAGCACCTCCACGGTCCGGCCGACCTGCTTCTTGTTCTCCTCCCAGGAGATCTCGTCCTGGAGCGCGACCAGGCGCTCGTAGCGCTGCTGCACGACCGCCTTGGGGATCTGGCCGTCCATCTCGGCCGCGGGGGTACCGGGGCGCTTGCTGTACTGGAAGGTGAACGCCTGCGCGAAGCGCGCCCGGCGCACCACCTCCAGGGTCTGCTCGAAGTCCTCCTCGGTCTCGCCGGGGAAGCCCACGATGATGTCGGTGGTGATGGCGGCGTCCGGCATCGCGGCCCGCACCTTCTCGATGATGCCGAGGTAGCGGTCCTGCCGGTAGGACCGGCGCATCGCCTTCAGCACCCGGTCGGAGCCGGACTGGAGCGGCATGTGGAGCTGGTGCATCACGTTCGGCGTCTCGGCCATGGCGGCGATCACGTCGTCGGTGAAGTCGCGCGGGTGCGGGGAGGTGAAGCGGACCCGCTCCAGGCCCTCGACGGCGCCGGTCGCCCGCAGGAGCTTGCCGAACGCCTCGCGGTCGCCGATGTCGGAGCCGTAGGCGTTGACGTTCTGCCCCAGCAGCGTGACCTCCACGACGCCCTCGGCGACCAGGGCCTCCACCTCGGCGAGCACGTCGCCCGGCCGCCGGTCCTTCTCCTTGCCGCGCAGCGCGGGCACGATGCAGAACGTGCAGGTGTTGTTGCAGCCCACGGAGATCGCGACCCAGGCCGCGTACGCCGACTCGCGGCGCGAAGGAAGCGTGGAGGGGAACGTCTCCAGCGACTCGACGATCTCGACCTGCGCCTCGTCCGCGATCCTGGCCCGCTCCAGCAGCACCGGGAGCTGCCCGATGTTGTGGGTGCCGAAGACGACGTCCACCCAGGGCGCCCGCTTGACGATGGTGTCCCGGTCCTTCTGCGCCAGGCAGCCGCCGACCGCGATCTGCATGCCGGGACGCGCGTCCTTCTTCGGCACGAGCTGGCCGAGGTTGCCGTAGAGCCGGTTGTCGGCGTTCTCCCGCACCGCACAGGTGTTGAAGACCACGACGTCCGCGCCGTCGGCGCCCTCGGGCGCCCGTACGTACCCCGCGTCCTCCAGGAGGCCGGCCAGACGCTCGGAGTCGTGGACGTTCATCTGGCACCCATAGGTGCGGATCTCGTAGCTTCGCTGGAGAGCGGTGTCCTGCGCGGTCATGCACCCAGGGTAGGCGCTGCCCAGGCCATCACCGAACCCGGTTTGCCGCCGGGCCCGCGGCCGCCGCGCACCGTACCGCGCCCCGCGGCGACGGGTCCCCAGGTCGCGTCTTCCTTCCCGGCCGCGCGGCTGGCAGGATCGCGGGCCATGGACCTCACCCGCCCCGGCCGCGTGCTGGGCCGCCGGCTCGGCACCCGGCGCGCCCTCCAGGTGCTGCTGGCCACGGCCTCGGCGCTGGCGCTGCTGCTGTGGTGGCTGCTGCCGACCGGCGGGCCGTCCTACCCCAAGTCACCGGTGTCGCTGGCGACCGGGGTACGCAACGGGGTCTACGAGAAGTACGGCATGCTGCTCAAGAAGGACCTGCGCACCGCGCTTCCCGGGGTGCGGGTCGACCTGGAGCACACCGAGGGCTCGGTGGAGAACATCGAGCAGGTGGCGGACGGCCGCGCCGACTTCACCATCGCCGCCGCCGACGCCGTCGCCTCGTACGACGGCCCGCACAAGGACGACCTGCGGGCCTGCGCGCGGCTGTACGACGACTACATGCAGCTCGTCGTACCGCGCGACTCCTCCGTGCAGTCGGCGCGGGACCTGCGCGGGCTGCGGGTCGGCGTGGGGCAGGCCGGCTCGGGGGTCAACCTGATCACCAGGCGGCTGCTGACGGCCGCGGGCCTGGACATCGACAAGGACGTCACGGCGGTGCCGGTCGGGATCGACCAGGCTCCTTCGATGCTGCTCGACGGCAGGCTGGACGCCTTCTTCTGGTCCGGCGGGCTGCCGACCGCCGCGGTGAGCGCGATGGCCTACCCGACCAACCACATCCGGCTGGTCCAGCTCGGCGACCTGGTGACCAAGCTGCACTCCATGGGGTCGCAGATGCAGTACTACCGGCAGGCGATGATGCCGCCCGACGCCTATCCCCGCGCTCAGGGCGGCCAGGCCGTCGCCACCATCGCGGTCGCGAACCTGCTGGTGACGACCGATCACGCCGACGCGGGTCTGGTGCAGCGCCTGACGAAGGCGGTCATCGACAGCAGGGACTCCATCGGCAACGTGGTGCACGCCGCTCAGCTGGTGGACCTGCGGACCGCCGTCTTCACCGACCCGCTGCCCCTGCACGTGGGCGCCGCGCGCTACTACCGCTCCGTGAAGCCGTAGCCCGGTCCGCGCACCACGCCGCCCGCTGATCCCCGCGGGTGCCCCCGCCGATCCCCGTCGGCGCCGCGCCGCCCGCGCACCGCCGCGTCCTCACTCCCGCACCTGAGTCGACGTCACCGGCGCCCGGCGCGGCACCGCCAGCCGCACCTCCAGGCCGTGCGGCTCCCGGCGGCCGAACCCGATGCTGCCGCCGCCCTGGCTGAGCAACGCCCGCGCGATCGACAGTCCCAACCCCGAGCCCTGCACGTTCTGATGGCGGGCGCTGCGCCAGAAGCGGTCGCCGATCCGGTCGAGTTCGTCGTCGGTCAGGCCCGGGCCGCTGTCGGCGACGGCGACGGCGACCTGCTCGTCGTCGACGGCCACCCGCACGGTGACGGAGCTGCCCTCGGGGGTGAACTTGATCGCGTTGTCGATCACGGCGTCCAGGGCGCTGGACAGCGCGATCGCGTCGGCCCACCCGGTGGCGTCCGGCTGCGCCGGCTCCCCGAACTCCACGGTGACGCCCTCCCGCTCGCCGCTCGGCCGCCAGGCGTCGGCGCGGGTCCGGGCGAGTTCCGCGATGTCGATGACGGCCAGGTGGCTGCCGGAGCTCTCCGCGACGGCGAGGCCGAGCAGGTCGTCGAGCACCTGGGCGAGGCGTTGCCCCTCCTCCTTCACGGACTCGGCCTCGGTGTGGCCGTCGGGCAGCTCCAGGCCGAGCAGCTCGATCCGCAGGAGCAGCGCGGACAGCGGATTGCGCAACTGGTGGGAGGCGTCGGCGACGAAGGCGCGCTGCTGCTCCAGCACGGCTTCGACGTTGTCCGCCATCTCGTTGAACGACCGCACCAGGCGCCGCAGTTCCGGCGGCCCCCCGGACGGCTGAACGCGCGACTTCATCCGGCCGGTGGCGATGTCGTGCGTGACCCGGTCCAAGGTCGCCACCGGCCGCAGCACCCAGGCGGTCAGCCGCACCGCGAGCAGCACTGCGATGGCCATCGCGGCGAGTTCCCCGGCCGCGAGCAGCAGCCAGCCGTGCAGGATGCGCGAACGCAGCGCCCCGGTGGGCGAGTCCGTGACGACCACCGCGACCACGTCGCCGTCCCGCACGATCGGCGAGGCGATCGCGAGCAGGCGGTGCTGCCACGGCCACACCTGCTGCGGGTTGTGGACGCGCCGCCCCAGCAGCGCCGAGTCGTACGCGTCGTACAGCTCCCCGCTGGAGGGGACCCGCCAGTTGTGCGGCGCCGCGGCCATCGAGGTGCGGTCGCGGTAGAACACCCCGGCCCTGATGCCGTAGAGCTGCTCGTAGCGGTCGAGTTCGGTCACCAGGGTGTGCAGCCGCTCGTCGTCCTCCGGATCGACCGCGGTCTCCTCGTCGCGCGCGGTCACGAACTGCGCCAGCGCCGCGAACCGGGTCGTGTCGTCGATCCGGTCCACCACGACGCGCTGCTGCTGCGCGGCCGCCTGGCTGGCGGCCAGCGGGAACCCGAGCGCGAGCAGGACACCGGCCATCAGCACGATGAGCAGCGGCAGCAGTCGGGTGCGCACGGGCGGTCCTGGGCTCCTGGCGTCAGCCGGCCGGCACGACGAGGCGGTAGCCGACCCCGCGCACCGTCTCGATCATGGCCGGGGTGCGCAGCTTCGCCCGCAGCGACGCGACATGCACCTCCAGGGTGCGGCCGGTGCCCTCCCAGGCGGTGCGCCACACCTCGCTGATGATCTGCTCGCGGCGGAAGACCACCCCCGGCCGCTGGGCGAGCAGCGCGAGCAGGTCGAACTCCTTGCGGGTCAGTGCCACCGGCCGGCCGTCGACGGCGACCTGCCGCGTGGACGGTTCGATCACCACCGCGCCCAGCGTCATCGGCGCGGCGCCGTCGGCCCCCGGCAGGGTCACCACGGGGCTGCCGTTGGGCGGTGTGGCCGGCCCCGCGCTCTGGGCGGCGCCCGGCCGCAGCGGCGGGCGGCGCACCACCGCGTGGATGCGCGCCAGCAGTTCACCGATGTCGTACGGCTTCACCACGTAGTCGTCCGCACCCAGGTTGAGGCCGTGGATGCGGGACCGGACGTCGGAGCGGGCCGTGACCATGATCACAGGGGTGGCGCTGCGGCGCCGGATGCGGCTGCACACCTCGAAGCCGTCCTGGTCCGGCAGTCCCAGATCCAGCAGCACGCAGTCGTACTCCGGGCCGCCGTCGGGCAGCAGCGCCTGGATCGCCTCGCCGCCGCTGCGGGCGTGGCGCACGTCGAAACCGTGTTTGCCGAGTACCGCGGAGAGGGCGGAAGCGACTCTGTCGTCGTCCTCCACCAGCAGCAGTCGCATGCGTCACCTCCTCCTCATCTGCGTGAACCTTCGCGTCGACGGGATTCCACCGCCCGGCCCGCCGGGTGGGTCATGGACCTGTCGACCGAATCCACGCCGATCGGGACCCGCACGTCAAGGGGGTACCGGCCCAGGCGGCGGACCGTTACCCAGCCGGTACGCGCCGGGGACACCCGGGGCACGGATCGGCGGGGCGGCCGGTGACGGACCGGCGCCGCGACGTGCGCCCCGGATGCCTCGCGTGCGCGGCCGGCGTGCGCCCTGTGAACCGCCCCGCACCGCGCCGAGGCGCGACCGTCGCTTGACGTGGGCAGGCGCAGTGAGTTGCATACGCTTTGTGACCGCAACTCTTCCGGGGGCCGCTGCGTGGACCCCGTGATCGTCGCGGGGGCCGGACCGGTGGGTCTGGCCCTCGCCCTCGCGCTGGCCCATCGCGACGTGCCCGTGATCCTGCTGGACGAGGCGGAGGTGGTCGGCGGCGCCGAGGGTCTGCGGCAGGCGCGCACCTGCGTCCTGGGGCCGGCGACCGCGGCACTCGTGGAACGCCTCGGCTACGAGGGCCTGAGAGGCGACGGCGCGACGTGGACGGGGTGGCGCACGCTGCGGCGGCGTACCGAGGTGCTGCGGCTGGACTTCGCCGACGATCCGGCGGGCGCGCCGGTCCATGTGGCGCAGCACCTGCTGGAGCAGGGGCTGCGGGCGGCGGTGCTGGCCCGCGGTGCGGTCCGGGTGGTGTCCGGCTGCCGGGTGGACGCGGTGGAGCAGGACGCGCGGGGCGTGACCGTGCACACCAAGGGCGCTGAGGAGACGTGGTGGCGCGGCAGTTACCTGGTGGGGTGCGACGGTCCGCGCTCCACGGTCCGCAAGCTGCTGGGGGTCCGCTTCCCCGGCCGTACGGCGGTGGACCGGCACGCGGTGGTCGCGGTGCGGGCGGAGCTGCCCGAGCCGGGTGTGGCGCTGCTGCACCGCGATCCGCCGGGGGATTCGGCCGGGCAGGAGATCACCGCCCGCCCGCTGCCGAACGGGCGGTGGCGGATCGACTGGCTGCTGCCGGCGCAAGGCGGACGTCTCACCTCCGACGCGGTGGTGGAACGGCTCAGGGCCGCGCTGACGGCCTGGTGCGGCAAGATGGTGCCGTACGAGCTGGTGGGCTCGGCCGACCATCCCGTCCACCAGCGGCTCGCGCGGAGTTGGCGGGCCGGGAGGGTCTTCCTCGCCGGGGACGCGGCGCATCTGATGGGTGCGCTCGGTGCCCAGAGCGTCGAGGAGGGGCTGCGGGACGCCGAGAACCTCGCCTGGAAGCTGGCGCTCGCCGTGCACGACGGTGCCTCGGAGCTTCTGCTCGACAGCTACGAGGCGGAGCGGCGGGGGGCGGCCGGTACGCGGCTGCGCGCCACTGACCAGGCCCTTCCGCTGCTGCGGTCGAGCGGTGCCTGGCAGACGGTCCGCCACTCCCTGCTGTCGGGTTCGGCCCGCGGCCAGGTCGAGTTGCTGACCGACAGCTATCTCGGACGCGGCGGGGTGGCCGCTTCGGCGGTGTACGGCCGGTCGCCGCTGTCGGTTCCCGCGCCCCGGGGCGCCGGGCGGTCGGGCGGGTCGGCGTCGCCGCTGGTGGCCGCGTGCGACACACGGCCCGGTGAGGCGGTCGCTGACGTGGCCGTCACCGCGCTGGACGGTACGCAGGGCCGGTTGCGCGACCGGCTCGGGCGCGGGCTGGTCGTGGTGCTGGTCGCGCCCGGCACCGGGGTGTGGGAGTCCCGGCACTGGCTGACCGCCGGGCTGATGCCCCGGCTGGCCTCGGCGGTGTCCGCACTGCCCACTCCGGCGGAGCTGCTGGTCACCGAGACCTATCCGGGGGCGACGGCGCACACGGTGCTTCTGGTCAGACCGGACGGGCACCTGGTGGCCGCGATGGTGGGCTGCCGGCCTGCCGAGCTGTACTCCTACGCGGACCTGGCCCGCGGCGGTCCGCCCACTGCCGGGAGCGGCGGGCTGGGCGATCCGGCGGAGGGCGCTGCGCGGCGCGGGGGCGAGGACGGAAGCGGAGGCGAGGACAGAGGCGGGGGCGACCGCCCCGGCGGTGGCTCAGGGGGCGGCTCGGCCGGCCACCAGGTCAGCGGGCGGGCCGGCTGACCTGGCAGGTGGCGGCGGCGCGCCCGCCGACCGCTATTCGCTCTGCCATGCCCACAGCTCCTCTTCGGCGTCGATGCTGTCGTCTCCCTCGGCGGCCAGTGCGTCCCGCACCACGCGCAGGGACATGCCCTCCGGGTATCCCTTGCGGGCGAGCATGCCCGCGAGGCGCCTGATCCGGCGGTCCCGGTCCAGACCGCGGGTGCCCGGCAGGCGGCGCCGCACCAGCTCGCGGGCGGTCTCCTCCTCCTGGTCGGAGTCGAGCAGTTCGACGGCCTCGGTCACCAGCTCCGTGTCCACCCCGCGGTGGCGCAGTTCGCGGGCGAGGGCACGGCGGGCCAGGCCGCGGCCGCGGTGGCGGGACTCCACCCAGGCGTTGGCGAACGCCTGGTCGTCGATGAGGCCGACGTCCTCGAACCGCTCCAGGACCTGTTCGGCGACGTCGTCCGGGATCTCCCGCTTGCGCATGGCGTCGGCGAGCTGCCGCCGGGTGCGCGGTGTCCCGGTGAGCAGGCGCAGGCACAGCGCCCGCGCCTGCTCACCGGGATCGAGCGGCGGCTCTCGCGAGGCCCTCGACTCGGAAGAACCGCCGCGCCTCTGGGACTTGCGCTCCATGGCGTCAGACCTTGGCGGCGGTGGCCTTGGTCGCCTTCTTGGGAGCCGGGACCTCGGCCTTGGCGGAATCGGCCTTGGCGGGTTCTGCCTTGGCGGACTCGGCCTTGGCCGGCGTGGTGGCACCGGCCGCGTCGGCGCCCGCCGCCTCGGACTTCGACACGCCGACGCCGAGCTTCTCCTTGATCCGCTTCTCGATCTCGTCGGCGAGGTCCGGATTGTCCCGCAGGAAGTTCCGGACGTTCTCCTTGCCCTGGCCGAGTTGGTCGCCCTCGTACGTGTACCAGGCTCCGGACTTGCGGATGAAGCCGTGCTCGACGCCCATGTCGATCAGGCCGCCCTCGCGGCTGATGCCCTGGCCGTAGAGGATGTCGAACTCCGCCTGCTTGAAGGGCGGCGAGACCTTGTTCTTGACGACCTTGACGCGGGTGCGGTTGCCGACCGCTTCGGTGCCGTCCTTGAGCGTCTCGATCCGGCGGATGTCGAGCCGGACCGAGGCGTAGAACTTCAGGGCCCGGCCACCGGTGGTGGTCTCCGGCGAGCCGAACATCACACCGATCTTCTCGCGGAGCTGGTTGATGAAGATCGCGGTGGTCTTCGACTGGTTGAGCGCGCTGGTGATCTTCCGGAGCGCCTGGCTCATCAGGCGGGCCTGGAGGCCGACGTGGGAGTCGCCCATCTCACCCTCGATCTCGGCCCGCGGCACGAGGGCTGCCACGGAGTCGATCACGATGAGGTCGATGGCGCCGGAGCGGACCAGCATGTCCACGATCTCCAGCGCCTGCTCGCCGGTGTCCGGCTGGGAGAGCAGCAGGTTCTCGACGTCGACACCGAGCGCCTTCGCGTACTCGGGGTCGAGGGCGTGCTCGGCGTCCACGAAGGCCACGGTGCCGCCGGCCCGCTGGGCGTTGGCCACCGCGTGCAGGGTGAGGGTGGTCTTGCCGGAGGACTCCGGGCCGTACACCTCCACGACGCGGCCGCGGGGCAGCCCGCCGACGCCGAGCGCCACGTCCAGCGCGGTCGACCCGGTCGGGATGACCTCGATGGGCTCGTTCGGCCGGTCGCCCAGCCGCATGACGGCGCCCTTGCCGAACTGCCGTTCAATCTGCGCGAGCGCGGCGTCGAGCGCCTTCTCGCGGTCGTTTCCTGCCATGGACTCCACCCGGGATGTCTGGTTCGATCGCTTCACGTCCATGACGCTAGCGCCTGGCACTGACAACGCGCTCGCACGTCGCCCCGGACCTGTGGACAACTCCGGCCGACATCTGCGACCGGCACCGGCCGGAGTTCGCGCCGCCGCGGCGGAAAGCCCGCCGGACACCATCCATATGAATGGATGTTCGATTTTTGTGTCAAGCGACCCGCCGCGCGCCCGGCGTCACGCCCGGGGGTCGACGACCTCGTAGCGCCTGATGTAGGTGGTGAAGAAGCCCTGGAGCGTGGCGGTGGCCGGGATGGAGATGAGCGCCCCGACCGCGCCGAGCAGCGCCGTCCCGGCGATCACCGAGCCGAAGGCGACCGCCGGATGGATGTCCACCGTACGCGCGGTGATCCGCGGTTGGAGCAGGTAGTTCTCGAATTGCTGGTAGACCACGACGAAGCACAGCACCCACAGCGCGTCCCACGGGTCCTCGGCGAACGCGATGAGGATCGGCAGGGCGCCGGCCAGATAGGTGCCGACGGTGGGGATGAACTGCGAGACCAGGCCCACCCAGACCCCGAGCGCCGGGGCGTAGGGGACGCCGAGCACCTGGAAGAGGATGTAGTGGGCGAGCCCGGAGATCACCGCCATCAGGGCCCGTGAGTAGAGGTAGCCGCCGGTCTTGGCGACCGCGATGTCCCAGGCGCGCAGGACCTCGGCCTGATGCGCGGGCGGCAGCATGGAGCACAGCGTGCGGCGCAGCCGGGGCCCGTCCGCGGCCAGGTAGAAGGTGAACAGCACCACGGTGAAGACCTGGAAGACCGTGCCGAGGACCGTGGTCGAGATGCCCCACACGCTGGCGGCTCCGCTGGTGAGGTAGGAGCGCACCCAGTTGGAGTGGAGCACCTGGTCGTGCAGCTTGCCGCCGGTGTCGATGTGCGTGTGGAAGGTGCGGTTGATCCACCGCACCACGTCGTCGGCGTACTGCGGCAGGTTGCGGACGATGGCGCCGACCTGGTCGACCAGCAAGGAGCCGACCGCCAGCAGGAATCCCGCCGCGGCCAGCAGCAGCACGAGCATCACGATGCCGGTGGCCAGCCCCCGGCGGATGCGGCGCCGGGACATCCAGTCCACCGCGGGCTCGACGGCCAGCGCGCAGAAGAACGAGACCAGGACGTTGACGAGCAGGCCGACGAGCCGGTCGAAGACCCAGTGCGCGAGTTGGTAGCAGGCGAAGAGGGCGAGGCCGAGGAGGAGCGCGCGGGGCAGCCAGCGCGGCATCCGCGCGCGGGGCGGCTGCGGTCCGGCGCCGGGCGCATCAGGCGCCGGGCCGGAGGACTCGTCATGTGCCGCCACAGGGCAAGTCTGTGCCCTGCCTGCGGCCAAGTCCTGCTATAGGGGCATTCGTACCATTCCGGGTGGCCGTTCCGGGTGGAGGGTCAGCGCCGCGCGGCAGGCACGTCCATGGCCACGCAGACCGCCCGCCAGACGTCCTTCGCCTCCCAGCCGTCCTCCAGCGCCTGGACGACCGTACGGCCGCCCAGCTCGGACATCACGTGGTCGCGCGCGAAGGAGTCGGCGTAGGTGTCGCCGAACTGCGCGCGCATCCGCTCCCAGAACATCGTCAGCCGCATGGGTGCCAGTATCCCCCGGCGCGGGCGGTACCCGTACGGTCTACACCGCCCGTACCGCGGCGGTGACCAGGACCGCGGCCGCGACCACCACGAGGAACGGCGCGCGCAGGAAGAGGGCGACGGCCGCCGCCGCCAAGCCCGCGGTCCGTGCGTCGACCGCGAGGCGCAGGGCGTCGGTGCCGAAGGTCTGCAGCGCGGTCAGCGCGGCGAGCAGCGCGATCGGCACCAGCGCGGCCAGCCGCTTGACGAGCGGCCGCTCCAGGAGCCCCGCGGGCACGGACAGGCCGAGGAGTTTCACCCCGTAGCAGCCCAGGGCCGTCACCGCGATGGCGGTCCAGACGCCTTCCGGCCCGGTCATCGCGCACCCTCCTTCCGCACGGCCAGCACCAGCGGGGCGGCCAGGGCCGCGACCAGCACCGGCACGCCGGCGGGCAGCAGCGGCAGGCAGGCCAGCGCGAGCAGGACGGCGAGCGCGGCCACCATCCGCTCGGTGCGGCCCTTGACCATGGGGGCGAGCAGGGCCAGGAAGACGGCCGGCCCGGCCGCGTCCAGCCCCCAGGCGTCGGGGTCACCGAGCGCCGACGCTCCCAGGGCCCCGAGCAGCGTGGTGAGGTTCCACAGCACGTACAGGCTCGCGCCGGTGACGGTGAAGCCGAGTCGGGCGGCGGCCCGCCCGCGCTGGGCGAGGGTCACCGCCGAGGTCTCGTCGATGACCCACTGGGCGGCGAAGGGGCGTACGGCCGCGGGCAGGCGCAGGAGCTGGGAGAGCCGCAGGCCGTAGAAGGCGTTGCGGGTGCCCAGGAAGAACGCCCCGGCGGCCGCCGCGAACGGGCTGCCGCCCGCGCCGAGCGCGCTCACCAGGGCGAACTGCGAGGCCCCGGTGAAGACGAGCAGCGACAGGACGCAGCTTTGGAGGACGGACAGCCCCGCGCCCGCCGATGTCACTCCGAAGGCGAATCCGGACAGTCCGACGGCGACCCCTACGCCCAGGGCGTCGCGGACCACTGCTGCGCGGGGCCTGGCGGGCGGCCGCTCGGCGTCCGTCCCGGCTGTCTGCTCTGTTTTCACTCGATCAGGTTAGGAAGGCCGTCCCCACCGGTCTTGTACGTTCTTGCGGCGCCGAACGCCCGGTCGAGGAGCGGGTCAGCGCGCCCGTACGGCCTTCCGGTCCCGTTGGTACGCGCCGGGCGGCACACCGATGATCCGGTTGAAGTGCCGGTTGAGGTGGGGCTGGTCGGTGAAGCCGACGGCGGCCGCCGCGTCGGCCGGGGCGGCGCCGGCGTCCAGCAGGCGACGGGCGGTCCGGACGCGCTCGCCGGTCAGCCACGCGTGCGGAGGCAGGCCGTAGGCGGCCTTGAAGGCGCGCAGCAGCGCGAACGGGCCGGTGCCCGTGGCGGCGGCGAGCGCGTCGAGGCCGGGCGGGTCGATCAGGTTCGCGGCCAGCAGGTCGCGGGCCCGGGCGGCGGCTGCGGGGGCTTCCGCACGGCCCGGGCCGCGGCGCACGGCGTCCGCGCTGTGCCGGGCCAGCAGCCGTGCCACCACCAGGCGCAGGAACGTCTCGGCGGCGAGCGCGTCGTCCCGCTCGGCCGCTTCGTGGACCGCGGAGACCAGCCGCGCCGCGGCCGGGTCGGCTGCGACCGGGACGGTGAAGGAAGGAGTACCGCGCAGTCCGCGGGTCTCGGCGGCGACCGCCGACACGACGTCCGCCGACGGGTAGAGGACCCGGTAGCTCCAGCCGCCGGCGGCGCCCGCGTACGCGGTGTGCGGGACCTCCGGATTGACCAGGACGACGCCGCCGGCGCCGACCAGCTCGGCGCCGGCGGGCAGTCCGGTGCCCTGCACTCCCCCGGTGACCGCGGCGATCACGTAGCTGTCGTGGACGTGGCGGGAAAAGGTGTGCCGGACGTAGCGGGCCCGGAGCAGATCGACTCCGGGAAGATCGGGGTGCTCCCAGAATCGGGCCTGCTCACGCGCGGTCATGGGGACATTCTGGCGTGACCGCGCCAGGAGTTGTCCACAGCCGGATGAGCGGCCTTCGGCGCGGTGTCGGTCCCGCGAGGCAGGATGGGGTCATGTCCAGTCCGTCCGCTCCGTCCGGCCCTCCGTCCGATCCGTCCAGCAGCCTCGACTCCTTCTCCCCCGCGACGCGCGCGTGGTTCAGGGGAGCGTTTCGCGAGCCCACCGCGGCCCAGGCAGGCGCGTGGTCCGCCATCGCGGCGGACTCCGACGTCCTGGTCGTGGCGCCCACCGGCTCGGGCAAGACCCTGGCCGCGTTCCTGGCCGCGCTGGACCGGCTGGCCGCCACCCCGCCGCCGGCGGAGGCCCGCCGCCGCTGCCGGGTGCTGTACGTGTCGCCGATGAAGGCGCTCGCGGTGGACGTGGAGCGCAATCTGCGCAGCCCGCTGGCCGGCCTGAGGCAGGAGTCCGTGCGGCTCGGACTGCCCGAGCCGGAGGTGCGGGTCGGCATCCGCTCCGGTGACACGCCCGCGGCCGAGCGCCGTTCGCTGGCCACCCGCCCGCCGGACATCCTCATCACGACCCCCGAGTCGCTCTTCCTCATGCTCACCTCGGCCGCGCGGGAGGCCCTCAGCGGGGTCGAGACGGTGATCGTGGACGAGGTGCACGCAGTCGCGGGCACCAAGCGCGGCGCCCATCTGGCGCTCTCCCTGGAGCGGTTGGACCGGTTGCTGGACCGGCCGGCCCGCCGGATCGGGTTGTCCGCCACGGTCCGTCCGGTGGACGAGGTGGCCCGTTTCCTCTCCCCGCAGCGCCGGGTCGCGATCGTGCAGCCGCCGTCCCAGAAGCGGTTCGAGCTGTCGGTGGTGGTGCCGGTGGAGGACCTGGGCGAGCTGGGCGGTTCGCCGGTGATGGACGCCGCGGAGCACACCGGCCCGGCCGCGGGCGCCGCGCAGCGGCCGTCGATCTGGCCGCATGTCGAGGAGCGCATCGCCGACCTGGTGCAGGCGCACCGCTCCACGATCGTCTTCGCCAACTCCCGGCGCCTGGCCGAGCGGTTGTGCAACCGGCTCAACGAGATCGGCCAGGAGCGCGCCGAGGGCGGGCAACTGCCCGAGGCGCACTCCCCCGCGCAGGTCATGGCGCAGTCGGGTGCCGCCAAGGGCGCGCCCGCGGTGCTGGCCCGCGCGCACCACGGCTCGGTGTCCAAGGAGCAGCGGGCGCAGGTGGAGGAGGATCTCAAAGCCGGGCGGCTGCCCGCCGTGGTCGCCACGTCGAGCCTGGAGCTGGGGATCGACATGGGCGCGGTCGACCTGGTGGTGCAGGTGGAGTCGCCGCCGTCGGTCGCGTCGGGGTTGCAGCGGGTGGGCCGGGCCGGCCACCAGGTGGGGGCGGTGTCCACCGGGGTGGTCTTCCCGAAGTACCGCGGCGACCTGGTGCAGTCCGCGGTGGTCACCGAGCGGATGCGGGAGGGGGCCATCGAGTCGCTGCGGGTCCCGTCCAATCCGCTGGATGTGCTGGCTCAGCAGATCGTGGCGATGACCGCCCTGGACACCTGGGACGTGGACGAGTTGCTCGCCCTGGTCCGGCGGGCGGCGCCGTTCGCGTCGCTGCCGCACTCCGCGTACACCGCGGTGCTGGACATGCTGGCGGGCCGCTATCCGTCGGACGCGTTCGCGGAGCTGCGTCCCCGTCTGGTGTGGGACCGGGTGGCCAACACCCTCACCGGCCGGCCGGGCGCCCAGCGGCTGGCGGTCACTTCCGGCGGGACCATCCCGGACCGTGGGCTGTTCGGGGTCTTCCTGGCGGGGGCGGACCCGAAGAAGGGCGGTGGCCGGGTCGGGGAGCTGGACGAGGAGATGGTGTACGAGTCCCGGGTGGGCGACGTGTTCACCCTGGGCACCACGTCGTGGCGGATCGAGGACATCACCCGCGACCGGGTCCTGGTCTCCCCCGCCCCCGGAGTGCCGGGGCGGCTGCCCTTCTGGAAGGGCGACCAGCTGGGGCGGCCGCTGGAACTGGGCCGGGCCCTGGGCCGGTGGCTGCGGGAGGTCGGCGCGCTGTCCGACGAGGCGGCCCGGCAGCGGTTGGGGGCGGCCGGACTGGACCCGTGGGCGATCGGCAACGTCCTGTCGTACCTCGCGGAGCAGCGGCAGGTGTGCGGGCACGTCCCGGACGACCGCACCATCGTCGTGGAGCGGTTCCGGGACGAGCTGGGCGACTGGCGGGTGATCATCCACTCCCCGTTCGGCGCCCAGGTGCACGCGCCGTGGGCGCTCGCGCTGGGCGCCCGGCTCCAGGAGCGCTACGGACTGGACGCGCAGGCCATGCACGCCGACGACGGGATCGTGCTGCGCCTGCCGGACGCCGACCTGATGGGCCTGGACCTGCTGGACACCGATCCGATGGCGGGGGGCGCGGAGTTCGATCCGGAGCAGTCGCCGGTGGGCGCGGGCGACGTGGCCTTCGACAAGGGCGAGGTCGAGCAGCTGGTGACGGACCAGGTGGGCGGGTCGGCGCTGTTCGCTTCGCGGTTCCGGGAGTGCGCGGCGCGGGCGCTGCTGCTGCCGCGCCGCAGCCCCGGCCGGCGGACACCGCTGTGGCAGCAGCGGCAGCGGGCGTCGCAACTGCTCCAGGTGGCGTCGGAGTTCGGGTCGTTCCCGATCGTGCTGGAGGCGATCCGCGAGTGCCTCCAGGACGTGTTCGACGTGCCGGGCCTGGTGGAGCTGATGGGCGACATCGAGGCGCGGCGGGTCCGGCTGGTGGAGGTGACCACGCAGGAACCGTCCCCGTTCGCCCGCTCGCTCCTGTTCGGCTATGTCGCGCAGTTCCTCTACGAGGGCGACTCACCGCTCGCCGAACGCCGGGCGGCCGCACTGTCGTTGGACTCGCGGTTGCTCGCGGAGCTGCTGGGGCAGGCAGAGCTGCGCGAGTTGCTCGACCCGGACGTGCTGGCCGATCTGGACAGCGAGTTGCAGTGGCTCACCGAGGACCGCCGGGTCAAGGACGCGGAGGGGGTCGCGGACCTGTTGCGGGTGCTCGGCCCGCTGACGGGCACCGAGTTGGCGGTGCGGGGGGCGGAGGAGCAGTGGGCGGCCGAGCTGGAGGCGGCCAGGCGCGCGATCCGGGTGCGGATCGCCGGGGAGGAGCACTGGGCGGCGGTGGAGGACGCCGGGCGGCTGCGGGACGCGTTGGGCACCGCGCTGCCGGTGGGTGTGCCGGTGGCGTTCACCGAGCCGGTCAAGGACCCGCTGGGAGACCTGCTGGCGCGGTACGCGCGCACGCACGGCCCGTTCACCAGTGGCGAGGCGGCGGCGCGGTTCGGGCTGGGCGGGGCCGTGGCGGACGGCACGCTGCACCGGCTGGCGGCGGCGGGGCGGCTGGCGCAGGGCGAGTTCCGTCCCGGCGGGGCCGGCCAGGAGTGGTGCGACGCGGGGGTGCTGCGCAGGCTCCGGCGCCGTTCCCTCGCCGCGCTGCGGCAGGAGTTGGAACCGGTGCCCCCGGCCACGCTCGGGGTGTTCCTGCCCCAGTGGCAGCATGTCGGCACCCATGGTCTGCGGGGCATGGACGGGCTCGCGCGGGCGGTGGAGCAGTTGCAGGGCGCGGCGGTGCCGGCGTCGGCACTGGAGAAGCTGGTGCTGCCGTCCCGGGTGGCGGGCTACACCCCGGCGATGCTGGACGAGTTGACGGCGTCCGGCGAGGTGCTGTGGGCCGGGGCGGGGCCGCTGCCCGGCAAGGACGGTTGGGTCTCGCTGTATTTGTCCGAAAGTGCGCCCTTGTTGCTGCCGCAGCCGCAGCCGTTGGAGTTGACGGAGCTGCACACGGCGGTCCTCAGCGCGCTGTCCGGCGGGTACGGCCTGTTCTTCCGGCAGATCGGGGAGCAGGTGCGGGCCGCCGGGCTGTCGGCGAGCGATCCGGAACTGGCCGACGCGGTATGGGACCTGGCCTGGTCGGGACGGCTGACGAATGACACGCTCGCCCCGCTGCGGGCTCTGCTCGGCTCGGGCCGCACTGCGGGGGCGACCGCGCACCGGGCACCGCGTTCGGTGCCGCGCGGCCGGTACAGCGCGCTCGCCTCGGCCCGCTCCCCGCGCGCCACCGCCTCCCGGTCCGGGCCGCCCACCACCGCGGGCCGCTGGTCCCTGGTTCCCACGCCCGAGGCCGATCCGACCCTGCGGGCGCACGCGCTGACCCACACCCTGCTGGACCGGCACGGCGTGATCACCCGGGGCGCGGTGGCGGCCGAGGGGGTGGCGGGCGGCTTCTCGGCGGCGTACCGGGTGCTGGCGGCGTTCGAGGAGACCGGGCAGGCCCGGCGGGGCTATGTGGTCGAGGGGTTGGGCGCGGCGCAGTTCGCGATGGACGGGGCGGTGGACCGGCTGCGCGCGCTGAACACCGCGCGGGAACGGCAGGAGGGACATCCCGACCAGTCCCGCACCGTGGTCCTGGCCGCCGCGGACCCCGCCAATCCGTACGGCGCCGCGCTGCCGTGGCCGGAGCAGCCGGCGGGCGTCTCCCACAAACCCGGGCGCAAGGCGGGCGCCCTGGTGGTGCTCACCGACGGCGAGCTGACCCTCTATGTGGAGCGCGGCGGCAAGACCCTGCTGGCCTGGCCGCTGGACGAGATACGGGTCGCGGCCGCGGCGGACGCCCTCGCGCTCGCGGTCCGGGAAGGTGCGCTGGGCCGGGTGACGGTGGAGCGGGCCAACGGCGAGTCGGCGCTGACCTCGCCGTTGGGCCGGGCCCTGGAAGCTGCGGGCTTCCACGCCACCCCCCGCGGGCTGCGGCTGCGGGAGAGTCGCTAGCGGGGCCCGCCCCGGCCCGGGCGCGCCCAGCTCCCCTCGGCCCAGCTCCCCTCGGCTCGGCTCCCCTGCACTCCGCTCGGAACACGGGTTCCCGCGTCCCAGGCATCATGGAGGGGTGCCCGAAGGAGACACGGTCTGGCTGACCGCCCACCGGCTGCACGCGGCGCTGGCCGGGCAGCCGCTCGTGCGGGCGGACCTGCGCGTGCCGAAGCTGGCGACCGTGGACCTGGTCGGACGGCAGGTACTGGAGGTGGTGGCGCGCGGCAAGCACCTGATGGCGCGGCTCGAGGGCGGCATGACGCTGCACAGCCATCTGCGGATGGAGGGGGCGTGGCATGTGTACGGGGCCGGGGAGCGCTGGCGGGGCGGCCCGGTGCACCAGGTGCGGGCGGTGCTCGGGACGGCCGGGCGGGTCGCGGTGGGTTACCGGCTGCCGGTGCTGGAGCTGCTGCGTACCGAGGCGGAGGGCGAGGCGGTCGGCCACCTCGGGCCGGACCTGCTCGGGCCGGACTGGGACGCGGCCGAGGCGGCCGCCCGGCTGGTGGCGGACCCGGACCGCCCGCTCGGCGAGGCGCTGCTGGACCAGCGGAACCTCGCCGGGGTCGGCAATGTCTACGTCGCCGAGCTGTGCTTCCTACGCGGGGTGACACCCTGGACACCGGTCCGGGACGTGCCGGCGCCGGAGCGGCTGGTGGCGCTGGCCCGGCGGCTGCTGGTGGCGAACAGGGCACGCCCCGGCCATGTGACGACCGGGGACACCCGGCGCGGGCGCACCCACTGGGTCTACGGGCGGGAGCACCAGCCGTGCCTGCGGTGCGGCACTCCGATCAGGTCGGCCCGGCACGGGTCGCAGGCGAAGTCGCAGGATCGGGTCGCCTACTGGTGCCCGCGCTGCCAGCGCGGCCCCGCACCAGGTCAGAGCCCTGGTACGGGGTCCGTACCGCCCGGAGGCTGACCGCCGGGCGGACCGTGGCCCGCCGCCGCGGGGGCGGTGGGCGGCTTGGCGCGACGCCGTACGGGCACCGCGTGCATCGGGATGAGCCCGAGGCTCCAGCCACCGGCGACGATCGCGGCGTGCAGACCGCCGGCCGGGCCGCCGGAGGCGCCGGGCCGCGGCAACCCGAACCGCAGGACCGCCAGCCACCACAGCGCCCCGCACGTGACGGCGAGCGCGGTGCGAACGCCCTTCCCGCGCCGGGCCCTGCCCACGCCCTCGGACCCGGCCCCGGCCCTGGCCCTGGCCCTGGCCCTGGCCCTGGCCCTGGCCCTGGCCCTGGCCGCCAGGGTCGCAGGCGCCATGTCCGGAGGCGGCGCGGCTATCGGCCCCGGGCCGAACCGCCGTCCCGACCGTGCCCGCGCCCTCGCCCGCCGCGTGCGGGTCTTCCGAGTGCCGTGCACGGCGCCTCAGACGTTCTCCGCCTGGAACATCCAGTGGAACTTCTCCAGGTCGGCGGTGATGCCGATGAGGATGTCCTGGGTCACCGGGTCCGGCTTGTCCGTGCTCTCGATGCGTTCACGCATCCGGGTGATGCAGGCGTCGAGGGCGGCGACCATGATCTCGACGACCTCGCTGTCCTTGACCCACCCGTCGGTGACCGTGTCGATGCCGCTGGTCTTGGCGACGCTGCCGGCACGGCCGTCGGGGCTCACCCCGATCGCCGAGGCGCGCTCGGCGACGGTGTCGGAGGCGGTGCGGGCGGCATCCACCACGTCGTCGAGCTGGAGGTGGATGGAGCGGAAGCGGGGACCGATGACGTTCCAGTGCACCTGCTTCGCCAGGAGCGACAGGTCGATCAGGTCCACCAGGGCACCCTGGAGGGCGTCACCGACGGTCTTGCGGTCCTGCTCGGCCAGCGGGCTCTTCACGACAGTCATGCGCTTGTCTCCTCGCGGATCGACGCGTTGGGGTCTGGCTGATCCCGTTCCGACCCTCTTCGCCTACCCTGCATCCCCGCACCACACATGGCAAAAGACAGCGCCCCGGCCGGCCCCGCCCACAAGCACCTGCAAGCACCTGCAAGCACTCGCAAGCAGCCGCACGCACGCCCCCGAAAACGCGCGAAGCCCCGCCCCGGGACACTGACGTCCCGGGCGGGGCCCACGCGAAGAGCTCGAAGAGCTTCTAGGCGGCGACGACGTCCACGGCTTCCGCGGACTTCTTCGGCGCCTTGATGGTGATCCGTTCGTCCGGCGCGGACGGCACGGCCGTGACGGAGGTGACGGACGTGACCGCACCCAGCAGCGGCCGCATCGGCGCGGCCGGGGTCTCGGCGGCCGCGGACTGTGCCAGCTCCGCGAGCGACAGGTCGTCGCTGACCTCGCGCATCACCTCGGACATCGGCACGTCCAAGGCGTCGCAGATCGCCGAGAGCAGTTCGGAGGACGCTTCCTTCTGCCCCCGCTCGACCTCGGAGAGATAGCCCAGGGACACCCGGGCCGACGACGAGACCTCACGCAGAGTGCGGCCCTGGCGCTGGCGCTGCCGACGCAGCACGTCACCCAACAGGCGACGGAGCAGGATCATCGGTGGCTCCCTCCTCGGACCGCGGATCCGCAACCTTCTCGCCCCACCGTACCGCCTCGGGCACCGCCCGTGCGGGGAGCGAAGACGTGTTCACTCAGGGCTGCAAACATCACTTCCCCCCGTCTTCTTCCCTATCCTTGGCCGCCGATACTCGTACCGGGACCGTTACGTGTGCCCGTTGGGCCCTTGCCGTCCTGCTGTCCTTCGGCCGGGGCCGCGGTGGACTCCGGACCCGCAACCGTACTCCTCCGGAGTTCTCCGGTGAGCAGTTCCAGGACAGCCGCCACCGACGCCTGCCGGATCGCGCCGCGGTCGCCGTCGAGCAGGAGCGGCGCGACGACGGTGCCGTGCGGCCCCGCGGCGGCGACGAAGACGGTGCCGACCGGCTGCCCGTCCTGCGGGGTCGGGCCCGCGACGCCGGTGGTCGACACACCCCAGTCGGCGCCGAGCCGGTCGCGTACGCCCTCGGCCATCGCGCGCGCCACGCCGGCGTCCACCGCGCCCCGTTCGGCGAGCAGGCCGGCGTCGACGCCGAGGAGTTCGTGCTTCAGTTCGGTCGCGTACGCCGTGACGGAGCCACGGAACGCCTGCGAGGCCCCCGGCACCGCGGCCAGCTCGGCGGCCACCAGACCGCCGGTGAGCGACTCCGCGACCGCGAGCGTCGCCGAGCGGCCCACGAGCAGCCGCAGCGCCTCACGCGCCGCCTCAGCCGCTTTCCCGGCCCCGCCGGGCGGCCCGCCCGGGTGCCCGGCGCTCACACGCCCTGCCGGCGCTCGCGTTCGGCCCCGGACTCCGCGGCCCCATCGGCTGCTGCCTCCGCCGAACCCTCCGCCGAACCGCCGGCCGATCCCCCGGCCGAACCCTGCGCTTTTGCCCGCGCCGCCAGCCCGGCCCGCCGCAGCACCACCGCCTGCCGGACGTAGTCCGCGCCGGTCGCCACCGTCAGCACCACCGCGACCGCCATGATCCAGGCCCGGATGCTGGCCAGCGGACCGGTGAGCACCAGGACGTACATGCCGACGGCGACGCCCTGCGTGAGCGTCTTGAGCTTGCCGCCGCGGCTGGCCGGGATGACGCCGTGCCGGATCACCCAGAAACGCATGAGGGTGATGCCGAGTTCACGGAAAAGGATGACCCCGGTGACCCACCACGGCAGGTCGCCGAGTGCGGACAGCCCGACCAGCGCCGCACCCATGATCGCCTTGTCCGCGATCGGGTCGGCGATCTTGCCGAAGTCGGTGACCAGGCCGTAGCGCCGGGCCAGTTCGCCGTCGAAGAGGTCGGTGATCATGGCGATGGCGAAGGCGGCCCAGGCGAAGGAGCGCCAGGCGGGGTCGTGCCCGTCGTCGTGCACCAGCAGCAGGACGAACCCGGGGACCAGCACGAGCCGGGACATCGTCAGCAGGTTCGCGACGTTCCACAGCCCGGCCTGCCCGGCTGTCCGCCGTGCTGCCCCGGTCCGCCCGGCGCCGTCGGCCACGGTCGCCCCGGCCGCTCCGCCGACGCTCCCGCCGGCGATCCGCGCCCCGGTGGAGGCCCCGCTCCGCCCACTGCCGCCGCCGGCACCCGCCGCGGCCGGTTGCGCCGCGGCAGCCGCCCGAAGTCGCGGCGGCGTGGGCTCGGCGCCTCCGCTCATCTGCGCACTCCCTCGGAACACTCCGTGCCCTGCGCACCGGACGCACCGGCCAATTCGGGCAGCACTTCGGCGATCAGGTCCACGCCCTCGGTGCCCGTCACCTTCGCGGTCACGAACGTCCCGGGCGCCGGCCGCCACACCCCGCCGGAAGCCCCAACGCCCGCCGCACCGGCGGCGTTCCCGGCGGGCGGCAGCAGGATCACCTGGCCGTCGGTCTCCGGGGCCTGGTGGTCGGCGCGTCCGGTGGTCTCGCCGGTCTCCTCGTCGTAGGACTCGACGAGGACCCGGACGGTGGAGCCGAGCCGCTCCTCGGCGCGCTGCGCGGTGAGTTCCTCCGCCAGCCGGGAGACCCGCGCGAGCCGGGCGGCGACCACGTCCTCGTCGAGCTTGTGCGCGAAGCCGGCGGCCTCGGTGCCCTCCTCGTCGGAGTAGCCGAACACGCCGATGGCGTCGAGCCGCGCCTCGCTGAGGAAACGCTCCAGCTCGGCGAGGTCCTCCTCGCTCTCGCCGGGGAAGCCGACGATGAAGTTGGAGCGGACCCCGGCCTCGGGCGCCTTCGACCGGATCGTGTGCAGCAGTTCGAGGAAGCGTTCGGTGTCGCCGAAGCGGCGCATGGCGCGCAGCACGCCCGGCGCGGAGTGCTGGAACGACAGGTCGAAGTACGGCACCACGCCCGGGGTGCCGGTCATCACGTCGATGAGCCCGGGCCGCATCTCGGCGGGCTGGAGGTAGCTGATCCGCACCCGCTCCACGCCCTCGACGGCGGCCAGTTCCGGCAGCAGCGACTCCAGCAGGCGGATGTCGCCGAGGTCCTTGCCGTAGGAGGTGTTGTTCTCGCTGACGAGCATGACCTCCTTCACGCCCTGCCCGGCCAGCCAGCGGGTCTCGCCGAGCACGTCGGAGGGGCGCCGGGAGATGAACGAGCCGCGGAAGGACGGGATCGCGCAGAACGTGCAGCGGCGGTCGCAGCCGGAGGCGAGCTTCACGGACGCGACCGGTCCCGAGTCGAGCCGCCGGCGCAGCGGGGCGCGCGGTCCTGACGCGGGCGCGACGCCCTCGGGCAGGTCCGGCACGTCCCGGACGCCGCCTTGTTCGGCAAGCGCGCCGCCTCTGCTCCCGTCGGCCCCGTCGCTCCCGCCGGCCGCGTGGCCCCCGTCCGCCCCAGCCGCGCCCTGGCCGTGCCCGGGCAGCGCCACCGCGCCGCGCGCGCCCTCGCCGCCGGCACCGGAGACCGCGCGCTGCCGCTCCGCGGGGCTGACCGGCAGCAGCTTGCGCCGGTCGCGCGGGGTGTGGGGGGCGTGGATGCCGCCGCCGAGGATGGTGCGCAGCCGGTCGGAGATGTCGGCGTAGTCGTCGAAGCCGAGGACGCCGTCGGCCTCCGGCAGCGCCTCGGCGAGGTCCTTGCCGTACCGCTCGGCCATGCAGCCCACCGCCACGACCGCCTGGGTGCGGCCCTGTGCCTTGAGGTCGTTGGCCTCCAGCAGGGCGTCGACCGAGTCCTTCTTGGCGGCGTCGACGAAGCCGCAGGTGTTCACCACGGCCACGTCGGCGTCGGCGGCGTCCTCGACGAGCCGCCAGCCGTCCGCCGCCAGCCGTCCGGCGAGCTCCTCCGAGTCCACCTCATTGCGGGCGCAGCCGAGCGTGACAAGGGCGACGGTACGGGGTTCGGGCATAGGGACCAGACTACCCGGTGGCCTGTCAGGGGCTTCGCCGCGCGGTCGGCCGAACGCAGGTCCGCCTGCTGCCCGCGCGCGGGCGGGCGCCCCAGGTGGGGCCGCCCGCGGGCCCCGGGGACCTGGCCGGTCTCAGCCCTGCGTCGGGTCGCCCGGCGTGTACGTCAGCCGTACGACCTGTCCCTTGTCGCCGGCGGGGCCCAGGTCCTTGCCGTTGACGAAGAGCTGGACCGCGCCCGCGTTGCCGACGATCAGCTTGATCTTCTTGTCGTCGGTCCAGGTCTTGGATTCGCCCTCCTTGAGGGACGCCTGGAAGAGCTGCTTGCCGGTGCCGTCGGTGGCCTGGATCCAGCTCGCGCCGCCCTGCGCGGTCACCTTGACCGTGACCTTCCCGGGCGGTGCTTCGGCGATGGCGCTGCCGGTGTCGGTCGGCTGCGGGTTGGTGGGCGCGCCGTTGCCCTGGGGCGCGGATGTCGTCGTCGCGGGGGCGGTGGGCGAGGCGGTGGCGCTCGTGGTGGACTCGGCGGTGGACTTCCCGCTGCCGCCGCTGCCGCTGACCGCGGTGTACCCGACGAAGCCGATGACGGCCACGATCGCGGCGACCATGGCGGCGGTCCAGTTCGGGCGGCGCGGCTCGGACTTGATGCGCTCCGCCTCGTACAGCGGTGCGACCGGGGGCGGCGCGGAGTCGGTGTCGTGGTCGGCGGCGTACTGGGCGACCAGCGGGTCGGGGCCGAGTCCCACCGCGCGGGCGACGGCGCGGATGTGGCCGCGGGCGTAGACGTCGCCGCCGCAGCGGGAGAAGTCGTCCTGCTCGATCGCCTGGAGGATCGGCACCCGCACCCGGGTGGCGGTACTGACCTCGTCAACGGTCAGTCCCGCCTCGGTACGGGCCTGGGCGAGGGCGCGGCCGACCGAAGGACGGTCGGCGGGGGGCGAGTTGCCGATGGACACGAGGGCGCCTTTCGAGCGTGCAGCCGCCTGCTGGAAGGTCAGTCTAGGGGCGGTACGAATCACCGGGGCAGGTGGTCTGGGGGTTGGGGCCGCGCCCGCGGGCAGGTGGGGTGTCCGCGGGACGACGGTCGTCCGGCCTGTACAGCTTGACGCGTGGACCGGAGAAACGGTTGCCCTTGAACGTGCCCCGACTCGGCCGGGATCACACGTGCCACGACTCCACTTGTGTGACGAATGGTACGCACGTCCGGGTGCGTCCGCGGGTAGCACCGCCCGGCGGCCCGCGACGCCCGCGGCGGGGTGCCGCCGGGGCGTCTCAGGCCGGTGCGTCGCCGCCGCGGATGACCGCCAGCACCCCGTCCAGCTCGTCGCCCTTGACCAGCACGTCGCGTGCCTTGGAGCCCTCGCTCGGGCCGACGATGCCGCGCGACTCCATCAGGTCCATCAGTCGCCCGGCCTTGGCGAAGCCCACCCGCAGCTTGCGCTGGAGCATCGAGGTGGAGCCGAACTGCGTGGAGACCACCAGTTCGGCCGCCTGGCACAGCAGGTCCAGGTCGTCGCCGATGTCCTCGTCGATCTCCTTCTTGGGGCCGCTGCCGACGGTGACGTCGCTGCGGTAGGTCGGGGTGAGCTGCGCCTTGCAGTGCTCGACCACCTTGGCGATCTCGTCCTCGGTGACGAACGCGCCCTGCATCCGGATCGGCTTGTTCGCGCCCATCGGCAGGAACAGCCCGTCGCCCTTGCCGATGAGCTTCTCCGCGCCGGGCTGGTCGAGGATGACCCGGCTGTCGGCGAGGGAGGAGGTGGCGAAGGCGAGCCGGGAGGGCACGTTGGCCTTGATCAGGCCGGTGACGACGTCGACGCTCGGCCGCTGGGTGGCCAGCACCAGGTGGATGCCGGCGGCGCGGGCGAGCTGGGTGATGCGGACGATGGAGTCCTCCACGTCGCGCGGCGCGACCATCATCAGGTCGGCCAGCTCGTCCACGATCACCAGCAGGTAGGGGTACGGGGTCAGTTCCCGTTCGCTGCCCTCGGGGGTCTTGGCCTTGCCCGAGCGCACCGCCGCGTTGAAGTCGTCGATGTGCCGGAAGCCGTACGCGGCGAGGTCGTCGTAGCGCAGGTCCATCTCGCGCACCACCCACTGGAGGGCCTCGGCGGCGCGCTTGGGGTTGGTGATGATCGGCGTGATCAGGTGCGGGATGCCCTCGTAGGCGGTCAGCTCCACCCGCTTGGGGTCGACCAGCACCATCCGCACCTCGTCCGGGGTGGCCCGGCACATCACGGAGGTGATCAGGCAGTTGATGCAGGAGGACTTGCCGGAGCCGGTGGCGCCGGCGACCAGGACGTGCGGCATCTTCGTGAGGTTGGCGACGACGTAGCCGCCTTCGACGTCCTTGCCGAGCGCGACGGTCATCGGGTGGTCCTCGCCGGCGGCGTCGGCCGAGCGCAGCAGGTCGCCGACGTTGACCATCTCGCGGTCGCTGTTGGGGATCTCGATGCCGACCGCGGACTTGCCGGGGATCGGGCTGATGATCCGCACATCGGGGCTGGCCACGGAGTAGGCGATGTTCTTGGCGAGCGCGGTGATCCGCTCCACCTTCACCGCGGCGCCCAGCTCGACCTCGTACCGGGTGACCGTCGGGCCGCGGGTGAAGCCGGTGACGACCGCGTCGACCTTGAACTCCTTGAACACCTGGGTCAGCGAGGCGACGACCGCGTCATTGGCCGCGCTCCTGGTGCGGCCGGGGCCGCCGCGCTCCAGCAGGTCCAGGGAGGGCAGGGCGTAGGTGATGTCGCCGGACAGCTGGAGCTGCTCGGCACGCGGCGGCAGCGGAGGCTCGCCGTCGGTGCGGTCCGGCGCCTTGGTCAGGTCGGGTACGGAGCCGGCGGTGTCCTGGCCGCCGGTGTCATCGGCGCGGGCGGCGGGCACCGGCTTCGTGAGCCGGCTGGTGAGGTCGGCGACGAGCGGGGAGGGCTGCACACCGTGCAGCACCGCGCCGTCCAGGGCCGCGGCCGCCGCGGCGGCGACGTCCACCGGGTCGAGGTCGAGGTCCTCGCCCTTGGCCGCGGGCGCAGGCTCGGCACGCTTGCGGGACCTACGGCGCGGCTTGTCCTGCTCCTGAGGGCCGGGCCCGCCCATGCCCGAGCCGGCCTCGTCGCCGTCACGCTCTATGTCGTACGGGTCGGCGTCGGCGCCCTGGCCGGCGCGGGACTTCGTCAGGCGGGCGGGCACCCGGCGCACCGGGGAGTCGTCCTCGTCCGCGCCGGCGGAGAACCCGGAGGCGGTGTCCGCGCCGTCGTCGAAGAAGTCCTCGAGCGGAATCGCGTCGGGGTCCGGCGGCGGCGCGTACAGGCCCACCCGGACACCGGCGGCCCGCAGCCGCTGCGGGATGGCGTTGACCGGGGTGGCGGTGACCACCAGCAGCCCGAAGACGGTGATCAGCACGAGCAGCGCCGCGGCGAGCGCGGAGCCGACCGTGTAGTGCAGGGGCGCGGCCGCGGCCCAGCCGATCAGGCCGCCGGCGTCGCGCAGCGCCTGGGCGCCGTCGGCGCGGGACGGCGCGCCGCAGCCGATGTCGATCAGGCCGAGCACGCCGAGCACCAGAGCGGACAGGCCGATCACGATCCGGCCGTTGGCCTCGGGCTGCTCGGGGTGGCGCATCAGCCGGACGGCGACCGCGCCGACCAGGAACGGCACCAGCAGGTCCAGCCGCCCGAAGGAGCCGGTGACCAGCAGCGCGACCAGGTCGCCGACCGGGCCGTCGAGGTTGGACCAGGTGCCGGCGGCGACCACCAGGGTCACGCCGAGCAGCAGCAGCGCCACGCCGTCCTTGCGGTGGGCCGGGTCCAGGCCGCGCGCACCGCGCCCTATGCCGCGGAAGATCGCGCCGACGCCGTGGGCGATGCCCAGCCACACCGCGCGCACCAGCCGGTACAGGCCGCCGGTGGGTGAGGGCGCGGCCGCGGGCGCGGGTCTGGCCGCCGCGGCCTTCTTGGCGGGCGGTCGGGCGGCAGCGCTCTTGGCCGCGGTCTTGGCCGCGGGCTTCTTCGCCGCTGCCTTCTTGGCCGGAGGCCGCGCCGCGGCTTTCTTGGCGGTGCCGGACGTACGGGGGGCCATGGGCCGAGGTTACCGCCCTTGTGATCGAGTGACACGCCTGCACGGGGATACGCCCGTTCGTGTCGGAACACGCCGGGCACCGGGTTGACGCCGCGTCACGTGCCGGGCGCGTCCGGCGTTGCGGGCGGCCGGTGCGCGGGCGGGCGGTGCGCGGGCGGCGGGCCGGGGCGTCCTGGCCCGCGGCCGCCCGCGCCGCCGCCTCAGCCGCTGTGCTGCCGGCCCAACTCGCCGCCGCCGCCCGGGCCGCTGGGGTCCAGCGCGTCCAACGCCCGGCGCAGCCCGGTGAGTTTGCGCTCCAGGTGGGCGGCCGTGGCGACCGCCGCGGCGTCCGCGCTGCCGTCGAGCTGCTTGCCGAGCGCCTCGGCCTGCTCCTCCACGGCGGCCAGCCGCGCGGACAGCTCCGCGAGCAGGCCGACGGACTCCTTCGCGCCGGCGGCACCGGCCGCCTCGACCGCGGCGCCGGACGGCGCGCCCTGCTCCAACTGCAGCCGCAGCAGCGCCGCCTGCTCGCGCAGCTGGCAGTTCTTCATGTACAGGTCCACGAACACCGAGACCTTGGCGCGCAGCACCCACGGGTCGAACGGCTTGGAGATGTAGTCCACCGCGCCCGCCGCGTAGCCGCGGAAGGTGTGGTGCGGGCCGTGGTTGATCGCGGTGAGGAAGATGATCGGGATGTCCCGGGTGCGCTCCCGCCGCTTGATGTGTGCCGCGGTCTCGAACCCGTCCATGCCCGGCATCTGGACATCGAGCAGGATCACCGCGAAGTCGTCGGTCAGCAGCGCCTTGAGCGCTTCCTCCCCTGACGATGCACGGACCAGGGTCTGGTCCAGCGCCGAGAGGATCGCCTCCAGCGCCAGCAGATTCTCCGGCCGGTCATCGACCAGGAGGATCTTGGCCTTTTGCACCACGCCATGCCCTCCTCGCCCCGGCTTGGGGCCTCCCCGACTCGCAACGCCGACGGAAGCGCCGATCGCCGCCCCCGGGGGCAGCAATGTCCCGCCGCCCGTCCTTGTGCCGGTCATGGTAGTCGCACCCTGCCGGTCGCCACACCCTGTCACCGCCACGTCACTGAGCACATAACGGAAACGCAAGCGGAGACCGTAAGGTTCCCAGATCCCGGGCGACTCACACCTCACTTGAGTGCTCAAGTCGGCAAAATATTCAGCCATCTTCGCGCAAAGTCGATCATCGGACGGCGCCCGGCCGCCCGCCGGCGGCTCACCGGGCGTGCATCCAGTCCGCCATGAGCGCCAGCAGGTGGTCGGTGTCCACCGGCTTGGTCACGTAGTCCGACGCGCCCGACTCGATCGCCTTCTCCCGGTCGCCCTTCATCGCCTTCGCGGTGAGCGCGATGATCGGCAGCCCCGCGAACTGCGGCATCTTGCGGATCGCCGCGGTCGTCGCGTACCCGTCCATCTCCGGCATCATGATGTCCATCAGCACCACGGCGATGTCGTCGTACTGCTCCAGGACGTCGATGCCCTCGCGGCCGTTCTCCGCGTACAGCACCGTCAGCCCGTACTGCTCCAGCACGCTGGTGAGCGCGAAGACGTTGCGGATGTCGTCGTCGACGATGAGGACCTTCTCGCCGCTGAAACCGCCGCTGAAGGCCGGGTACGGGCCCCCGTGCGCCGTCTCGCGCGCCGCGGTGTCCGCGTCGGCCTCAGCGCCTCCCGGAGCGCCCGCCCGGCCGTTCGCAGCGGCACCCGAGCCACCCGTCACACCCGACCCGTTCGCCGCGCCGGACCCGCCGGACCCGCCGGACCCGCCGGACCCGCCGTACCCGGACCGCCCGGCCCCGCCGTCGCCGCTGCCCGCGCCGTTCCCGCCCTGCTCCGGCCGGGTCGGGCCGGGCGCGGGCTGCGCGGAGCGGCGGCGCAGCCGGGCCAGGCTGCTGCCGGGGCTGCGGGTACGGCCCTGCGCCCGCTGCTCGCCCTCCAAGTCCTCACCGTCGCCGATCGACGGCTGCGGCTGCACCGGCAGCGTGTCGCCGAGGCTCAGCGGCAGGTACAGCGTGAACGTCGAGCCGCGGCCCGGCTGGCTGTCGGCGTGGATCTCACCGCCCAGCAGGCGCGCGATCTCCCGGCTGATCGACAGCCCCAGACCGGTGCCGCCGTACTTGCGGCTGGTGGTGCCGTCGGCCTGCTTGAACGCCTCGAAGATCACCAGCATCTTGCTCGCCGCGATACCGATGCCGGTGTCGGACACCGAGAACGCGATCAGCGGCTGGTCGGGGTCGCGCAGCGTGCCCGCCTCCAGCAGCTGCTCCCGGATCGACTGCGGCGCGTCCGGCCCGGCCGGCCGGATCATCAGCTCCACCGACCCGGAGTCGGTGAACTTCACCGCGTTCGACAGCAGGTTGCGCAGCACCTGGAGCAGCCGCTGCTCGTCGGTGTGCAAGGTGGCCGGCAGCTCCGGCGAGACCCGCACCGAGAAGTCCAGGCCCTTCTCCGCCGTCAGCGGCCGGAACGTCGCCTCCACGTAGTCCACCAGCTGCACCAGGGCGATCCGGGTCGGCGAGACGTCCATCTTGCCCGCCTCGACCTTCGTCAGGTCCAGGATGTCGTTGATCAGCTCCAGCAGGTCGGAGCCGGCGCCGTGGATGGTCTCGGCGAACTCCACCTGCTTCGGCGAGAGGTTGGCGTCCGCGTTGTCCGCCAGCAGCTTGGCGAGGATCAGCAGCGAGTTCAGCGGCGTCCGCAGCTCGTGCGACATGTTCGCCAGGAACTCCGACTTGTAGCGCATCGACACCGCGAGCTGCTCGGCGCGCTCCTCCAGGACCTGCCGGGCCTCCTCGATCTCGGTGTTCTTCACCTCGATCGCGCTGTTCTGCTCCGCCAGCAGCTCGGCCTTCTCCTCCAGCTCCTCGTTGGACCGCTGCAACGCCCGCTGCCGGTTCTCCAACTCGTCCGAGCGCTCCTGGAGTTGCTCGGTCAGCTCCTGCGACTGCTTGAGCAGCCCCTCGGTCTTGGTGTTCACCGAGATCGTGTTGACGCTGATCGCGATGATGTCGGTGATCTGGTCGAGGAAGTCCTTCTGGATCTGCGTGAACGGCTGGAACGCGGCCAGCTCGATCACCCCCAGCACCCGCCCCTCGAAGAGCACCGGCAGCACGATCACATGGGCCGGCGGCGCCTCGCCCAGCCCCGAGACGATCTTCAGGTATCCCGGCGGCGCCTGCTCGATCAGGATCGAGCGCTTCTCCACCGCCGCCTGCCCGATCAGCCCCTCGCCCGGCAGGAACACCGACGACATCGTGCGCCGCGAGAAGCCGTAACTGCCGATCAGCGCCAGCTCGTACTCCTCACCGGACTCCGCGGTGTCCCGCGCGAGGAAGAACGCGCCGTGCTGCGCCGACACCACCGGCGTCAGCTCGCTCATGATCAGCGCCGCCACGTCGCGCAGGTCGCGCCGCCCCTGCATCAGACCGGAGATCCGGGCCAGGTTGCCCTTGAGCCAGTCCTGCTCCTTGTTGGCGAGCGTCGTCTCGCGCAGGCGCACGATCATCGTGTTGATGTAGTCCTGGAGCTCCAGGATCTCCCCGGCCGCGTCCACGTCGATCCGCAGGTTCAGATCGCCGCGGGTCACCGCCGTGGCCACCTGCGCGATGTTGCGCACCTGCGAGGTCAGGTTGTTGGCCATCAGGTTCACCGACTCGGTGAGGTCCTTCCAGATCCCCGACACGCCCGGCACCCGCGCCTGCCCGCCCAGCCGCCCCTCGGTACCCACCTCGCGGGCGACCCGCGTCACCTCGTCACCGAACGCCGACAGCTGCCCGACCATGGTGTTGATCGTGGTCTTCAGCTCCAGGATCTCGCCGCGCGCGTCCACGTCGATCTTCTTCGACAGGTCACCGCGCGCCACCGCCGTCGTCACCTGCGCGATCTGCCGCACCTGACCGGTCAGGTTGGACGCCATCCCGTTGACGGACTCCGTCAGGTCCTTCCAGGTGCCCGCGACCCCCGGCACCCGCGCCTGGCCGCCGAGGATGCCCTCGGTACCCACCTCGCGCGCCACCCGGGTGACCTCGTCACCGAACGCCGACAGCGTGTCCACCATCGTGTTGATGGTGTTCTTCAGCTCCAGGATCTCGCCCCGGGCGTCCACGTCGATCTTCTTCGTCAGGTCGCCGTTGGCGACCGCCGTGGCCACCGAGGAGATCGACCGCACCTGCGACGTCAGGTTCGACGCCATGCCGTTCACCGAGTCGGTCAGGTCCTTCCAGATGCCCGACGCGTCACGCACCCGCGCCTGACCGCCCAACTGGCCCTCGGTACCCACCTCGCGCGCCACCCGGGTGACCTCGTCACCGAACGCCGACAGCGTGTCCACCATCGTGTTCACCGTCGTCACCAGCGCGAGGATCTCGCCCTTCGCGTCGACCGTGATCTTCCGCGACAGGTCCCCCGCCGCCACCGCCGACGTCACATCGGCGATGTTGCGCACCTGGGAGGTCAGGTTGTTCGCCATGAAGTTGACCGACTGCGTCAGGTCCTTCCACGTACCGCTGACGCCCTTGACCTCCGCCTGGCCGCCCAGAATGCCCTCGGTACCCACCTCACGGGCCACCCTGGTCACCTGCTCCGCGAACGACGACAGCTGGTCCACCATCGTGTTCAGGGTGTTCTTCAGCTCCAGGATCTCGCCCTTGGCGTCCACGTCGATCTTCTGCGACAGATCACCGCGCGCCACCGCCGTCGCGACCTGGGCGATGTTGCGCACCTGGCCGGTCAGGTTGCCGGCCATGAAGTTCACCGAGTCCGTCAGGTCCCGCCACACACCGGCCACACCCGGCACCTGCGCCTGACCGCCCAGCCGCCCGTCCGTACCCACCTCACGGGCCACCCTGGTGACCTGCTCCGCGAACGACGACAGCTGGTCCACCATCGTGTTGATGGTGTTCTTCAGCTCCAGGATCTCGCCCCGCGCGTCCACGTCGATCTTCTGCGACAGGTCACCGCGCGCCACCGCCGTCGTCACCTGCGCGATCTGCCGCACCTGCGACGTCAGGTTGCCCGCCATGAAGTTGACGGAGTCCGTCAGGTCCTTCCAGGTACCCGACACCCCGTCCACCCGGGCCTGACCGCCCAGCCGCCCCTCGGTCCCCACGTCCCGCGCCATCCGCGTGACCTGCTGCGAGAACGAACTCAGCTGGTCCACCATGGTGTTCACGGTGTTCTTCAACTCCAGCATCTCGCCGGAGACATCCACCGTCACCTTCTGCGACAGATCACCGTTCGCGACCGCCGTCGTCACCTGCGCGATGTTCCGCACCTGGGCCGTCAGGTTCCGGAACGCGTTGTTGACGGAGTCCGTCAGGTCCTTCCACGTCCCCGCCGCACCCGACACCTGCGCCTGGCCGCCCAACTGGCCCTCGACACCGACCTCGCGCGCGACCCGCGTCACCTCGTCACCGAACGCCGACAGCTGGTCCACCATCGTGTTCACGGTGTTCTTCAACTCCAGCATCTCGCCGGAGACGTCCACCGTCACCTTCTGCGACAGATCACCACCGGCCACCGCCGTCGTCACCTGCGCGATGTCCCGCACCTGCGCCGTAAGGTTCCGGAACGCGGTGTTCACCGAATCCGTCAGGTCCTTCCAGGTGCCCGCCACCCCCGGCACCTGCGCCTGACCGCCGAGCTGGCCCTCCGCGCCGATCTCCCCCGCGACCCGCGTCACCTCGTCGGCGAACGTCCGCAGCGTCTCCGTCATCGCGTTGATCGTCTCGGCCAGCTGCGCGACCTCGCCCCGCGCCCCGATGGTGATCTTCTGCGTCAGATCGCCGTTGGCGACCGCCGTCGTCACCTGCGCGATGTCCCGCACCTGAGCGGTCAGATTGCCCGCCATCAGGTTCACCGAGTCCGTCAGGTCCTTCCAGACCCCGGCCACCCCCGGCACCTGCGCCTGGCCGCCCAGCTCACCCTCGGTGCCCACCTCACGCGCCACCCGCGTCACCTCGGACGAGAACGACGAGAGCTGGTCCACCATCGTGTTGACGGTGTTCTTCAGCTCCAGCATCTCGCCCGCGACATGCACCGTCACCTTGCGCGACAGGTCACCCTTCGCGACCGCCGTCGTCACCAGCGCGATGTCCCGCACCTGCGCCGTCAACCGGTACGCCATCGTGTTGACCGAGTCCGTCAGGTCCTTCCAGGACCCGGACACGCCCCGCACCCGCGCCTGCCCGCCGAGCTTGCCCTCGGTGCCGACCTCGCTCGCCACCCGCGTCACCTCGTCGGTGAACGCCGACAACTGGTCCACCAGGCCGTTGACCGTCCGGCCCACCTTCAGGAACTCCCCGCGCAGCGGATGCGCCGACCCGTCCGCGTTCTGCGCCCGCAGGTCCATCCGCTGCTCGAGATCGCCCTCGGCCACCGCCGACAGCACCCGCCCGACCTCCGACACCGGCCGCACCAGGTCGTCCACCAGCGCGTTCGACGCCTCGATCGCCGCCGCCCACGCACCCTCCGACGGCCCCGTCTCCAGCCGCTCGGTCAGCTTCCCGTCCCGGCCCACCACCCGCCGCACCCGCGCCAGCTCACCGGTGAGGTGCTGGTTACGGTCCGCGACCTCGTTGAAGACCACCGCGATCTCCGCCAGCGGCCCGTCCCCCGACACCGGCAGCCGCTTGCGGAAGTTCCCGTCCCGCATCGCCGACAGCGCCCCCAGCAGCTTGGTGAGCGCCGCCGAGTCCACCTCGACGGTCCCACCCCCACGGGATCGCCCGTTCTTCGTACGCGTGACCGTGGCCCGCGCCGACGCGCCAGACTCCACCGTGTGCCTCCCGGAGGGTCGACCGACCCGCAGATGAGCAAGCTTGCAACCTTCAGAACATGCCCAGTGTTTCACTACGGCCCACCCCTCCCATAACAGTTCGGCCGCATCCGCGGAACTGCGACCACGATCGGGGTGGAAACACGGGTAACCGGCGCACACACGGTCGGTGCGGGTAGGTAACGTGAACGGTGCTGCCCAGCCGGAAGGTCCAGCCTCCCGACGGGCGCACACGCAGGGGAGCCGCCGAGTGACGTTCCAGCAACCCGGAAACGCCCCGGCAGCCGCGGGCGCCCCGCCCGCCCGGACACGAACCATGAGGAGATCGGTGATCACGGCGCGTGCAGCGGCCACCTTCGAACCGGTGGGACGGTCCGTCGCGATCGCCCGCGCCTTCGTCCGCGACACCCTCCACGGCTGGGGCTTCGCCGACGTGGTCGACGACGCCGTCGTCCTGACCAGCGAACTGGTCACCAACGCGGTCGTCCACGCCGGCACCGCCGCCGACGTGCAGTGCCTGCGGTACGACACCGCCGTCCGCGTCGAGGTCGCCGACCACTACCCCGAGCGCGAAGTCCCCATGCAGACCCGCGGCCGCCAGTTCCGCGAGACCGACAACGAAGGCGGCCGCGGCCTGCTGCTCTGCTCCGCCCTGGCCAGCCGCTGGGGCGTGGAGTACTCCGCCGCCGGCAAGTACGTCTGGTTCCAGCTCGAACTGCCCCAGCGCCCCACCGGCACCCGCTCCGCCGGCCCGGTCCTGCCCACCGCCAGCCTCCCCGTCGCCGACGAGAGCGTCCGCGTCGCCGTCGTCCAGGTCGACCGCGCGGGCACCATCACCCGCTGGAACGACGACGCCACCGACCTGTTCGGCCACACCGCCGCCGACATCGTCGGCAAGTCCCTCGCCGACCTCGCCGCCTGGCCGCAGACCCCCGGCACCGGCATCGGCCTCGCCGACGCCCTCCAGCTCTCCCGCTGGGAAGGCACCTACGGCCTGCGCGACGCCGGCGGCCGCGTCCTGCCCGTCTACGGCTCCCACCTGCGCGTCCGCGACACCGCCGGCGAACCCTCCACCGTCTGCCTGCTGGTCCGCGCCGAGGAGCGCGCCGTCCTCCAGACACCTAACCGCGGCAGCCACGGCACCGACCCCCACGCCTCCCAGCGCGGCAAGGCCACCGACGCCTTCGAGGTCTTCATCGGCTCCCCCGCCCCCGACGACCTCGACGGCCTCCTCCAGCGCACCGTGGAACGCGCCCGCGACATGCTCGACGGCGACGCCGCCTACCTGCTGCTGGCCACCGACGACGAGACCGAACTCGAAGTGCGCGCCTCCACCGGCCTGCCCTCCGCCCGCCAGCGCTTCGCCCGCGTCCCCGTCGAAGCCGGCACCGGCCGCTACGGCAGCGCCCGCATGCCCGCCGTCCACGAGGACCTCACCGCCGTACCCGGCGCCGTACCACTGCTGTCCGGCACCGGCATGCGCTCGGTCGTCACCGTCCCGCTCAAGGTCGAAGGCCGCCTCACCGGCTCCCTCGGCGTCGCCGCCGAAGCCCCCGGCCGCTACAGCAACCAGGAGGCCCTGCGCCTCCAGTTCGCCGCCGACCGGATCGCCCTGGCCGTCGAGAGCGCCCGCCTCACCGAACTCGAACGGCTCCGCCGCGGCTCGCTGTCCTTCCTCGTCGAAGCCTCCGACCTGCTCGCCGGCACCCTCGAACGCGACCAGACCCTGGCCCTCATGGCCCAGATGACCGTGCCCACCCTCGCCAGCTGGTGCGCCGTCTACACCATCGCCGAGCAGTCCGAACCCGAACTCGCCTTCGTCCTCCACGAGGACGAGGACCGCATCGACGGCATCAAGGCCCTCCTCCAGCAGGTCCGACCGCCCGAGCCCGACCCCACCCCCGGCGCCCGGATCTGGACCGCGCCCTCCGACGCCGCCCACTCCAGCGCCCTGCGCGCCTCCCTGCGCAGCCTCGGCGTCGGCACCACCCCCGGCGCCCGCTCCACCACCACCCCGGGCGTCGCCCTGGCCACCGCCGCCGCCGTCGGCGGCGAAACGGTCGTGCTGCCTCTGGTCGCCCGCAACCGCGTGATCGGCATGCTCACCCTCGGCAAGCCCACCGACGAACGCTTCCGGCAGGAGATCCTCGAACTCGCCGAGGACCTCTCCCGCCGCGCCGCCCTCGCCCTGGACAACGCCCGCCTCTACAGCGAGCGCACCGCCATCAGCCAGGCCCTCCAGCGCAGCCTGCTGCCGCCCGAGCTGCCCCACATCCCCGGCGTCGAGGTCGAGGTCGTCTACCGCGCCGCCGGCGAGGGCAACGAGGTCGGCGGCGACTTCTACGACCTCTTCCCGATCCGCGAGGGCTGCTGGGGCTTCGCCATCGGCGACGTCTGCGGCACCGGCCCCGAGGCCGCCGCCGTCACGGGGCTGGCCCGGCACGCCCTGCGCCTGCTCGCCCGCGAGGGCTTCGGCGGCCCCTCCGTCCTGCAACTCCTCAACGCCGCCATCCTCGACGAGGGCGCCCGCAGCCGCTTCCTGACCCTCCTGTACGGCGAGCTGTGGCCCCGCGAGGACGGCAGCGCCGAACTGCGCATGGTCTGCGCCGGGCACCCGCTGCCGCTGCGCCTGCGCCCCGACGGCAGCGTGGAACCCGCCGCGGAACCGCAGCCCCTGCTCGGTGTCATGGACGACCTCGACCTCTACGAGCAGTCCGTCACCCTCGACCCGGGCGACGTCCTGCTGTGTGTCACCGACGGCGTCACCGAGCGCCGCGAGGGCAGCCGCATGCTGGGCGACGACGGCCTCGCCGACGTCCTGGCCACGTGTACGGGCCTGACGGCCGGCGCGGTCGCCGCGCGCATCCAGCGGGCCGTGGAACGCTTCGCCGCGGACGCGCCCTCCGACGACATGGCGATCCTCGCGATGCGGGTCCCCACGCTGCCGACGCCCTGACCTTGGCGCGCTGACTCCGGCGCGCCGACTCCGGCGCGCACGGAAAAGGCCCCCGCCGAACGGCGGGGGCCTTTCCTTTTCGCAGAGCCCCAATACGGAATCGAACCGTAGACCTTCTCCTTACCATGGAGACGCTCTACCGACTGAGCTATTGGGGCGCGTCGATGGGAAGATCGTAGCCCATCGACGGCCGTGCGCGAAAACGGCCGTCGGACGATGGTCAGACGATCCCACCGAGCCGGTTGCAAACCGTCGCCATGTGGGTCAACTCACGCTGGGTCAGGGCCGAGTGGACCGGCAGCGACAGCGAATCGGCGGCCACCAGCTCGGTCTGCGGCAGTTCCGCCGGCGGGGCGGCCCGGTGCGCCGGCATCCGGTGCACCGGCACCGGTACGGCCAGGGTCGCGCGCACCCCGCGCACGGCGAGCGCCCGCAGGTAGGCGTCCCGGTCCGGCCGGCCATTGCCCGGCACCCGCACGGTGTACTGGTGGTAGAGATGATGCGCGCCAGGCTCGGTGTACGGCACCACGACCCCGGTGAGCGCGGAGTCCAGGAAGCGGGCGTGGGCCCGGCGGCGGGCGACGGCGCCGACGTCCTCGCTGCTCGGGGTCTCCTCGACCACCGCGAGCCCGTGCCGGCTCGCAAGGCCCTCCAGGCGGTCCATGGGGGCGGGGTGCCCGAAGACGTTCACCGGCAGCAGGGCGGCGGTGCGGGCGGTGACGCAGGCCGCCACGGACGCGGGGTCCACACAGAAGGTCCGGGGGTCGATGTCGGCGAACACGGGGGTGGCTCCGGCCAGCCGGGTCCCGTCGGCGGGCGCGCCGGGACCGTACGACGGCACGATGACCTCGTCGCCGCGGCCGATGCCGAGCGCTTTCAGGGTGTCGCGCACCGCGGTCGCGGTCATCTCGCAAGCGATCCCGGGCCGCCGTCCGGCAGTCGTCATCTGCTGCACGTCTCCACACCTCCGCCTGTCGGGGTGCCCAGGTTCCCGTTGCGACGTGAACATGAGGGTAACGAGCAGCAAAAAGGCCCCAACCCCCGGGACAAGCCTCGGGGGTTGGGGCCTTATTCAAAT
>NZ_JBYIRM010000044.1:0-62437 GCF_057708105.1 Actinacidiphila sp. bgisy144 | reverse complement strand
CCCGCTTGAGACGTCGCAGCCCGCGGCTGAGGCACCAGCTTCGGCGTCGAACCTGGTGCCGGTGCCGGTGCCGGTGCCGGTGCCGGTGCCGGTGCTGGTGCCGGTGCTGGTGCCCGGACCGCCCGTCCGGCGGGCGATCTCGTGCACCGGCACCGGCATCCCCTCGGCACGAAGGCCCCGCCGCGGTACGCGGGTCGGCCCGCGTGCGTACGCACCCTGTGCCCGCGGCGGCTTGGTAATCTGCCGCGATGAGCGAGGTGCTGGACGACGGGCCGTTCTTCCACGGGACCAAGGCCGATCTGCGGACCGGGGACCAGCTCACCCCCGGGTTCCGCTCCAACTACCGGCCCGAGGTCGTGATGAACCACATCTACTTCACCGCGTTGCGGGACGGCGCGGGGCTCGCCGCCGAACTCGCCGCCGGCGACGGGCCCCCGCGGGTGTACGCCGTCGAGCCCACCGGGGATTTCGAACACGACCCCAACGTCACCGACAAGAAGTTCCCCGGCAACCCCACCCGCTCCTACCGCAGCAAGCACCCGCTCCGCATCCTCGGCGAGGTCACGGACTGGACCCGCCAGACACCCGAAGCGCTCCGGATGTGGCGGGACCGGCTGTCCGCGACGCGCCAGGACAGCCGCGCCGAGATCATCAACTGAGGGCCGTCCCGCCGCCGGTCTGCCGAGCGGCGTCGAGCGGCGTCGGGCGGCGCCGGACGGGGAAGCGACCCGCGCTCGCACGGGCCGGCTCGCCCGCCCGCCGAGCGGATCAGTACTCCTGGGCGGTCGGCCGCAGCAGGATCTCGCTGACCGCGGAGTGCCGCGGCTGGGTGACCATGAAGACGACGGCACGCGCCACATCGTCCACGTGCAGCCAGTCCCGCTCGGTCATCGTGTGCCCGGCCTCGTCCCCGACGCCGGTGCCGACCGTCATGTCCGTGGCCACCATGCCCGGCTCGACGACACCGACCCGCACCTTGCGCAGCGCCACTTCCTGGCGGAACGCGTCGCCGAAGGCGATGACCGCGTGCTTGGCCGCCGAGTACACCGCGTTGCCCTTGATGGGCTTGCGCCCGACGACCGAGCTGATGTTGACGACGTCCGCGACGCCCGCCGGCCCGTCGGCCGCCCGCAGGAGGTGCGGCAGCGCGGTGTGCGAAAGGCGCAGCACAGCGCGGAAGTTGACCTCCACCAGGGTGTCCCACCGCGCCGGGTCGCTGTGCTCGACGAACCCGGGTGCGCTGGCGGCCGCGTTGTTCACCAGCACGTCCAGCCGCCCGAAGTGCACGACGGTGTGCTCGACCACGGCGTCGACCTGCGCCGGGTCCGACAGGTCCGCCGGCAGCACCAGCACCGAGCCGCCACGCGCCCGGATGCCCCCGGCGAGCTCCTCGAGCCGGTCGGCGCGGCGCGCGGTGACCGCGACCGCACCGCCCTGCTCGGCGACCGCCAGCGCCGTCGCCCGCCCGATCCCGCTGGAGGCCCCGGTGACCAGCGCGACCCGCCCGGCCAACGCCGGGCCCGACCCCTGCGGAGCACCGGCGGGGGCCCCGCCCGCCTGGCTCGCACCGGACTGCGCCTGACTCATGATGGTGTCCCTTCCTCGGCCGTATCCGATCCGTCCCCACCTTCGATCCGGCCGGCGGCCGCAGCCAGAGCCCTGCTGATCACCAGAACGCCGGTACTACGCTGAGCGGGAGCGAGGAGCGAGCATGGATGAACCGACGCGGGCCGAGAACACGCTGGGCGAGGCGTTGCGTGCCTGGCGCGGGCGCCTGACCGCTGCCGACGTCGGGCTCCCCGCGACGCGCCGCCGCCGCACCGCGGGCCTGCGCCGTGAGGAACTCGCCGCGCTCGCCGGCGTCTCCGTCGACTACCTGCTGCGCCTGGAGCAGGGCCGTTCACGGCGCCCCTCGCGCGAGGTGCTCGCCGCGCTCGCCAGGGCGCTGCGGCTGAGCCCGGACGAGGCATGCCGCCTGCACCTGGTCGCCGGGCTGCTGCCGCCCGTACCCGGCCAGGTGCCCGACCAGGTGCCGGCGAGCGTCGCGCGGCTGGTCCGGCACCTCGGCGACATCCCCGCCGGGGTCTTCGCCGCCGACTGGACCCTGCTGGCGTGGAACCCGTCCTGGGCCGCCCTGCTGGCCGACCCCGACCAGCACCCCCTGGCCCCGCGCAACCTGGTCCGGGCCCTGTTCGTCGATCCCCCCGCGCCCGGCGGAACAGCCGTGCTTCCGACCGGCGACGGCGACCCCGACTTCACCACCGCGCTCGTCGCCGAACTGCGCCTGACCCTCGCCGCCTATCCCGACGACCGCGAGCTGGCCGGACTCGTCGCACAGGCCACCGCGGCCAGCGCGCACTTCCGCGCCCTGTGGAAGTCCCCGTCGCTCGGCGCACGGATGGGCGGGCGGCGAAGCGCCGCACACCCGTCCGCGGGCCGCCGCGTCTTCCACTACGACGTCCTCAAGCTGCCCGAGAACGACGTCCGCATCATGACCTGCACGCCGGCGCGGGATTCCGGCGGCGCCCACCCGCCCCTCGCGCCGCTCCACCACGCTTGAGTCAGCCCCCGACCGCCCGACCGCCCCCGACCGCCCCCCGGACCAGGCTCCGCAGACCTCCGACGACTGGTCGGCGAACCGAGGCTGCCGGTACGGGAGTTCCGCCGGTGAACGCTGAGGCGGCTCACCAGCGCCCGACGTCCTGCCCGGAGCGGGGCGACCGGGCGCCGCTACGGGCACCCGCGCCCGCGGCGCCCGAGTGATCCGACCATCCGCCCGGGTCCTTGACGCGCCCGCACCCGCTGGCTAGCTTCCGACCAGAGCCCCTTCCCCCCAACTCGCGTGTTCCCGCACGCCAGACCACGGCTCAGGAGCCCCCCATGCGAGCAATGAGAACACTGCGCATCGCTGTCCTCACGGCCGTTCTGACAACGATGTCAGTCGCCGTGGCGCAAGGTGCCGCACCGCCGGAGCAGTCCTCGCCCGCGGTCAGCGCTGTCAGCGCGGCCACGACCGTCTGCAACAGCTACTGCGATGCCCGGGACCCCGCGCTCAGCACGCAGGACCGGCAGCCGGTGACCGCCTCCGTCGACTCCCGCTCGATCGTGCTGCACTTCGACGACAACGACGCCATGGCGTGGGGGTCGATCGGCAACGGCGGCGCCGGCGACCAGGTGTGGCTCGACCGGTCCTGGGACGGCGGCCGCACCTGGAGCGACGGCAGCAAGCTCGGCGCCACCTCCGTCCCGTCCGGCAACGGCGGCTGGCGCACGCTGATGTACAACGTCGACGACTGGAACAACGAAGGCGTCGGCGCGGTGCGCGCCTGCGGCGAGCCGGCCGGGACGAGCGACATCGCCTGCACCGCGTGGGCCCGCACCACCTGGAACGCCTGGTCCCGCGGCACCGCCGCGGCGACCGCGCTGATGATGTCCTACGACCGCGGCAGCAAGCTGTTCGGCGGCAACGGCTGGTGGACCAGCGCCAACGCGCTGACGGCGATCATCGACAACGCCCGGGTCAGCGGCATGCCGAGCTACAAGTACGCGATCAGCGAGACGTACAACGCGAACATCAACGCGCAGGACGGCAACTTCACCAACAGCTACCTGGACGACACCGGTTGGTGGGGCCTGGCGTGGGTGGACGCCTACGACGCGACCGGCGACAGCCGCTACCTGACCACCGCGCGGGCCGACGCCGACCACATGGCCGACAACTGGAACAGCACCTGCGGCGGCGGGGTGCGCTGGAACACCGGCGGCCAGTACAAGAACGCCATCACCAACGAGCTGTACCTCTACCTCAACGCGGCGCTGCACAACCGGATCTCGGGCGACACCACCTACCTGGGCCGGGCGAACACCGAGTGGTCGTGGTTCCAGAACAGCGGCATGATCAACAGCGACCACATGATCAACGACGGCCTCGACGACTCGTGCGCCAACAACGGGCAGACCACCTGGACGTACAACCAGGGCGTGGTGCTCGGCGGGTTGACGGAGCTGTACAAGGCGACCGGTGACTCGGGCCTGCTGACCACCGCCCGTACCCTCGCCGACGCCTCCACGGTCAAGCTCGTCTCCGGCGGGGTGCTGCGCGAGCCGGGCGAGGGCGACGGCTGCACCGGCGACGGCCCGAGCTTCAAGGGCGCCTACGTGCGCGGGCTGGGCAAGCTCAACACCCAGCTGTCCGACCACCCCTACGCCGCCGACCTCACCGCGTGGGCGAACTCCGCCTACGCCCACGACCGCAACGCGCTCGACCAGTACGGCCCGCACTGGGCCGGCGGCAGCGGCAGCAGCGACTACGGCTGCCAGCAGAGCGTGCTCGACCTGCTCAACGCGGCCGGCTGACCCGGCCGTTCGTCCCGCGCACCACCCCTTCCCTTCCCCCCCACTTCCCGTCCACGCCTGACCGCGTGGACCCGTGAAGGAGCGTGGCACGACGATGAGAAGATCCCCCTTACTGCTCGCCCTGGCGCTGGCCGCCGCGGTCGGGGCCGGTGCGGGCACCGCGCTGCCGGCCGCGGCGGCCGCCCCGGCGGCTTCCCCCGCCTCCGCCTCCGCGTCCGCCGTGTCGTCCGCCGTCTCGCCCGCCGCCGCGTCGAGCCTGCGGGTGATGCCGCTGGGCGACTCGATCACCTGGGGCGTCGGCAGCAGCACCGGTGACAGCTACCGGTCCGCGCTGTGGGACGAACTGTCCGGCCAGGGACACGCGTTGGACTTCGTCGGCACCGGCCGCAACGGCACGATGGGCGACCCGGACAACGAAGGGCACTCCGGCTGGCGGATCGACCAGATCGCCGGCATCGCGGACGGTGTGCTCGACCGCTACCGGCCCGACGTCGTCACCCTGGAGATCGGCACCAACGACCTCAACCAGAACTACCAGGTCGCCACCGCCACCGACCGGTTGCACGCCCTGATCGACCAGATCACCGCGGACGTGCCCGGCGTCACCGTGCTGGTCGGCTCGCTGATCGTGTCGACCAACGCGGTGGAGGAGCCCAACCGGCCCGCGTTCAACGCGGCGGTGCCCGGCATCGTGCAGGCCGAGCAGAACGCGGGCAAGCACGTGGGATTCGTCGACATGAGCGCCCTGACCACCGCCGACCTGTCGGACGCGCTGCACCCCAACGACGGCGGCTACCAGAAGATGGCCGACGCCTTCGACGCCGGCATCCAGGCCGCGGACGCCGCCGGCTGGATCACGCCCCCGGTGCCGAACGGCGGCACCGTGCACTCCGGCATCGCGGGCAAGTGCCTCGACGACAACGGCGACAGCGCCGCCAACGGCACCGCCGTCCAGCTGTGGTCGTGCAACAGCAGCGACGCCCAGTGGTGGCAGCTGCGCACCGACGGCACCCTGCGGGCGGTCGGCAAGTGCCTGGACGCGGCCGACCTCGGCACCGGCGACGGCACGAAGGTGCAGATCTGGGACTGCAACGGCGGCGCCAACCAGGTCTGGCAGCCCTACGACGGGGGCTACCGCAACCCGGCGTCCGGCCGCTGCCTCGACGACCCCAACTCCTCGACGGCGGACGGCACCCAGCTCCAGCTGTGGGACTGCAACGGCACCGACGCGCAGAAGTGGACGACGCTGACCGCCATCTGACAGGCCGGCACATTCACTGCCCCGAGGGGCGGCATGACGGCGGCGCGGCCAGGCCACGGGGCACCCTCCCGTGGCCGGACCGCGCCGCTCGGCGTCCGCGCGGGCCCGCTACACCCGGTCGGCCACGATCAGCAGGTACTGGAAGCTGCCGTTCTTGTACGCCGTCAGAAACGGTTCTTCGATGCCCGTGACAAGGTGGTCGGCCTGCTGGCGCAGCTCCCAGTACGGGATCGCCGTCGCCGTCAGGTCCTCGACGTGCACCGGGACCAGCCGGTTGGCCGCCATCGCCCGGAAGTACCCCGAGCGCGGGTGGATGTCGCAGATGTAGTGCGCGTTGATCAGCGACACCTCGCGGGAGGCCCGGCCGTACGTGTCGTTGTAGCAGCCGGTGATCGTGACGTAGCGGCCACCACGCCGCAGCAGCCGGGCGTGCTCGGCGAAGAGCAGCTCCAACTCAACGTACATCGTCGACTCGTTGTTCCAGGAGGCGGCGTAGGCGCCGGTCTGGAAGCCGGTGTCGAGCATGTTGCGGTGGTGGTAGCGGACCTTGCCGTCGATGCCGCGGGCGCGGGCCTGCGCGTTGGCGAAGTCCGCCTGCTTGGTGGAGAGCGTCACCCCGTCGGCGTGGCAGCCGTAGCGCAGGTGGGCCACCACGCTGCCGCCGCCGCGCCCGCAACCGGCGTCGAAGACCCGGTCGTCGGGGGTGAGCGGCCCGAGGTGGGAGGCGAGCAGCTCGGCCTGCGCGTGCTCCAGGCGGTGCAGTTCGGCGGTGATCCGGTCGCGCCGCAGGTTCGGGTCCGGCTCGTCGAGCACCGACCGGTCGGCGTCGCCGACGCCGTAGTGGTGGTGGTAGAGGTCGTCGATCTTGCCGAGTTCGAGGTTGACCGGGTTCTCCTCAGCGTTCCAGTAGTCCGCGATGCGGGTCTGGTACGTGGATTGGGCCGGCACCGGTGCGGTGGCGGTGCCGTGGTGGGACGTGGTCAACGCTGACTCCTTCTGTACGGGTGCATGGTGCTGGTGGTGCGGTGTTTCTGGTGGTGCGGTGTACCGGTGGCGCGTCTGGCGGTGGTGCGGTGGTGCGCCTACCAGTAGTTCGGCAGGTGGTATCGGTGGGTGTTGGTCGCGTGCCACTCGTGGTTGCCGGCCACCCAGTCCGACAGCCCCTTGGCGTAGCGGCCGACCAGCGGTGAGGTCACCGCCAGCGCGGCGGCCTCCTCCTCGAAGGACGCCATGATCTGGTTGTGGATCTCCACGCCCCGCAGGTAGGCGGCCTTGAGCCCGCAACCCTCGTTCGCGGCCACCACCTGGGGGAGGTTGAGGTGCTCCGGGTCGGTCTCCAGCTCCTTGGTGAAGGAGTAGAGGTCGTTGACCAGGGTGGTCGCGTTGCACGCGAGCGCGGTGATCCGCTGGACCTCCGGCCGGGAGTAGAGCGGTTCGGGCAGTTCGTAGCCGTCCAGCGCGTCGACGATCGACAGGCAGGGGCGGAAGTTGTTGAACTGCCGCATGACCAGGTACTCCCAGACGGTGGGCACGTACTTCGTCTCGGCCCAGGCGGCTTCGGCGAGGTAGCCCATGTGCAGGCGGGCCATGTCGTGGACGAAGCGGGTGGTCTGGCTGGGCGTGGCGAAGGCGGCGTACCCCTTCATCGCCCAGTAGTACGAGCGCAGCGGTCCGTCCGCCTGCATGCCCTGCTGCCAGCCCGCTTCGGCCTCCGGTGTGCCGTGGTAGGGGTCGATCGCCGCCTGGGCGAACAGCAGCGGTCCGCCCAGCCCCCGGTGCGAGCCGCCGCGGTCCTCCGCTTCCTCGCAGTAGCAGTCGTCCACGAGGTTCTCCGCGAGCAGGAGCTGGCCGGCGACGGTGAGCCGGTCCAGGTCCGCCGCGTGGGGGTGCTGGAGCACCACGGCCCGGCCGAACTGGAAGCCGGAGAAGTCCCCGGTCCACGCGGTGGGGAAGAGGTCGAGTTCGCGGGCCCACTCCTCCAGCCGGCGGTCGACCTCCTTGACCTTCTCCGGGTCGGCGGGCACAGCCGGCTGGTACCTCAGCCCCGGGATGACCCCGGTGCGGCGTGCGGCCGGGCGCGGGAAGCTCGGCGGTCCGGGTAGCGACAGGCGGGCCGGGCGGGCCGGTTGGGGGGACGCGGTCGCCGGGTTCTCCGCCCGGCCCTCGGACGCGGTCACTCGACCCGGCCGAGCTGGGCGTTCTCCAGGATGCCGACCGCGTCGGGCACCAGGATCGCCACCGAGTAGTAGGCCGTGACGAGGTAGCTGATGACCGCGGCCTCGTTGATGCCCATGAAGCGGACGTTCAGGCCGGGTTGGTACTCCTCGGGGATGCCGGTCGCGTGCAGGCCGACGACGCCCTGGTCCTCCTCGCCGGTGCGCAGCGCGATGATGCTGCTGGTGTGCCGTTCGCTGACCGGGATCTTGCCGCAGGGGAAGATCGGCACCCCGCGCCAGGCGGGCACCTGGTGGCCGCCGACATCGGCGCTGCCGGGCACCAGTCCGCGCTTGTTGCACTGCCGGAAGAAGGCGGCGATGGCCTTCGGGTGGGCGAGGAAGAGCTTGGTCTTGCGGCGCATCGAGAGCAGGTCGTCGAGGTCGTCCGGGGTCGGCGGGCCCGAGTGGGTGCTGATCCGCTGGCCGTAGTCGGTGTTGTGCAGCAGCCCGAACTCGCGGTTGTTGACCATCTCCCATTCCTGGCGCTCGCGGATCTCCTCGATGGTCAGCCGCAGTTGCTGCTGGGTCTGGTTCATCGGGTCGTTGTAGAGGTCGGCGACCCGGCTGTGCACCTTCAACACCGTCTGGGTGAGCGAGAGTTCGTACTCGCGCGGGCGCAGCTCGTAGTCGACGAAGCCGCTGTTGAGCACGGGTTCGCCGAAGTGGCCGGCCTGGAGCGGGATGTCCGCCTCGCCGCGGCGGTTGGTGGGCCGCCGCTGCTGCTCGGCGTACGCCGCCAGGTGCGCGGCCAACGACGGTTCGCGGGCGGAGAGTTCCTGGACGGTCTGCCAGGGCAGCGCCAGCACGACGCCGGCGGTGTCGGCCCGCACGGTGGTCTTCCAGCGCGGTTCGGCCTGGCCGATCGCCTCGTCGCCGACCTGGTCGCCGTCGGTGAGGACGCCGACGACGCCCTCCTCGCCGTACATGCCCTCGGCGTAGCGGGTGAGCCGGCCGTGCACGACCAGGAAGGTGTCGGTGATCGGCTGGCCGGCCTCGAAGAGCACCTCGCCCGGGCGGACGTCCCGGGGCTGGAAGTGGGCGGCCAGGTCGGTGAGGACGCCGGTGTCGGCGTAGCCGCGCAGCGGCGGGAGTTCGGTGAGGCTTTCGGGGATGACCCGGATGTCGTCGGCGCCGTTCTGCTCGAACGCCACCCGGCCGCGCCCGACGGTCAGTTGCAGCCGCCGGTTGACGCGGTAGGTGCCGCCCTTGATGTCCAGCCACGGCAGCATGCGGATCAGCCACCGGGAGCTGATCCCCTGCATCTGCGGTTCGGACTTGGTGGTGGTCGCCAGCTGGCGCGCCGCCTGGGTGGTGAGACTGGTGAGCTGTGCGCCGCTCGCCTGGTCGGCGGCGGGGTCGTCGGTGGTGGCGCCGGTGGGGTGTCCCGGTTCGGGCACGTTTTCTCCCGTAAGACGAGCTGGACAGGCAGCGTGAGAGGACCTGGTGACAGGTGAACGGGCTTGGTGGGCAACGGTGTTGGCGTACGCCGACGGTCGGGGCGGCGGAGCCCGCCGGTGGTTGCGTGCAGGGTCCAGCCAAGCAGCCGGGGGTGTGCGGCGGTATAGCGGAAGGGGGGCGCCTTCGCGCCCCCGGTGGTGTAAACCTCGCAGGTGGAGCACCTGGGGGAGTGCGCGCAGGAGTGTGCCGTTGGCGCGCAACGCGCGCCGGAGTGCGGGAGTGCACCCCCGGCGCGCGGGGGACCGTCGCACGCCGGTAGGTACCAGGCAGGGTGCCCGGGTGGGCGCCTGGAGGGGTACGCGGAACAGGCCCCGGGCGGCTGCCGCGCCCGGGGCCTGAATGATCCGCCCGTTCGGGCGATGTGTCTACAACGTGTTCGATCCGACCGTACGAGACGTTCCGCGGTTGCGGGCTACGCGCCGGCGAAGGCGCCGCCCGGGCCGAAGGCCAGCCGCGCGAAGTTGTCTCCGATCCGCAGGTGCGCTTCCTGGGAGGGGTGCACCTCGTCGGGCAGCGGCAGTTCGGCGTAGTCCGCGGCGCCGTACAGCTCGCGGCCGTCCAGGTAGTGCAGGTGCGGGTCGTCCGCTGCGCGCTGCTTGACGATCCGGGCGAGTTCGGCGCGGATGACGCTCAGCGTCAGGCGGCCCGCCGCGACGTCGGAGGGGTCGCCGGTCGCCTTGAAGCGGATCACCCCGTCGCCGAAGTCCGGCGCCAGCGGGCCGGGGGTGTCCTCCTGCACCGGGCACAGGATCGCCGACACCACCAGCAGGGGTGCGGTCGGGTGCCCCTCGCGGACGGTGTCGAGGAAGCCGTGGACCGCCGGGCCGAACGCGCGCAGCCGCATCAGGTCGGCGTTGACGATGTTGATGCCGAGCTTGACGCTGATCAGGTCCGCCGGGGTGTCGCGCATCGCGCGGGCGGTGAACGGGTCGAGCAGTGCGCTGCCGCTGAAGCCGAGGTTGACCAGGTCGACGCCGGCGCGGGCGGCGGCCAGCGCGGGCCAGGTGCCCGTCGGATGCGTGGCGTTGGAGCCGTGGCTGATCGAACTGCCGTGGTGCAGCCACACCTTGCGGCGGCCGGCGGCGAGCGGCTCCACCGGAGCGTCGGTGCGCAGCGCGATCAGCTCGCTGCCTTCGTTGTGCGGCAGCCAGATCTCGACGTCCTTGGCGTGTCCGGGCAGGCCGGTGAAGCGGGCGGTGCCCGCGGGCCCCTCCGTCACCTCCACGGCCCCGGTCGCCATGTCCGTGGTGCGCACCCGGCCGCCGGGCGCGGTGGCCTGGCCGGCGGGCTTCCCGTCCACCACCAGGTCGTACACGCCGTCCGCGGGCAGCGGCGCACCGACGTACGCCCGCTTCGTGGCCAGCGCGTCCAGCTCGATCACGGTCGCCCGGGTGCGGAACACCAGGCGCACGCCGGACGGTTGGGCCTCCGCGACGGCCAGCAGGTCGTTCTCGGGGATCTGCCGGCGGGCGGCGGCGGGCAGCCGGTGCGGCAGCAGTCCGTGCGCGGTGGGCTCGATGTCCACGGCGCCGCGCAGCAGTTCGGGGGTGACGGGGGTGGTGGTCAGGGGCTGCTCGGTGCTCATGGTTTCTGCCTGTCGGTCGAGGGGTCGGTGCCCGGGTCCGTGCCGGTGCCGGTGGCGGGGGTCGCGCGGTTGCGCAGGAGGAGGTCGAGCGAGTCGATCAGCCATGCCCATGATTCCTCGGCGGCGACCGGGGTGTGGCTGAACGCTCCGCTCAGCTCCAGGTCCACGTAGCCGTGGAAGGCGCCGCCGAGCATCCGTACGGCGTGGGTCTGGTCCGGCTCCGCCAGGTCATACCCGCGCAGGATCGCCCGGGTCATCTGGGCGTGCCGTACCCCGGCGCTGTGTGCCGCCGTCTGCGGGTCCAGCCGCAGGCGCGCCGCCTCGTAGCGGCCCGGGTGCTCCCGTGCGTAGTCCCGGTACGCCTCCGCGAACGCCGCGAGCGCGTCCTTCCCGGCCCGGCCCGCGACCGCCGCGGCCGCCCGGTCGGCCATCTCCTCCAGCGCCAGCAGCGCGATCCTCACCTTCAGGTCGTGCGAGCTGCGCACGTGCGAGTACAGGCTCGCCACCTTCACGTCGAACCGCCGCGCCAGCGCCGACGCGGTCACCTGCCCGAACCCGACCTCGTCGGCCAGCTCGGCCCCCGCCCGCGCCAGCCGCTCCGCACTCAGCCCCACCCGAACCATCGGCTTCCTCCCATCCGCCTCCACCCATCATGCATCTGCCTACACCCTTTAGGCAAACGCCTACTGACCATGGGAGGAGCGGCACCGTGTACCGTGCGGACGGGCGCGGGCTGCTGGACGGCGAACCTCTCGCACCCCGCGGGCTCGTCCTTGGCGGAGAGGAACATCCGTTGCGTGTACTGGTCACCGGTGCCTACGGTTTCGTCGGCACTGCCGTGGTGCGGAGGCTCGCCGATGCCGGTCAAGGTGAGGACACCGCACCCGCCCCGGGCAATCCGTACGGCGTGTCGAAGCTGGCCGCGGAGGATGTGCTGAGGGCTCGCGCGGAGACCGGCGCGGTGCGGGCGGTGAGCCTGCGGTGCTTCAACATCGCCGGGGCCGTGCAGGGGGTGGGGGACGCCGACGGCACCCGGATCATCCCGAAGGCGCTGGCCGTCGCGGCCGGCCGGTTCCCGCACCTGGAGATGAACGGGGACGGCACCGCGGTCCGGGACTTCGTGCACGTGGACGACGTGGCGCGCGCGTACCTGCTGGCGCTGGAGTCCACCACCGACGTGCCCTACCGCGTCTACAACGTCGGCGCCACCCCGGCGAGCATGCGCGAGGTCGTGGCGACGGTCGAGCGCATCACGGCCCGCCCCGTCCCCGTGGTCCGCCGCCCTCCCCAACCCGAGCCCCCGCGCCTGGTGGCCGACATCGCCAGGATCACGAATGAACTCGGCTGGAAAGCCGAGCGGTCCGACCTCGCCACGATGATCCGCGACGCCTGGACAGCAGCGTGATCCCGGGCGGCCCAGACGTCGGCACGACCGGCCGCACTCCGACGGGGGCCTGCGCCGGATCTCGTCGATCACCCTGCACGCGGCCCGCGAGTGGCGATGTGACCGGACGGCCGCACGCGGCGCTGTCGGCTCAGTGGTCGGCTCCGGAATTCCTTCGGGGGTCGGCTTCGGAGCCGGAACCATGGGGCGGGTTCGAGATCTATGTTCGTGTCGGATTCTTGCCAGAAGATGGGCAGTAGTCGATGTTTGGCTGCATCCATGACCATCACGCAGCCGGACAATGCCCGCCTCTTCCGCTCTCTGCACACACCAGCTGAACCCCTCGCGCTCGCCAACGCCTGGGATGTTGCGAGCGCCCGCGTCATCGAGGCCGCGGGCGCCCCCGCGATCGCGACCACCAGCGCCGGTGTCGCCTGGTCGCTGGGGGCTCCAGACGGCGACGTCCTTACCTGCGACCGGGCGCTGAAGCTGATCGCCCGGATCGTCACTGCCGTCGCGGTGCCGGTCACCGCTGACATCGAGGGCGGGTACGGGACGGATGCCGCCGGCGTTGCCGAAACCGTGTCCGGGGTCCTCGCGGCGGGTGCCGTCGGCGTCAACATCGAGGACGGCGCCCGGCCTCCGGCAGAGCTCGCGGCGCGGCTGGCAGCAGCTCGGCGGAGTGCCGACCGGGCAGGCGCGGATCTGTTCCTCAACGCGCGTATCGACACCTTTCTGTTCGGGCTCGGCGACCCGGACACCCGGCTGAAGGAAACCCTGGCCCGGGCGCATCTGTACGTTGACGCGGGCGCGGACGGCATCTTCGTCCCCGGTGTCACCGACACCGCCACCATCGCGGCACTGGCCAGGGACATTTCCGTACCGCTGAACGTCATGGCCGGCCCCGGCACCCCGACCGTTGCCGAGCTCGGCGCCCTCGGAGTGGCTCGCGTCAGTCTCGGCTCGGGCGTGGCGCAGGCCGCCTACGCTGCCGCCCGCTGCGCTGCACAGGACCTCTTCGGCACCGGCGGCTACGACTCCCTCGCCCAAGGCATCCCCTTCGCAGATCTCAACGCGCTGCTCTCCGGCCCCCACTGACTGGCCCGCCAGCCGGCCTCGCATACCAGGAGTTGGCCCGCCTACCGTGCCCGTTGCCGCCGCCTGTCCGATCCTTCTCACCGTCACCGACCGCAAGCGCTTGCAGAAGGTGACCTGGGGCCACACGAGCGATTACCGGCAGCGGGTGCGGGCGCAGATCGTGCTGCACGCCGCGCCCGGCCGCTCCAACGCCCGCATCGCGCGGGAGACGAGCCTGCACCTGGACACGGTGCGCCGCTGGCGGCACTGCTTCGCCGAGCAGGGACTTGCCGGACTGCGGGACCGCCAACGACCTGGCCGTCCGTCGCCGTTCACGCCCTTGCCGGCCGCCGAAGTGAAGGCTCTGGCCTGCCGACGGCTGCCGAGACGGAGTGCCTCTGTCACGCTGGTCGGACCCGGAGCCGGCCGAGTTGACGGAGTTGGGGCACCAGCTCTACACGCTGCTCGCACGGTTCGACGGCTACGTTGCCGCCAAGGTTGGCTGGAACCCAGAAGGCTTCCTAGAGCTCAGCGATCTCAAGTCCGACTGGACTCCGGACGAGCTCAGCGACGGCAGCATCCACGGTCTGGTTCTCTCCGAAGCACTGCACGCCGAACTCGGCCTCGGCGACGACTACGTCACCTTTCGGCCTGGATATCGATGGGTCCCCTACCGCGGAGAGAAGCCCCGCCCGGAGACGGGTGGTCGGTTGGGTACGGTGCAGGCGGGTCGGGAGCGACGAGCTCCTGATCAGCCGTAGGTCGACGGGACGGATTGCCCGTCCCGCGGGGCCGAGGAGGGAGGTGCGGTGGTGTGTTTTAGCGGGGTACCTCGCGGGGAACCACCGCTAAAGACCCCCAGCGCCGGGGCCGGCGGCGTACATTGCGGGGATGGAGTGCTTTGCCAGTTGGCGTACGCGCCGCTGAGGGAGCCCGGCTCACTGCTGAACGGGGGCAGGGAGCGGGCTGACCGATGCCCTTTTCCGCCCGGGTAACGAGCCCTCAGCCTGAGAGGCAGCACCTCCGTGCTCATCCGCGCATGCACCCCGCAGGACCTTGCACCGCTCACCGAACTGTCCATCGACACGTTCGGGCCGTTCTACGAGGAGTCCTTCCGCCCGCTGGTGGGCGAGGTGGTCTTCGCCGTCCAGCACGGCAACTGGCGCGAGGACTACCGCAAACAGGTCGCCGAACTCCACGCACCCGAACGACACCGGTACGTCGCTGTCGCCGAGGCCGACGACAAGATCGCCGGATACGTGGCCTGGCGCGTCGATCCGGCCCGCAAGAAGGGCGACATCGACATCCTGGCCGTCGCGGCCGGACACCGGCGCCACCGCCTGGGCACTGCCCTGTGCGAACACGCCTTCGCGCGGATGCGGGCACTTGGCGCCGCGGTCGTCGAGATCGGCACCGGCGGCGACGCCTTCCACGCCCCGGCCCGCGCCCTCTACACCTCCCTCGGCTGCACCCCGCACCCCCTCACGGTCTACTTCCGCGAACTCTGACCCGACGCGACCTCGTCCGCGCCGGTGCCGGGCGCCCCCCGGGTGGGGTCAGAAGGAGTCGGCGGGCCAGTGGAAGGCGGTGGGGGACGTGGTGGTGGCGTGGACGGAGGAGGGGGAGGCGAGGAGGGGGCGGGACATGCCGTAGTGGGTGGGGGAGAAGCGGGGGGCGGCGAGGAGGTGGGGGAGGGCGGCGCGGATCGCGGGGTCCGCGGGGAGGTGGACGGTGGCGGTGGTGAGGTGGGCCTCGCGGGCGTGGATGGCCGCGGCCGAGAGGAGCGCCGGGGCCGCGACGGCCTCGTGGCCCGGGGCGAGCGCGATCTCGGCGACCTCGACGGAGTCGGCCGCGGGACGGCGCAGGACGACGAAGCCCGTGCCCGCGTCCGTCAGCAGGGTCTGCGTCGGGGGCGCGTACCAGACGGGGACGCGGTGGGCCCAGTCGGCGGGGGTGCGGACGGTGGTCAGGGGGCGGGTGGCGTCGAAGGAGGAGCGCAGGGCGCGCAGGGTGGGCAGGTCGGCGGGGGCGGCGGGGCGGACACCCGCGGCGGCGGGGTGCGGTGCGGCGGTGGTGAGGGGCCCGGACCAGCCAGGTGCGGCGAAGGACCGCCAGCCGGCGCCTTCGTAGACGCGCGGGGTACCCGTGAACAGCAGGGACCAGGCGCAGCCGTCGGCGGTCATCGCGGCGACGGCGGCGGCGAGGAGGTGGCGGATGTGGCCCTGGCCGCGGGCGTCGGGGTGGGTGGCGACGCTGCCGACGCAGCCGACGCGCTGCGGTGTGCCGGCGGCCGAGCGGATGGGCCGGGGCAGGTAGTGCAGGACGGAGACGAGCCGCCCGTCGCCGGTCTCGGCGACGAACGTGCGGCCGTGGCGCCCCGGGTCGCGGTCCCAGAGCGTGATGACGGTGGGCGCGTCGGGGAAGACCGCCGCCCACAGGGCGTGCAGGGCGCCCTCGTCGGCCGGAGCCGCGGTACGGTAGCGCATGGCGGCGGCCTCCCTTCCGGAGGTGGTGCGGGTGGGCGGTCGGTCAGAGGATCAGGTTGCCGCTGGTGGCGCTGACCCGTTTCCCGTCCGCGGGCAGCCCCTCGCGGGCCACCCGGTCCTCGGTGCAGGCGGTGTGCAGCAGCGCGGAGGAACCGCCGAACGCCGCTGCGGCCAAGGCGAGTCGGCCGCCGGTGAACCGGGCGCCGACCGCGCTGTAGCGGTTGGTGCCGTCGGTGACCCGTACGTGCGCGGTGTCCGCGTCGGCCGCCTCGCTGCGCAGGTCCGCCAGCTCCCACACCACGGTGGCCCCGGTGCCGGTGTCACGGGACAGCAGCGCGCCGGCCGCGTTGGTCCCGGCCAGCCGTACGCCGCCGCCGACGCTGATCCGCTGGTCGCGTACGGCGCTGAGCGCGATGCCGGTGTCGGTGAGGCGGCCGCCGTCGACGGTGACCTCGGCCGCGCCGACCGACAGCGGCGCGCCCTTCGCGCTGCCGGTGAGGCGGCAGTCGGTGAAGTGCACCGGTCCGCTGCCGCGCAGGACGTTGCCGTCGAGCCCGGTGAACGTGGTCCGCACGAAGTGCACGGGCGCGGTGACCGGGGTCTGCACGAGCACGGACGCCTTCGGCAGGTCGAAGACGCAGTCGGTGACGGTGGTCGGCCGGCTGGAGCGGGCCGAGCGCTGGGCGACGGCGAAGAACGCACCGGTGCAGCCGCGCAGTTGGGCGCCGTCGGCGTTGATCACCAGGGTGCCGTCGGGGTCGAAGGTGGGCCGGGGGATCACCTTGACGTTCTCCAGCGTCAGGTCGGTGATCAGGGTGTTCGCGGTGAACCAGGAGCAGACGTGGTTGCGTACGGTGATCCGCTTCGCCGAGTTGCCCCACTGGGCACCGGAGTTGGCGATGTCCATCAGCCCGGAGTTGCCGTCGAAGAGCAGGTCGTGCTCGTACTGCCCGTGGGTGGTGAAGGGGTTGCCGCCCTCGTCGTCGCCGTCGCCGTGGCAGTTGACGACCTGGCAGTAGGCCGACGCCGTCAGGTCGTTGAGGTGGCGGACGTTGCTGCTGGTGCAGTCGGCGACGTGGCCGTACAGGCAGTAGATCTGCTGGGTGAGGTAGCCGGCGCCGCCGTACATCACGGTGGGCGGGTTCTTCAGGCCGCACTGGAGGGTGCGGTAGCGGGTGCACCAGCGGCGCATGATGACCGGCCAGAAGGTGCCGGTGGCCTGGATGCGGGAGACGTCGCAGTCGACGGCGTACTCGTAGGCGACGGGGTGCGAGCCGGTGTACTCGTCGTCGACCGCGCCGGTGTCCTGGCCGGCGCCGAGGAAGACGAGGTGCTCCACCCGGGCGCCGACGACCGGCTCCACCCGGCGCCAGGTGAGCGTGCGGCCGGCCGCCAGCGGCCAGCCGTTGAGGTAGTCGACGCGGATGTGGGTGCCGTCGATGATCTCGGTGACCTCGACCATCTTCTGGAGCTCGCGCTCGTCGCTGCCGCCGCCGGCCACCTCGTCGCTCTGCACCGCCCACCACTGGCCGACCTCGAAGGCGCCGGAGTCGGGCACCGGGAAGGCGTCGGTGAGTTCGATGACGCCGGCGGGCAGCACGTGGGTGACGGTGTCGCCGGTGACGGTGCCCTGGAAGAACAGGACGGCGCCGAACGGGTTGTCGTGCGTGTTGCGTTCGATGCCGCCGGTGTGCACCGTGTGCCCGCCGAAGTCCAGGGTGATCCGGGAGCGGTGGTAGGTGTGGCGGCGCCGGAAGAGCAGGTCGGTGTGGGCCTCGACGCGGTGTACGGACGGGTCGCCGACCATGGCGTCCAGCGCGTCGTCGGCCGGGGTGCCCGCGTCGAACAGGCCGAAGCCGCGGAAGTCCAGCACCCCGTCGTGCACGCGGCGCCAACGGCCGTGCGCGGGGCGGTCGTCCGGCCGCAGGACGAGGCCGCCGTCGGGCGCGAGGGTGCTGGCGGCGTCCCAGCGTACGGTCATGCCGCCGCCGTCGCCGGGCGCGTGGTAGCCGGCGACGACCGCCACCGCGCCGGCCCGCAGCGACGCCGACGGGGCGGCCAGCAGGTCGGCGACGGTGGCCGCCGATGTCGCGGCCGGGCGCCCCGCGGCCGGGGCCCCGCCCTGGTCGTCCTTCGTGCTGCCCGCGGGCTCGGCCGCCTGCGCGGGCACCGTGGCCAGCGCCCCGGCCGCGACGGCCGCCGCGCCGAGCCCGCCGGAGCGCAGCAGGTGCCTTCGGGTGGTGTTCACGATGCGGTGCCGTCCTTCCGTCCGGGACCGCCCTGCGGCCCGGGGTCGAGTGACGTGCGGTACGGGGGCATGAACTCGGTGCGCGGCATCTGGTCGGCCAGCACCCCGCCGTCCACCACGATGCGGGTGCCGGTCAGGTAGCCGCCGCCGTCCCCGGCGAGCAGCAGCAGCGCGCCGGTGCACTCCTCGGGCCGCGCGTAGCGGCCGAGCGGGATGCGGTGGCGGTAGGCGGCCTCGAACGCCGCCCGGTCGAACGGGAACTCGCCGTCGATCGGGGTCTCCACCATGCCCGGGGCCAGGCTGTTGACGGTGATGCCGTGCGGCGCCAGCTCGACCGCGAGGGTCTGCGTGAGCAGGTCCACCGCGGCCTTGGAGGCGTTGTAGTGCGCCAGCCCCGCCTCGGCGACCAGCGCGTTCTTGGAGGTGATGTTGACGATCCGGCCGGGCACGCCGTCGGCGACCATGTGCTCGGCGACCCGCTGGGTGAGGAAGAACACCGCGTCGAGGTTGACCCGCATCACGCGGTACCAGCTGTCCGGGGTGATCTCGTTGAACCGCTCCAGCGCCGCGGTGCCCGCGTTGTTGACGAGGATGCGGATCGGGCCGGCCTGGGCGCGTACCTCGTCGGCGAAGTCGTGCAGCGCCCCGATGTCGGAGAGGTCCTGCTCGACGACGAGCGCGCCGCGCCCCAGGTCCCGGACGAGCGCGGCGGTCTCGGCGAGCCCTTCGGCGCCGGGCAGGTCGGTGAGGACCAGGTCGGCGCCCGCCTCGGCCAGCGCGGTCGCGAACGCCCGGCCCAGGCCGCGGGCCGCGCCGGTGACCAGCGCGGTGCGGCCGGTCAGGTCGAAGCGGCCCGCGCCCGCCCCGGCACGCGCCGCGCCCGCCGCGCTGGGCGCCCTGCCCGTCCCGCCGGAGGCACCCGCGCCGCTCACGGCCCCTCCAGGCCGAGCAGCTCCAGCGACGGGCGGTGGATCAGCGCCTCCACCGCGTCCTGGTCGAGCGGGTCCAGCCCGGGGATGCCCGGGATGCGGGCGATCCGGCGCAGCCCCTCCACCGAGTCGTCCACCGTGGTGAAGGGGTAGTCGCTGCCGAAGAGCAGCTTGTCCCACACCCCGTAGTCCTGCACCAGGCGCAGGCTGTGCCACAGCTGGAACGGCCGGTAGTGCAGCGCGCTGACGTCGGCGTAGACGTGCCGGTGCTTGCGGATCACCGCGATGCACTCGCCCTCGAAGGGGTGGCTGAGGTGGGCCAGCACCATCCGCAGCTCCGGGTGGCGCATGGCCACCCAGTCCAGGTGCCGCGGCATGGCGTACTCCAGCGGCGCCTGCGAGACGAACGTGGTGCCGGTGTGCACCAGCAGCGGCAGCCCGTGCCGCTCGGCGTAGGCGTACAGCGGCTCGTACGCCTCGTCGGCCGGGTCGAACCCGGCGTACATCGGCATCAGTTTGATCCCGCGCAGCCCCAACTCCTGGTGGCCGTGGCGCAGTTCGTCCTGCCAGCCGGGCTGGGTCGGGTCGATGGAGAGGTAGCCGATCAGCCGGTCCGGGTGCTTCGCGACGTAGCCGGCCACGGCCGCGTCGTCGACCCACAGGCCGCTGCGGCGCGCCTTGCCGCCGACCACCACGGTCCGGGTGCCCTCGGGCGCGCTGGCCGCGTACTCCTCGTACCGTACGGTGAGGTCGACCTCGCCGGCGTGCGCCCGGGCGGACTCGGCGCGGAAGACGTCGTTGAAGTCGTGGCTGTGCCGGAAGAGATGGGAGTGCACGTCGACGATCATGTGCGGTTCCTCTTTTCCCAGCCGTCCGCGAACATGTTCCAGAACCGGTGGGTGGGCGGGTGCTCGGCGAAGACCTCGTCGACCAGCTCGATGCCGAGGCCGGGCGCGGTGGGCAGCTCGATGTGCCCGTCGGTGATCGGCAGCGCGCCGCGCACCGCGTCGAAGACGTACGGCTCCAGCAGCCCGTCGAAGGTCTCCAGGATCTTCAGATTGGTGATGCCGAGCGTGGCGTGCACCGAAGCGGTGGTGCACAGCGGCGAGTTGGAGTTGTGCGGGGCGACGAGCATGCCGTGCGCGTCGGCCTGGGCGGCGATCTTGCGCAGCTCGGTGAAGCCGCCGGCCATCGACAGGTCGGGCTGCACGATGTCGACGGCGTCGGTGGCGAAGAGCTGCTTGTACTCGTAGCGGTTGTGGAAGTGCTCGCCGCCGGAGATCGGGAAGGCCGCGATCTGCCGCAGCTCGGCGTAGCGCTCGATGTGCGTCCAGGGCAGCGGCTCCTCGAACCAGCCGATGTCGTACGGCGCCAGCTCGTGCACCAGCCGGCGGGCGGTGGCCATCGCGAACCGGGCGTGCCCCTCGACGAAGAGGTCCACCTCCGGGCCGACCGCCTCGCGCACCGCGGCGACCAGGGCCAGCGAGCGGCGCAGCTCGGGGCGTTCCAGCTCGTGCAGGCCCGCGCCGAACGGGTCGAACTTCAGCGCGCTGAAGCCCTTGGCGACGGTCTCCTTCGCCTTCGCGGCGAACTCGGCCGGCTCCCGCTCGCCGGTGTACCAGCCGTTGGCGTAGACCCGGACCCGGTCGCGGGTGGCGCCGCCGGTGAGCCGGTAGACCGGCACGCCCAGCGCCTTGCCCATCAGGTCGTACAGCGCCTGGTCGACGCCGGAGACGACGACGCCGCCGATGTCGCCGCCGCGCAGGAAGTCGCCCTGGTACATGCGCAGCCAGAGTTCCTCGACGTCGAACGGGTCGGCGCCCAGCAGGTGGCGGTGGCCCATGGCCTCGGCGAGCCGGCAGGTCTCGTCCACCCGGTAGGGGTGGGTGATCTCGCCGACGCCGGTCAGGCCCTCGTCGGTGTGGATGCGCACATAGCCGAAGTCGCGCCAGGCGGTGCCGAGTTGGAGGGTCTCGACCTTGCTGATCCGGCCGGCCGGGCCGGGCGGGCGGGTGGTGTTGACGGTGAGCATCAGCGGGCTCCGTTCGGTGCGGCGGCGCCGCCCATGGTCGAGGTGTGCGCCAGGTCGCTCGGGCCGCCCTCGGCGAGGGTGCGGGTGACGGCCGCCTCGGTCGCCTCCAGCAGCCGGTCCACGTCGGCGTCGGTGTGCGCGTAGGACAGGTGGCTGCGCTTGAGGTTGAGCGGCAGTTCGAAGACGCCGTGCTCGATCAGGTGGCGGCGGTAGCCGACGAACAGCGCGGTGTCGTTGGCGAGCAGGTCGTCGTAGCTGAGCGGGGCCGGGCCGGGCATGAAGTAGCTGACGAAGACCGAGCCGTAGCCGGTGACGACCGCGGGCACGCCGATCCGCCGGTAGAGCGCGGCCAGTTCGGTGCGCACCCGCTCGCCCAGCCGGAAGACGTGCTCGTGCACCGGCTCCTCGCGCAGCTTGCGCAGGGTGGCCAGCGCGGCGGCGACCGGCAGCGGGTGGCCGTTGTAGGTGCCGGCGAAGAACACCGGGCCGCCGGGCCGGCTGCTGAAGTGCTGCATCAGGTCGGCGCGGCCGCCGAGCGCGCCGATCGGGGCGCCGTTGGCGATCGCCTTGCCGAGGGTGGTCAGGTCCGGGGTGACCCCGCTGATCTCCTGGTAGCCGCCGAGCGCGTGCCGGAAGCCGGTGATCACCTCGTCGAAGACCAGCACGCTGCCGGCGGCGGTGCACTCCTCGCGCAGCGCGCGCAGGAACTCCGCGGTCGGCAGCAGCGCGCCGACGTTGTGCGGGACGGGCTCCACGATCACCGCGGCGATGTCGCGGCCGTGCGCGGCGAAGACCTCGCGCAGCGCGGCGGCGTCGTTGAAGCGCAGCACCAAGGTGGCGTCGAGGACTTCGGGCAGGATGCCGGTGGAGGTGGGGTCGGGCCGGCCGACCCGGTCGGGCGCGGAGATGACGTTGAGGCTCACCGCGTCGTGCCAGCCGTGGTAGCAGCCCTGGAACTTCACCACCAGCCGGCGGCCGGTGACCGCGCGGGCCAGCCGCAGCGCGTGGAAGGTCGCCTCGCTGCCGGTGCTGGTGAGCAGCACCTGCTCGATCGAGGGGACCAGCTCGGCCAGTTGCTCCGCGAGCAGCACCTCGTCCTCGGTGACGGCGACGCCGGTCAGCCCCAGCCGGCCGGAGGCGTCGGCGACCGCGGCGGCCACGTCCGGGTCGTTGTGGCCGAGCAGCGGCGGCCCGAAGGCGGCGTGGTAGTCGGTGAACTCCCGTCCGTCGCTGTCCCAGAACCGGGAACCCGCGGTGCGGGTGATCACCAGGTCGGTGAGACCGGGAATGCTGCGCTGGCCGCTGTTGACCCCGCCCGGTATCACCTGGCGGGCCCGCTCGGCGAGCGTCATGTGGTGCTCCTCGCGTCGATGCTGTGGGTGACGGTCCCGGCCCTGCCCGGTCGGGACCGCGGGAGGCCATCCGCCCGGCAGGTCGTCGCAGGAATCGTTCGCTGCACTGAAGGAACGATTTTCAAGAACACTGTTCTGAATATCCGAACAGTGAGGGGATCTTAGATCCGGTTTCGCGCCCCGGTCAAGGGGGAACCGGTGGTAAACTGTTTCGCTATGCAGAACAGTGGTGCGCAAGGGTCCGCGGACGAGCAGGGACAGGCACCGGGAGCGGAGCCGAAGTACCTGGTGAAGACCGTGGCCAGAGCCGCGGAACTGCTGGAGGTGCTCGCCGCCGGCGGACCGGGTGCGGGACTGAGCGTCACCGAGGTCGCCCAGCGCAGCGGCGTCTCCAAGAGCGCCGCGTTCGGGCTGCTCCAGACCCTGCGGCACTACGGGCTGGTGGCCGACGAGGGCGAGGGCATGAACCGCCGCTACCGGCTGGGCATGTCGCTGGCCCGGCTCGGCGACCGCGCCCAGGCGCAGGTCTCCCTGCGCGACGTGGCCCGCCCGCTGCTGCGCGAGCTGACCGCCGCCACCGGCATGGCCTCACGCGTCGCGGTGCCCCAGGACGGCCAGGCGGTCATCGTCGACCAGGTCGACGCCGGCGGCGGACTGCGGCTGGACCTGCGGATGGGCGCCCGCGAACTGCCGCACTGCACCGGCATCGGCAAGGCGCTGCTGGCAGCCATGCCCGAGGCCGAGGCACGCGAGCTGATCGCCCGCACCGGGCTGCCGCGCCGCACCTCGCGCACCATCACCGACGAGGCGACGCTCTTCTCCCACCTGGCCGACATCCGCGCCACCGGCTACGCGCTGGACGACGAGGAGGATGCCGACGGGATCTTCTGCATCGGCAGCGTGGTCCGCGACCACCGGGACCGGTGCGTCGGCGCGATCAGCATCACCGGGCTGAAGCTCGACCTGCCCGGCTGGCGGTTCCGCGAACTCGGCCTCCAGGTACGGGACTTCGCCGATCAGATCAGTCAGAGCCTCGGGCACGGCGGCGCCGGGGCGACGTCGGAGGGACGCACCGCGGCCACCGCGGGGTCTTGACCGATTCACCGGCCGGGGCATAACGTCTCGCCCCATCGGACGGTGCCGCGTCAGCACCCTGCCCCTGGTCTGCGCTTTTCCCGCACCGGTCCGTCACCGCCATCCGCCCCTCCGGCAAGCGTCACGGGACTCGTCCTCACCTAAGGCCCATCGAAGGCTGAGGCACACCGTGAACGTTTCTCCTGGCCCCGTGCCGGGTTCCACCACCGACCAGAGCCCCGAGTCGAGCTCCGAACCGAGCCACCCGGACACCTCCCGCCGCAGGCTGCTGCGGGCCGGCGGCATCGGCGGGCTGCTGCTCGCGGCCACCACCACCGCGGTCGCCGCCGGCACCGGCACCGCCTCGGCCGCCGACAAGTCCCCCGCCCCGATCGCGGTGGACACCGTCGCCCACCTGCTCGCGCTCAACCCGAAGTCGCTCGCCGACGGCGCGGTCGCGTTCGTCTCCGGCTACCACGCCCCCGGCGACGGCGGCGGCCTGGCCGCCCGCTGGGACGCCGGCGCCACCACCGCCCCCAACGGCGGCACCGTGCTGCGCCCGGCCGGCCTCACCGGCAAGGGCCGCTGGCTCATGGTCCACGACGGCCTGCTGGACTTCCGCCAGTTCGGCATCGCCGACGCCTCCACCCCGGCCGACGACGCGCTGGACGCCATGATGGACGACCCGGCCGTCCACCGGATCGAGGCGCACACCGACCTCAACTTCACCAAGCGGCACACCTTCTCCCGCTCCCGGATCGAACTGGACTTCGGCGGCCACCTCGTCACCACCGACGGGATCGAGCCGAACAGCTACAACAACCCCTTCGGCGCGGTGCTCTACTTCCGCGGCACCGTCACCGACACCACGGTGAAGTCCGAGCTGTCCGCCGCCATGCCCGACCTCGCCGACATCTTCGAGGTGCCGGGGAGCGCGTCCTTCACCGTCGGCCAGTGGTGGACCGTCGAGATCGACGCGGCCGCGGGCACCGGGCTGTACGAGAAGGAGGTGCAGAAACTCGTCCAGGTCACCGAGATCGTGGACGGCACGCACATCCGGGTCAACTACAAGATCGGCTGGGACCTGGCCGCCGGGCGCACCTTCACCTGGACCCGGGTCGAGCCGGTCGAACGCGCCCATGTCCGCAACATGGTCTTCCAGGGCGTCCCCGACGTCGCCGACAACGACACCGTCACCGGCTCGCACCCGCTGGCCTACGAGTACGCCGTCTCCTGCGACGTCTCCGGCATCGACGCCACCGGCACCTTCTGGCCGGTGATCATCCGCCGCTGGTGCACCTACTTCCGCACCTCCGAGTGCCAGCTGAAGAACCCCGCCTCGGTCACCTACGGCGGCGCCGGCTACCTCACCCAGCAGATCTACTGCCTGTACGGCCACGTCGAGGACTGCCACGTCGCCAACGCCCGGCACCTCAACGACTGGACCGCCTCCGCCTACGGCTACGTCACCAACTGCCACGGCGACGGCGACGACCAGGGCCCCTTCGTCACCCACGGCCAGTTCGAGCACGACCTGACCTTCACCGGCAACTCCGGCCTGATGACCTTCGCCAACTCCGGTGCCGCCTGGGGCGGCGCGGCCAAGCGGGTCACCGTCCGCCGGCACGCCTGCTCCTGGTTCGTGGCCCGCACCAACATCACCGACCTGACGCTGGAGGACATGCTCGTCATCGGCAACGCCCAGGCCGGCTCCGGCATGATCTGGGTCAACGCCGACGGCGCCCAGCTGCGCGGCTGCGTCGCCTCCGGGCCGCTGGTGGTCTCGCAGGCGTCCGCGCGCTCCAAGCGGCCCACGGTGATCGCCGACTCCGCCTTCACCCAGGGCAAGGCGTCCGAGGTCACCGCGGCCACCGTCAGCTCCGACGTGCACCTGCTGCGGGTCACCCTGAAGAACCTGGACGGCGCGCAGTTCAACGGCACCGGCGACCTGGTGCTGGACCACTGCACCTTCACCGGCGCGGGCGACGGCGCCGCCCCGAGCACCGTCGCGCACGCCGACACCGCGGTGCACGGCGGCACCTTCGCCGACACCGGACTGGTGCTGGACTCCGCCAAGGACCAGCGGCTGTGGATCGACGGCGGCGCCCGCTTCACCGGCACCAACAGCTCCGCCGCCTTCCTCGCCCGCAGCGGCGCCGACCGCACCGTCAGCTGGCAGCTCGACGGCCTCGACTCCCGCGCCTCCGACGGCAAGACCGCGCACCTGCTGATCACCGACGGCGTCAACCACTACCGCGCGGGCGGCTCGTCCTTCACCGGCGGCCGCATCGAACTCGACCCGGCCGCGTTCACCGGCGCCGGCTACCTGCTGCACACCGGCTGCACCGAGGACGGCGTCACCCGCACCAAGGTGCCCGCCGAGGGCGACCGGGTCCGGCACACCAGCGGCAACCTGCTGGTCTGAGACCGCCGGCCGGGCCCGTTCCACCTCCCGGGCCCGGCCGGCCACCACCCCCTCGTACCCGTTCCCGCAGCACCGCCACGTCCACCGTGAGGAAGAGACCATGGCCACCGACCAGCGCAGCACCGGCGGCACCCCGATCCAGGGGCGCCCGGTGCGGATCGCCCTCGTGGGCGCGGGCAACCGCGGGATGACCTACGCCGGGTGGATACGCGAACACCCCGAGCGGGCCCGGATCGTCGCCGTCGCCGACCCCCGGCCCCAGGCGCGCGCCGCCCTGCCGTCCGCGACCGGCTACGGCGACTGGCGGGAACTGCTCGCCGCGACCGAGGCGAACGGCGGCCCGCTGGCCGACGGCGTCATCGTGGCCACCCAGGACCGCGACCACGCCGCACCGGTGCTCGCGCTGGCCCGGGCCGGCTACGCGGTACTCACCGAGAAGCCGCTCGCCCCCACCGAGGAGGAGTGCCGCGCCATCGTCGAGGGCGTCGAGGCGACCGGCGTGCCCTTCGCCGTGTGCCACGTCATGCGCTACACCCCCTACACCGACCTGGTGAAGAGCGTCGTGGACAGCGGCGTGCTGGGCACCGTCACGGGCCTGGACCACCTGGAACCGGTCGGCTGGTGGCACTACGCGCACTCCTACGTCCGCGGCCCGTGGCGCCGCGAGGCGGACTCCTCGCCGATGATCCTCGCCAAGTCCAGCCACGACCTGGACTGGATCGCCTACGTCACCGGCCGCCGGATCGAGACCGTGGCCAGCTTCGGCGCCCTGACCCACTTCCGCCCGGAGAACGCCCCGGCCGGCGCGACCGCCACCTGCCTGGACTGCCCGGCCGAACCGGACTGCCCGTACTCCGCGCCCAAGCTGTACTACCCGGCGCTGCGCACCACCGGCGGCGCCTGGCCGATCGACCACGTCACCGAGCACGCCACCGGCCCGCAGGACGAGCCGGTCCTCACCGAGGCGCTGCGCACCGGACCGTACGGGCGCTGCGTGTACCGCGCGGACAACGACGTGGTGGACAACCAGGTGGTCGCCATGCGGCTGTCCGGCGGCGCCACCGCGGTGTTCACCATGACCGCCTTCACCGAGCAGACCCACCGCCAGACCCGGATCTTCGGCAGCCACGGCTGGCTGCGCGGCGACGGCGAACGGGTCACCGTGCACGACTTCCGCGACGACACCGTCCAGGTGCTCGACGTGGGCGCCAGCGGCTCCAACGCCGCCGACGGCCACGGCGGCGGCGACACCGTCCTGGTCGAGTCCTTCGTCACCGCGCTCGCCACCGGCGACCGCTCCCACATCCGCTCCGGCCCGCTGGAGTCCCTCGGCAGCCACCTCGCCGCCTTCGCCGCGGAACGCTCCCGGCATCGCGGCACCGTCGAGACCGTGCCGCTCCGCTGACCCCGCCCGGCTGACCCCGCCCAGCCGACCCCGCCCGCCCCGCCCGCGCCCGTACGACCGCCAACGCCCGCTCCACGCCCGGAAAGCGAGAACCACCGTGAGACGCCGTAACACCGCAGCCTTCGCCCTCTCCGTCGCCGCCGCCCTGACCGCCACCGCCGTCGCCGGCTGCGGCTCCGGCACCGGCTCCGGGTCCAGCTCGAAGAAGACGATCAACACCTGGGTCTACCCGGTGATCAATGACGCGAAGGCGAACTCCGCCTACTGGGACGGCCTGGTCAAGGGCTTCGAGAAGGAGAACCCGGGGGTGACCGTCAAGGTCTCCACCTACCCGTGGGCCAACCGCGACACCGCGCTGGCCACCGCGATCGCCGCCGGCAAGGGCCCCGACGTCGCCTACCTGATCCCCGACCAGCTCTCCGCCTACCAGCGCAACCTGATCCCGGCGGCCAAGTGGATGTCCGCCGCGGACAAGGCCGCCTACCGCCCGGCCGCGCTCAAGGCGGTCACCGTCGACGGGCAGGCGTACGCCGCGCCGGTGCTGATGTCCAGCTACCCGCTGCTGTGCGACAAGAAGGTCCTGGACGCCGTCGGCGAGACGACCGCGCCGACCACCTGGGACCAGCTCGCCGCGCTCGCCCCGAAGCTGAAGGCCAAGGGCTTCTACGCCACCAGCTACAGCGGCGACACCACCGCCACCCTCAACATGACCTTCTACCCGCTGCTGTGGCAGGCCGGCGGGGACGTCTTCTCCGCCGACGGCAAGAAGGCCGCCTTCAACAGCGCGGCCGGCGTCAAGGCCCTCACCTGGCTGAAGACCTTCGTGGACAACGGCTGGACGCCCAAGGACCTGGTCACCACCACCCCGCAGATCGAGCAGACCGACCTCGCCAAGAACAAGGTCGCCTGTACCTGGCAGAACACCGCTGCCGAGGTCGAGCCGTTCTGGGGCAAGGAGAACATCGAGGTCGGCCCGGCGCTGACCGCCGCCAAGTCCGTGGCGTACGGCACCGTCGGCACCCTCGCGGTCTTCAAGGGCGCCAACCAGGAGCTGTCCGGCAAGTGGATCTCCTACGTGTCCCAGCCGAAGAACTCCGCCGGGCTCCAGACGCCGGGCGGCTACTTCTCGCCGCGCACCGACGCCACCGCGCTCTACCCCGGCGACGCCATCCAGCAGGCCACCGAGAAGGTGCTCGGCAGCACCGACGTCGGGCCGCTCAACAAGGCCGCGCGTGACGTGATGGGCCTGCTCGCCCCGCAGATCCAGGCCGCGCTGCTCGGCAAGACCACCCCGCAGAAGGCGCTGGACGACGCGGCGCAGGCCGCCGACCAGCTGATCGCCCGCAAGCGCTGACCGCCCCCGCCGCCCACCGCCCGTACGGCTGCGGGCCGCCCGCCCCCGGTGGGCGGCCCGCCCGGCAGCACCCGCCGCTTTCCGAAGGAGGTCCCGTGGCCGCAGTCGCGGAACGTACCACCCGCCCGCAGAAGAACCGACGCGGACCGCACGCGCGCCGGGAGGCCCGGATCGGGCTGCTGTTCGTGCTGCCCTGCTTCCTGCTCTTCCTGGCCTTCCGGTTCGGCCCGGGCGTCGCCGGGCTGGTGCTCGGCTTCACCGACTACACCATCGGCGACACCACCCACTTCACCGGGCTCCAGAACTTCCAGCGGATGGTGCACGACCCGCTGTTCTGGTCCTCGCTGCGGGTGACCGTCGTCTACAGCGTGATCGCCGTGCCCTTCACCATCCTCGCCTCGCTCGGGCTCGCGCTGCTGACCCGGCGGGCCTTCCGCGGCTCGCGGCTGTTCCGGTCGATCTTCTTCCTGCCGGTGGTCACCAGCCTCATCCTGGCCTCCACCGTCTTCATCTGGATCTTCTCCACCAAGGGCCCCTGGTCGGACCTGATGGGCCTGCTCGGGCTGCCCGACCAGTCCTGGCTGACCGACTCCGCGCTGGTGCTGCCCGCGATCGCCCTGGTCGGCATCTGGTCCCGCTGCGGCTACGGCATGCTCATCCTGCTCGCCCGACTCCAGGACGTACCGAGGGAGTTGGAGGAAGCCGCGCTGATGGACGGCGCCGGGCCGTTCCAGCGCTTCCGCTACATCGTCGCCCCGCAGCTGAAGCCGGCGTTCTTCTTCCTCGCGGTGATCGAGACCACCAACAGCTTCCAGATCTTCGACGCCATCTACGTGATGACCGGCGGCGGCCCGGCCAACGCCAGCTACAGCCTCGTGTACCAGCTCTACGACGCCGGCTTCAAGTACAGCGACCTCGGCTACGCCAGCGCGCTCGGCTGCGTGCTGTTCGTGATGACCGTGGTCGTGGCGCTCGTGCAGCGGCTGGTGCTCGGAAAGGAGAAGTGACCATGGCGAACGCGACCGTGCGCGCCGCCCGGCTCCGCCGGGCCGACCGGCCCCGCCGGGCCACCCGCACCCGCGAGCGCGACACCGTGCCCCGCGCGCTGCAACCCACCGCCGCCGGGCGGATCGTCCGCGGGGTGCTGCTCGCGGTCGCCTCCGTGGCGACGGTCTTCCCCTTCTACGCGATGCTGGTGCTGTCGCTGAAGCCCGGCGCCGCGGTGTCGCTGCCCGGCAGCCTGCTGCCCTGGCACCTGTCCGGCTCCTCCTACAGCGCGGTGCTCGACGCCCAGGACGTGCCGCGCTGGCTGCTGAACACCGTCGTCTACTCGGTGGTGTCGGTGGTCGGGGTGCTGGTGCTGTCCTCGCTGGCCGGGTACGCCTTCGCCAAGAAGCGGTTCCGCGGCCGGGAGACCATGTTCTGGTCGTTCCTGTCGATGGTCATGGTGCCCTACCACGTCACGATGATCCCGACCTTCATCATGATGGCGAAGCTCGGCGGCGTGGACACCTACTGGGGCCTGATCGTCCCCACCCTCGCCAACGCCCAGGCGGTCTTCCTGATGCGGCAGTTCATCAGGGACCTGCCCGACGAGATGTTCGAGGCGGCCCGGCTGGACGGGTGCAGCGAACTGCGGATCTTCGTCAGCATCGTGCTGCCGCTGCTCAAGCCGATCCTCGCCACGCTCGGCACGTTCGTCTTCCTGTGGCACTGGAACGACTTCCTGTGGCCGCTGGTCATGGGCCAGAGCAGCGACATGCGCACCCTCACCGTCGGCATCGCGTCGCTGCAACAGCAGCAGGTGCCGCTCAGCCAGGTGCTCGCCGGTTCGGTGATCGCCTTCGTCCCCATCTTCGCCGCCTACCTGGCCGGCCAGCGGTACTTCACCGAGGGCGTCACCGGTTCGGCCGTCAAAGGATGACCACGCACATGCCTCACACCTCCCCGAGCACCTCTCCGAGCGCCTCCCCGAGCGCCTCCCCGTCCCCCGCCGGCTTCCCGGAGGACGAGCAGCAGCTCGAAGACCTGCTCGCCACGCCGTCACCCGCCCTGGTGGCCGACCTCGCCCGCCTCGACGGCGACCTGGTCGTCCTCGGCGCGGGCGGCAAGATGGGCCCCAGCCTGTGCCGGCTGGCCCGCCGCGCGCTGGACGCCGCGGGCCGCGGCGACCTCGCGGTGCACGCCGTGTCCCGCTGGTCGGACCGGAAGGCGGCCGACGCGCTCGCCGCCGAGGGCGTCCGCCCGGTCGCGTTCGACCTGCTCGACGGCGACCCGGCCGAACTGCCCGACGCGGGCAACGCGGTCTTCATGGTCGGCGCCAAGTTCGGCTCCGCGGGCAACCCCGCGCACGCCTGGGCGGTCAACGCCGCCCTGCCGGACCGGATCGCCCGCCGCTACCGGGACGCGCGCATCGCCGCCTTCTCCACCGGCAACGTCTACCCGCTGGTCGACACCGCCTCCGCCGGGTCCGCCGAGACCGACCCCGTTGGCCCGGTCGGCGAGTACGCCATGTCCTGCCTGGGCCGCGAACGCGTCTTCGGCCACCACGCCGCCGAACACGGCACCCGCGTCGCGCTGCTCCGGCTCAACTACGCGATCGACCTGCGGTACGGGGTGCTCGCCGACATCGCCGCCACCGTGCACGCGGGCGAGCCGGTCGACGTCACCACCGGCCACGCCAACGTGGTCTGGCAGGGGTACGCCAACGAGGTCGCGCTGCGCGCGCTGCTGCACGCCGACGCCGAAGCCTTCACCCTCAACCTCACCGGCCCGGAGACCGCGTCCGTACGGCGGCTGGCGCACCTGTTCGCCGAGGAGTTCGGCCGGGCGGGCACTACTGGCGGCGGCCCGGGCAGCGAAACCGCCCTGGAACAGGCATCCTTGACGACGGGTCAGGAATCCGGCACGGCCCTGCTGTCCGACGCGAGCCGCTGCCACGCCCTGTTCGGCTATCCGCCGGTGCCGCTGCGCACCCTCGTCGGCTGGCAGGCCGAGTGGATTCGGCGCGGGCTGCCGCTGTCGGGCCGGCCCACCAAGTTCCATGTCCGCGACGGAAGGTTCTGACCCACCGTGTCCACCCGCACCCCCGGCACCGCCGCCCCCACCGGCACCGACGGCGCCCCCGCAAGCGTTTCCGGCCGCACCCCGGACGACGCTCCCGGCAGCGCACCGGGCGGGGCGAGCCCGCTCGACCTGCTCGCCGCCGGCACCGTCATACCCGCCCACCCGCTGGCCCTCACCGCCGAACGCCGGCTGGACGAACGGCGCCAGCGCGCCCTGACCCGCTACTACCTGGCCTCGGGCGCCGGCGGCATCGCCGTCGGCGTGCACACCACCCAGTTCGAGATCAGGGACGCCGCCGTCGGCCTGCTCCGCCCGGTGCTCGAACTCGCCGCGGAGACCGCCGACAAGGAGTCCGGCCGCCCCGTGGTGAAGATCGCGGGCGCCTGCGGCTACACCGCGCAGGCCGTCGCCGAGGCCGAACTCGCCGCCGAACTCGGCTACGACGCGGTGCTGTTGAGCCCCGCGGTGCCCGGCGCCGACGAGGCCGGGCTGCTGGAGCGGGCCCGCGCCGTCGGCCAGGTGCTGCCCGTGGTCGGCTTCTACCTCCAGGAGGCCGTCGGGGGCCGCTACCTGTCGGCCGGCTTCTGGCGGGCGTTCGCGGAGATCCCCTCCGTGGTGGCGATCAAGGCCGCGCCCTTCGACCGCTACCGCACCGCCGAGGTGATCGCCGCCGTCGCCGCGAGCGACCGCGCCGGGCAGGTCGCCCTGTACACCGGCAACGACGACGCGATCCTCCACGACCTGCTCACCCCCTACCGCACCTCCGGCGGTGAACTGCGCTGGTTCGCCGGCGGGCTGCTCGGGCAGTGGGCGGTGTGGACCCGCGGCGCCGTGCGGATGCTGGCCGAGGTCCGCGCGGCCCGCGCCGGCGACCAGGACCTCATGACCGACCTGCTGCGCCGGGCCCCGCAGCTCAGCGAGGCCAACGCGGCGGTCTTCGACGTCCGCAACGCCTTCCGCGGCTGCATCCCCGGCGTCCACGAAGTCCTGCGCCGCCAGGGCCTGCTGGCCGGCACCTGGTGCCTCGACCCCGCCGAACGGCTCTCCCCGCGCCAGGCCGAGGAGATCGCCCGCGTCGCCGCCGCCTACCCCTGGCTGACCGACGACGCCTTCGTGGCGGAGCACCGCGATGCCTGGCTCTCCTGACCCCGGCGGCCCCCGACCTCCCCTCGCCGGCGGGGAGCCGGCGCGGGGCGGGCGGGCGGTGGTCGTCGTCGCGGTGGGGCAGGCGCTGCGGCGGCAGCTGTTCACCGGCGCGTCCTGGGAGCGGCTGACCGCACTGGCCGAGGTCGTGCTCCTCGAACACCCCGGCGACCGGGCGGAGCTGGCGGCCGCCCTGCGCGCGGCCGACGTGCTCGTCACCGGCTGGGGCACCGCCCGGCTCGACGCCGAACTGCTCGCGGGCGCACCCCGGTTGGGGCTGGTGGCGCACACCGGGGGAGCGGTGAGCCCGTATGTCACCCGGGAGGTGTTCGCCCGCGGGGTGCGCGTCACCCAGGCCGGCGCCGCCATGGCCCGGCCGGTAGCCGAGGTCGCCCTCGCCTTCACCCTCGCCCTGCTGCACCGCGTCCACCGCTTCGACCACGCGCTGCGCTCCGGCGCGCCCTGGGAGCAGGCCGAGGCGGCGCCCGAGCGCCACCAGATCCTCGGCTGTCCGGTGGGCGTGATCGGCGCCTCCCGCACCGGCCGCGCGTACATCGCCCTGGTCCGGGCGCTCGGCGCCGAGGTGACAGTGGCCGACCCGTATCTCGACCCGGCGGACGCGCACGCGCTCGGGGTGCGGGTGGCCGGGCTGGACCAGGTGCTGGCCGGCAGCCGGATCACCGCGGTGCACGCGCCCGCGCTCGCCGAGACCCGGCACCTGCTCGGCCGCAGGGAGCTGGCCCTGCTCCCCGACGGCGCCGGGCTGGTCAACACCGCCAGGTCCTGGCTGGTGGACGAGGCCGCGCTGCTGGCCGAACTGCGCACCGGCCGGATCGACGCGGCCCTCGACGTCTACGACGACGAACCGCTGCCCACCGGCCACCCGCTGCGCGCCCTGCCCAACGTGCTGCTGACGCCCCATCAGGCCGCGGCGACCGTCGAGGGGCGGCACGCGCTGGGCGACAGCACCGTGGCCGAGGTCGAACGGCACCTGCGGGGCGAGGAGTTGCGGCACGCGGTGGACCGCGACGCGCTGGCACGCGTCGAGTAGCCGTACGCCCCGCACCGGCCGGCACCCGCTCCCGCCGTTCGTCCCCGCGCCCCCGTACACCCGCCCGCACCCGTACCCCTGCCCGCACCCCGATGCGCACCCGCATCACCCGCACGAGGAGAGAACACCAATGCGCCTGATGCGCCTGGGACCGGCCGGCGGCGAGCGCCCCGTGCTCGGCACCGCCGACGGCCGGACGTATGACCTGTCCGGCCTGACCCCCGACATCGACCCCGCCTTCTTCGCCGCCGACGGCCCCGCGCGGGCCCGGGACGCGCTGGCCGCGGGCGCGCTGCCCGAACTCCCGGCCGCCGACCTCGCCGGGCTGCGCGTCGGCGCGCCCGTCGCCCGGCCCGGCGCGGTGCTGTGCATCGGCCAGAACTACGCCGCCCACGCCCGCGAGTCGGGCGCCGAACCGCCCACCGAGCCGATCCTCTTCCACAAGAGCCCCAACACCGTGGTCGGCCCGCAGGACACCGTGCTCATCCCGCGCGGCTCGCGGCAGACCGACTGGGAGGTGGAGCTGACCGTGGTGATCGGCCGCCGCGCCCGCTACCTCGCCGCGGACGACGACCCGCTGGCGTACGTCGCCGGCTACGCGCTGGGCGACGACGTCTCCGAGCGGGCCTTCCAGCTCGGCACCCCCGGCGGCCAGTGGGCCAAGGGCAAGAGCTGCGAGACCTTCCACCCGCTCGGCCCCTGGCTGCTGACCGCCGACGAGGTGCCCGACCCGCAGGCGCTGCGGCTGCGCTCCTGGGTCAACGGCGAGCCCCGGCAGGACTCCTCGACCGCCGACATGATCTTCGGCGTCGCCGAGATCGTCCGGCACCTGTCCCAGTACCTGGTCCTGGAGCCGGGCGACCTGATCGACACCGGCACCCCCGAGGGCGTCGCGCTCTCCGGCCGCTTCCCCTACCTGTCCGCCGACGACGTGGTCGAGATGGAGATCGACGGCCTCGGCCGGCACCGCTCGGTGTGCGCCGATGCCTGAGCGCGCCCGACGCGGCCCGGACCGGCGCGGCGGCCGCCCGGTGACCGCGCGGTGCTGACCTTCGACGCCCGGCCGGTGCGCACCGGCGGCTTCCGGCTCGCCGAGGGTCCGGTCTGGGACGGCCCGCGCGAACGGCTGCTGTGGGTGGACATCGACGCCGGACTGGTCCACGAGGGGCGGCTGCGGCCCGGCCGGGCGGAGGTGGTGCGCAGGCACCGCCTCCCGGGCCCGGCCGCCGCGGTGGCCTGCGCCGCCGACGGCCGCCTGCTGGTCGCGGGCCGGTACGGCCTGACGGTGCTGCTGCCCGACGGCACCCGCCGGGCCGGCGCCCGGGTGCTGCCGCAGGGCGCCCCGGCCCGGCTGAACGACGGCGGCTGCGACCCGACCGGGCGCTTCCTGGTCGGCTCGACCGCGCTCGACGGCCGCCGCGGCGCGGACATCCTGGTCCGGCTCGCGGGCGACGGCCGCCCCCGCCCCCTGGACACCGACCTCACCTGCTCCAACGGCCTGGCCTGGTCGCCCGACGGCACGCTCATGTACAGCGTGGACACCGGCGCCGGACTGGTCCGGGTCCGCGGCTACGACCCGGTGACCGGCCGGGCCGGGCCGCGCAGGGACTTCCTCGCGGTGCGCGGCGGGCTGCCGGACGGGCTGTGCACCGACCGCGACGGCAACCTGTGGCTCGCGGTGTGGGGCGCCGGCGAGGTGCGCTGCCACGCGCCCGACGCCCGGCACCTGGCGACCGTACGGGTCCCCGTGGCGCACCCGTCGAGCGCGGCCTTCGCCGGGCCCGGCCTCGACACGCTGCTGATCAGCGCGGGCGGGCCCGACGGCGGCCTGTTCGCGGTGCGCCCGGGTGCGCGGGGCGCGCCCCTGCCCGCCTGGGACGGCGTGAGCCGCTGAGCGGGCCCCGGGTCAGAAGGTCGTGGCCGGGTTCAGCTCGGACTTGGTGATGCCGGTGCCGGGCAGCCCCCACTTGGCGAAGATCTTCGCGTAGGTGCCGTCGGCGATCAGCTTGTTCACCGCGTCGCGCAGCGCCGGGGCGATCGGCGAGTTGCGGGCGGTGACGAAGCCTACGGCGGTGGTGCTGATCTGGCCGAGGAACCTGGTGCCCGCGATCCGGGTCGCGTCGTACTTCAGGCCGAGGGTCGGGCCGAACATCACATCGACCTTGCCGTTGGCCAGGCCGAGGAAGATCGGCGCGCTATCGGCGAAGTACTGCACCTTGTACGGCTTCTTGCCGGCCTTCGCGCAGTCGCCGGCACCGTCGGTGAGGATCTGCTGGAAGGTCGAGCCGGGCGAGGTGGCGACGGTCAGGCCGCACAGGTCGGTGAGCTTCTTCACCGACGTGAGGGAGACGGTGCGCGAACCGAGGAACGCCTGCCCGTCGTTGAGGTAGGTCGCGAAGTCGACCACCTTCTCGCGTTCCTTGGTGGCGCCGAAGTTGTCCTGGCCGACGTCGTAACGGCCGTTCTGCACACCGGGGATGATCGTGGGGAAGGTGCCGTTCTGCACCTTCCAGGTGACGCCGAGCACCTTGGCGACGGCGTTGCGCAGGTCCACGTCCAGGCCGACGTCCTTGCCGTTGTCCTGGCCGGCGTGCGGCAGGCCCTGCACGCCCGGCTGGAGGGTGGTGCCGAGCGTCAGGGTGCCGCTGGCGCGGACCTTGGCGGGCAGTTCGGCGGTGAGCTTCGGGTCGGCGGTGACGGCGGAGACCACGTCCTGGGTGGGGATCGCGGTCGAACTTCCGCCGCTGGCAGCGGGTTTGGCGCCCGCGTCGGAGGAGGTGCCGGCGGAGTCGCCGGAGGAGCCGCCGCAGGCGGCGAGCAGCGCGAGGGCGGCCGCGGTGGCGGCGGCGGTGGCGGCGAGTCTCACGGAGCGGCGGTGGGAACGGCGTTCGGTGGTCACGGGAGTGCCTTTCGGGGAGACCGGCGAAGAGCGCCGGCGGGTGCGCGGCAGCAGGGGGCCGCGGGGGAGCAGGCAGGGTGCGGGCGGGGTGCGGGCGGAAGAGTCAGAGGACCGCGGCGAGGAAGGAGCGGGCGCGTTCGTGCCGTGGCGCGCTCAACACGTCGGCGGGGGCGCCGGATTCGATGATCCGTCCGCCGTCGAGGAAGACCACGGTGTCGGCGGCCTTGCGGGCGAAGCCGATCTCGTGGGTGACGACGATCATCGTCATACCGCTGACCGCCAGGTCCTGGATCACCGCCAGCACCTCGCCCACGAGTTCGGGGTCGAGCGCGCTGGTCGGCTCGTCGAAGAGCAGCAGCCGCGGGTCCATCGCCAGCGCGCGGGCGATCGCCACCCGCTGCTGCTGGCCGCCGGACAACTGCCGGGGATAGGAGTCCTCCCGGCCCGCCAGGCCCACCCGTTCGAGCAGTTCGCGCGCCCGGGCGGCGGCCTGCTTGCGGGGGACGCCGCGCACCGCCACCGGTGCCTCGACGAGGTTGCCGAGCACCGTCAGGTGCGGGAAGAGGTTGAACTGCTGGAAGACCATGCCGACGTCCGCCCGCTGCCGGGTGACCGCGCGCGCCCGCAGCTCGTGCAGCCGCCCGCCGTCGTGCCGGTAGCCGACCAGTTCGCCGCCGATCTCCACGAACCCGCCGTCCGGCCGCTCCAGGTGGTTCACGCAGCGCAGCAGCGTCGACTTCCCGGACCCGGACGGCCCGAGCAGCACCGTGACCTCGCCCTCGCGCACGTCGAGGTCCACACCGTCCAGCACGGTGTGCGCGCCGTAGCTCTTGCGCAGGCCGCGCACCCGCACCAGCGGCCGCCCGCCGGCGCTCATGACAGCCCCGCCGCGGTGGAGGCGCCGGCCGGCCCGAACAGCGGTACGTTCGCGCGGGCCACCTGCCAGAAGCCGCGCGCGGTACGGTCGCCGGGCCGCCCGCTGCCGCGCGCGTAGTGCCGCTCGACGTAGTACTGGCCGACCGACAGCAGCGTGGTCAGGATGACGTACCAGAGGGTGGCGACCAGCAGCAGCGGCATGATCAGGAAGTTCTGGTTGTAGATCAACTGGCTGGAGTACAGCAGGTCCTGGACCGCGATGACGCTGACGATCGAGGTCGCCTTCAGCATGCCGATCAGCAGGTTGCCGGAGGCGGGGATGATCGCGGGCATGGCCTGCGGCAGCACGATCCGGCGGAAGATCCGCCCCTCGCCCAGCCCCAGCGCCCGCGCCGCCTCGCGCTGCCCGCGGTCGACCGACAGGATGCCGCCGCGGACGATCTCCGAGGAGAACGCGGCCACGTCCAGCGTCAGCCCGACGTAGGCGGCCAGCACCCCGCTGAACAGGTGCGCGGTCGAGACGCCCGCGAACTGCGGCCCGAACGGCACCCCCACCGACAACCGCGGGTACAGCGAGGCCAGTTCGTACCAGAAGAGCAGTTGGACGAGCGGCGGGACCGAGCGCACCAGCCAGACGTAGCCGAAGCTCAGCGCGCGCAGCACGGGGTTGCGCGACAGCCGCATCGCGGCGACGCCGACCCCCAGCAGGTAGCCGCTGGCCATCACCGCGCCGGTCAGCCAGAGGGTCAGCTCGAGGCCGTGCAGGATCGAGGAGCTGAGGAAGTAGTGGCCGACCACGTGCCATTGGAAGCGCGGGTTGGTGGCCAGGGTGTGGACGAGCATCGCGAAGAGCACCAGCAGCACCGCCGCCGAGAGCCACTGCCCCGGCCGCCGCAGCGGCACGATCCGGGCGGCGAGCAGCGAGGCGTCGGCCGGGCGGACGTCCAGCGCGCGGACCTCCGGGGACGGCGGCCGGTCGGCCTTCGGCGCAGCGGGCTGACCGGACGCGGACGTGGTGGGCCGGTCGGACGTGGTGGGCCGGTCGGACGCCGGCCGGCCCGCGTCCGCGGGTTTGCCGGGCGCGGTCGGGTCGGGCGGGGGCGGCGGGTGGCCGGGGGCGGCGGTGACCGGCCCGGAGGTGTCGTGCTGGGGCATCGTCGGGGTTCCCGTCTCGTCGGGGAGCGCGGCGGCATCCGGGCATGGCGGCCCCGCGCGGGGCCGGCCGGCCGGGCGGGGCCACCGGGGAGGAGGGCAGGGGCGGGCGGGAGTTCAGCCGGCCGCGCACGCCGGGGAGTGAGCCGCGGCACCGATGGCGCGGCGGTGGGAAAGCGGGAGGTGCGGGAGGTGCGGAAGGAACGGCGGCGGGCCGTCAGCGGGCCGCGGGCGTCCCCGGACACAGGGCGCTGCACACGCGGAGCAGGTCGACATGGCGCCGGACCACCCGGGTCCGGGCGAAGCCGCGGGGACACTGCGCCAGGCCGCGTCGGTCTGCGTCCATGCCCGTCCCCTCGCTGTCTTCGGCGCTGTGGGCGCCGGGCCTGACGGCCGGTGGTACGACCGCGGACACCGGTCGTGGCGGGCCGCGTGACACCGGGCCCGTGCCCTCAGCACGTTAACCGCAGGGCGGCGGCCGGGCAATCCCCCTCGGCGCCCGCCGGATGTGGCGCGGATCGCGTCCGGCGAGGGGGGATTGTGTTCGAACACGGCACCGAGTTACCGTGCTTGCAGGTCATGAGCGTCAGCAACCAAGGCCCTGGCCGGCTGACCGGCAACCCTCCGTCGCGGTGGGGTGCTCCAGGTGACGACCCGGCGGAGCCGACGGCGGCTCGGCAAGCGCGAGCTCGGCAGGCGTGGGCCGATCGAGGCGGGAGGTGCGAAGTGCGCGGCGACAGCGAGCAGTCGACGCCCCCCGGCGTACCCGGCCTCGTCACGTACTCGCGCCGCCACATCGACCTCCAGCGCGTCGCCGGCGCCCTGTGTCCGGGCACACCGACGGCCCGGCTGCCGCGTACCGCCGGCTGAGCCCGCTCCACCCCCCGCTTCACCCTGGCGCCCTGCGCGCATCCTCCGTCCTTCCGCCGGCCCACCCGGGGACGACGCCGTTCCCGGTGCGGGCCCGTCCGGTTCCCTCCGGCCTGCCCGCCGCCGGCCCCGCGGCCGCCGGTCCGCCGCGTGCGGAGGGGACCTGCGGCCCGGCGCCCCCCGTAGGCACCCGATCCCGTACGCACTCCGATCCGTACGCACCCCGATCCGTCCACACCCCGACCTCCATGCCCCGGCCGTTCGCCCGCGGCCCGTCCGAGCAGGAAGCGGTACGTCCATGTCCCGATCCACCACCCCCCTCCACCTCGCGGTCGCCCTCGACGGCGCCGGCTGGCACCCCGCCGCCTGGCGCGAGCCCGACGCGCGGCCGGCCGAGCTGTTCACCGCGCGCTACTGGGCCGACCTGGCCGCCGAGGCCGAACGCGGCCTGCTGGACCTGCTCACCATCGAGGACTCCCTCGGCCTCCAGTCGTCCCTGCCCACCGGCCCCGACGAGCGGACCGACCAGGTGCGCGGCCGGCTGGACGCGGTGCTGACCGCCGCCCGGATCGCACCGCTGACCCGGCACATCGGCCTGCTGCCGGTCGCGGTGGTCACCCACACCGAGCCGTTCCACCTGTCGAAGGCGATCGCCACCCTCGACTACGTCAGCACCGGCCGCGCCGGGGTCCAGGTGCGGGTGTCCGCCCGGCCCGACGAGGCCGCGCACTTCGGCCGCCGCACCCTGCCCGGGCTGTCGCTCGACGCGCTGGACACCCCGGACGGCAGGGCGCTGCTGGCCGAACTGTTCGGCGAGGCCGCCGACTACGTCGAGGTGGTGCGGCGGCTGTGGGACAGCTGGGAGGACGACGCGGAGATCCGCGACGTGGCCACCGGCCGCTTCATCGACCGCGACAAGCTGCACTACATCGACTTCGAGGGACCGCACTTCAGCGTCAAGGGGCCCTCCATCACCCCGCGCCCGCCGCAGGGCCAGCCGCTGGTGGCAGCGCTCGCGCACCGCACCGAGCCCTTCCGCCTGGTCGCCTCCTCCGCCGACCTCGGCTTCACCACCCCGCACGGCATCGGGCAGGCGGCCGCGGTCGTCGGCGAGATCCGCCAGGCGCAGGAGGAGGCCGGGCGGGGCGGCCAGACCGTGCACGTCTTCGCGGACCTGGTGGTCTTCCTCGACGAGGAGCCCGGCCGGGCCGCCGAGCGCCGCGCCCGGCTGGACGCCGAACTGGACGCGCCCTACGCCAGTGACGCCCTGGTCTTCACCGGCACCGCCGCCGAACTCGCTGACCTGCTGCTGGAGTTCGCCGCCACCGGGCTGACCGGCTTCCGGCTGCGCCCCGCGACGCTGCCCTACGACCTGGCCCGCGTCAGCCGCGACCTGGTGCCCGAACTCCAGCGCCGCGGCGCCTTCCGCGAGTCGTACCAGGCCGACACGCTGCGCGGGCTGCTCGGCCTGCCCCGCCCGGCCAACCGCTACGCCCCCGCCTGAGCGACCCGCGCGAAGCCCCAGGAGGCAGACCCCGCATGAGCAGCACCGACCGGACCGGCACACCCGGCAGCAATGGCAAGCCGCGCAAGCAGATCCACCTCGCCGCGCACTTCCCCGGCGTCAACAACACCACCGTGTGGAGCGACCCGGCCGCCGGCAGCCAGATTGACTTCAGCTCCTTCGTCCACCTGGCGCGCACCGCGGAACGGGCGAAGTTCGACTTCCTGTTCCTGGCCGAGGGGCTGCGGCTGCGCGAACAGGGCGGCCTCATCCACGACCTGGACGTCGTCGGCCGCCCCGACACCTTCACGGTACTCGCCGCGCTCGCCGCCGTCACCGACCGGCTGGGCCTGGCCGGCACCATCAACTCCACCTTCAACGAACCCTACGAGGTGGCCCGGCAGTTCGCGTCGCTCGACCACCTCTCGGGCGGCCGCGCCGCCTGGAACGTGGTCACCTCCTGGGACGCCTTCACCGGCGAGAACTTCCGCCGCGGCGGCTACCTCGCCCAGCCCGACCGCTACGAGCGGGCCCGCCAGTTCCTCACCGCCGTACGGGAGTTGCTGGACTCCTGGCCGGGCGGCGAGGTCATAGCGGACCGGGCGGGCGGCGCCTTCCTGCGGGCGCCGGGACCCGGCCGGTTCGACCACCGCACCACCCAGTTCGACATCCGCGGCCACTTCAACGTGCCGCGCGGCCCGCAGGGCCACCCGGTGGTCTTCCAGGCCGGCGACTCCGAGCAGGGCCGGGAGTTCGCCGCCTCCGCCGCCGACGCGATCTTCACCCGGCACGGCACCCTGGAGGCGGGCAAGGCGTTCTACGCCGACGTCAAGGGCCGCCTCCCGAAGTACGGCCGCACCGCCGAGGAACTGCTGATCCTGCCCGGCGTGAGCTTCGTCCTCGGCGACAGCGCGGCCGACGCCGAGGAGAAGTCGCGGGTGATCCGCCGCCAGCAGGTCAGCGGGGCCACCGCGACCGCCTTCCTGGAGCGGCTGTGGAACCGCGACCTGAGCGCCTACGACCCGGAGGGCCCGCTGCCGGACGTCGAGCCGCTGACCGACGCCGAGCCGATCGGCCGCGGCCGCGCCGACGCCCACCGCGACGACCGCGCGCAGACCGCCGCCCGCTGGCGGGCCGTCGCCGAGGAACGCAAGCTCTCCATCCGGGACCTGGTGATCGAACTGACCGGGCGGCAGTCCTTCGTCGGCACCGCCGAGCACGTCGCCGCTCAGCTCGACGCGTTCGTCCAGGCCGACGCCAGCGACGGCTTCATCCTCGCGCCCCACCTCACCCCGGGCGGCCTCGACGAGTTCGCGGACACCGTGGTGCCGCTGCTCCAGGAGCGCGGCGTCTTCCGCACCGAGTACGAGGGCGAGACCCTGCGCGACCACCTGGGCCTGGCCCACCCCGACCGCCCGGGCCCGGCCCGCGCCGGAGCACCGGCCGCGGCCGGTGAGGTGAGGGCCGCGTCGTGAAGTTCCTCGCCATCACCCTGATCGTCCACGCGCCCCACCCCGTCACCGGTGAGCGCAAGTCCACCCGCGCCCGGTTCCAGGAAGTCGTCGACAACGCCCTGCTCGCCGAGGAGCTGGGTTTCGACGGCTTCGGTGTCGGGGAGCGCCACGAACGGCCGTTCATCTCCTCGGCGCCGCCGGTGGTGCTCAGCCACCTCGCCGCCCTCACCTCCCGCATCCGGCTGTTCACCGCGGTCACCACGCTCAGCCTGCTCGACCCGGTACGGGCCTACGAGGACTACGCCACCCTCGACCACCTCTCCGACGGCCGGCTGGAGCTGATCGTCGGCAAGGGCAACGGCTCCGCCCAGCGCGAGCTGTTCCACGTCACCACCGACGACCAGTGGGACCGCAACGCCGAGAGCTACGAGCTGTTCCGCACCCTGTGGCGGCAGGACCGCACCACCGCCCGCCCGCGGTTCCGGCCCGCCCTGGAGGAGGCCGAGGTGTGGCCGCGGCCGTTCCAGCAGCCGATCCGGGTCTGGCACGGCAGCGCCACCAGCCGCGAGTCGGTCGACCTCGCCGCCCGCTACGGCGACCCGCTGTTCTCCGCCAACGTCACCAACCCCATCGAGCCCTACGCCGAGTTGGTGCGCTACTACCGGGAGCGGTGGGCGCACTACGGCCACGACCCGGCGCTCGCCACCGTGGGCGCGGGCAGCGCCGGCTACTACGCCGCGCGCACCTCGCAGGAGGCCCTGGCCGCCTACCGCCCCGTCTTCGAGGGCCGGCTCGCGTTCTCCAAGCGGCTCGGCCTGGAACCGGTCTTCCCGACCCTGGAGGACTTCGTCGCGCGCAGCTCGGCGCTGATCGGCAGCCCGCAGCAGATCATCGACAAGGTCCACCGCTACCACGAGCAGTTCGGCCACAGCGTGCTCCACCTGCACGCCGACGCGGACGGCCTCACCGACACCCAGCACCGCGACGCGCTCGCGCTGTTCCAGTCGGACATCGCGCCGACCCTGCGCCGGGACATCCCCGACCCGCCGTGGCCCTGGGGCCCGGTCGGCGCCCCGGCCGCGCCCGACCCCTCCGCGCCGACGTCCGACCCCGCCGCGGCCCCGTCCGCGGCCGCCTGACAAGGAGCATCCGTGGCCCCCACCCCGCTCGCCGTCCTGGACCTGGTGCCGATCTCCACCGGCTCCAGCGCCGGCCAGGCCCTGCGCAACAGCATCGACCTCGCCCGGCAGGCCGAACAACTCGGCTACACCCGCCACTGGTTCGCCGAGCACCACCTCAACCCCGGGGTCGCCGGCACCTCCCCGGCGGTGGTGCTCGCCCTGACCGCGGCCGCCACCTCCACCATCCGGCTCGGGTCGGGCGCGGTGCAGCTCGGACACCGCACCGCGCTGTCCACCGTCGAGGAGTTCGGGCTGCTCGACGCGCTGCACCCCGGCCGCTTCGACCTGGGCCTGGGCCGCTCCGGCGGGCCGGTCCCGCCCGCGGCCGGCCGGCAGCCCGCGCTCACCGCCACCACGCCCGTCGTCGACGGCCGCACCCCGAACGGCCTGCGCATCCCGGCCCGGTTCGCCCCCGAGAAGCTGCTCACCTCGCCCCGCTTCGCCCTGCACCAGCGCCTGATGACCCTGCCCGGAGCCCAGCCGCAGCCCTACGACGAGCAGATCGCGGACATCCTCGCGCTGCTCGGCGGCGACTACGCCACCGAGGACGGCACCGCCGCCCACGTCGTGCCCGGCGAGGGCGCCGACCTCCAGGTGTGGATACTCGGCAGCAGCGCCGGGATCAGCGCCCAGACCGCCGGCGCCCACGGGCTGCGGTTCGCGGCGAACTACCACGTCAGCCCGGCCACCGTACTGGAGGCCGCCGAGGGCTACCGGGCGGCGTTCGTGCCGTCGGCGGAGCTGGACCGGCCGTATGTGAGCGTGTCCGCCGACGTCGTGGTGGCCGCGGACGAGGGCACCGCGCGGGAGCTGGCCACCGGCTACGGCCCGTGGGTGCGCAGCATCCGCACCGGCGCGGGCGCCATCCGCTTCCCCACCCCCGAGCAGGCCCGCGCCCTCGCCTGGAGCGACGAGGACCGGGACCTGGTCGCCGACCGGGTCGAGACGCAGTTCGTCGGGACGGCGCGGCAGGTCGCCGACCAGCTGGAGACGCTGCGAGACGCCACCGGCGCCGACGAACTGCTGATCACCACCATCACCCACGATCACGCGGACCGGGTCCGCTCGTACCAGCTGCTGGCCGAGGAGTGGACGCGACGATGACGACGACCAGGGCGCAGCGCAGGGACGAGCGGCACGACGGGCGCGGCGCCTGCCAGTCGGCCCGCCCGCCCGCCGCCGTCCACCGCGACGACCCCGTCCACCTCGACGACCCCGCGCACCGCGACGACACCGCCGCCCGGCCGCCGCACCCCGACCGGCCGCAGCGCCGGCTGCCCACCGGGGAGGAGGCGCTCTCCGCCACCGAACTGCGCCGGGTGTTCGGCGCGTTCCCCACCGGCGTGACCGCGATAGCCGCGCTGGTCGACGGGGTGCCCACCGGCATGGCGGCCAACTCCTTCACCTCCGTCTCCCTCGACCCGCCGCTGCTGTCGGTGTGCGTGGCGCACACCTCCACCACGTGGCCGGCGCTGGCCGGCCGCGCCCGGCTCGGCGTCACCGTGCTCGGCGCCGACCAGGAACGCGACTGCGCGCAGCTCGCCGCCCGCGGCGCCGACCGGTTCGCCGGGCTGGACTGGCACGCCACCGCCGACGGCGCGGTGCTGCTGGACCGCGGCAGCGCCTGGTTCGACTGCTCCGTCGAGCAGCTGGTCCGGGCCGGCGACCACGACATCGTGCTGCTGCGGGTGCACGCGCTGGACGCCGACCACGCGGTCACGCCGCTCGTCTTCCACTCCAGCCGGTTCCGCCGCCTCGAACAGGCCGCCGACCGCGAGAACTCCGACCACCGCTGAACCGACCCCGGCCCGGCTCGCCCGGGCCCGCCCGACCCCCGAACGGAGCGCCATGACCGTACAAGCCGAAGCGACCGCGCAGGAGACCTTCACCCGCCAGTGGGAGGAGTGGCACACCGCGCACGAACGGGTCCTCGCCGACCCGCACGGCTTCCTCGCCGTCACCAGCCTGCGCTGGCTCGACGCCACGCCCACCCGCTTCCCCGACGCGCCCGGCGCCTGGTCGGCCACCGAGGACGGCGTGGTGGTCGACCTCGCCGACGGCGAGGAGCTGACCCTCGACGGCCAGGTCCTGCGCGGCCGCCACGCGTTCGGCGTGATCGCCGAACGCGACGGGCTCTTCCCCACCGCCGGGGACGCCGTCATCGAGATCGCCAAGCGCGGCGGCCACGACATCCTCCGCCCCCGCCACCCCGACAACGCCCTGCTGCGCGACTTCACCGGCACCCCCGCCTACGCCCCCGACCCGCGCTGGGCCCGCACCGGCCGCTACCTGCCGTTCGACGCCCCGCGCCCGACGACCGTCGGCGCCGCCGTCGAGGGCCTCCAGCACGTCTACGACGCCCCCGGCGAGGTCGAGTTCGAGCTCGACGGCACCACCCACCGGCTCACCGCGTTCAACGGCCGCACCCCCGGCAGCCTGCTGGTGCTGTTCACCGACGCCACCTCCGGGGTCACCACCTACGCCGCCAACCGCTCCCTGTCGCTGGCCGCGCCCGACGCCGACGGCACCGTCCTGATCGACTTCAACCGGGCCGCCAACCTCCCCTGCGCCTACACCGACCTGGCCACCTGCCCGCTGCCGCCGGCCGAGAACCACCTGCCGGTGCCGATCGAGGCCGGCGAGAAGACCCCGGCCGGGCGGTGACGGGCGGCCGGACCGTGCCTGACCCGTAGTCTCGTCCCGCCCCACGGGCGGGGGCCCGGCACGCACCATCCCCCGTGGCCTCCGGCGTGAGGCCCCCCGATCGCACGGCGGAGGAAAGGGATAGCCCAGGCGAAGCGCTGGGGAACAGAGCGCGGCGGGCCGCGCCGACGACCGGCAACGCTGGGGGCGCCTCCCGCCGGAGGCAGGGGGAGCGTGCGTGCCGGGCCCCGCCGGGCAGGCGGGATGTGTCCGGCACGGCCTGGGACGCCACGGCCCGCTGACGGGCGCGGCGCGGCGCAGCGTACGCTTCGTGCAGCGCGCCCCCGGCGGGCGCGCGGTTGCCGCGGACCAGCGGTTTCTCCACCGACCACCTGGATAGCCCGCAGATGAGCACGGAGCAGCGCCACCTCCTCGTCATCGGCATCGGAGCCGGCGACCCCGACCACCTGACGCTTGGCGCGGTGCGCGCCATCCGCCGCGCCGACGTCTTCTTCCTGATCGGGAAGGGGCCGGTCAAGGCGTCCCTGACGGACTTCCGGCGGGCCGTGATCGAGGAGCACTCCGATCGGCCGCACCGGATCGTGGAGACGGAAGACCCGCCGCGCGACCGGGCGGCCGCCGGGCGCGGCGCGTACACCGCCGCCGTACACGACTGGCGGACCAAGCGCGCCGACGCCTGCGAGCAGCTGATCCGCGACGAGTTGGCGCCCGGCCAGGCGGGCGCCTTCCTCGTCTGGGGCGACCCGGCGCTCTACGACGGCACGCTCAGCATGCTCGACGAGATCGCCGCCCGCGGCACCGTCGCCTTCGACGTCGAGGTGGTGCCCGGCATCAGCAGCGTCTCCGCGCTGGCCGCCCGGCACCGGATCGGCCTGAACCAGGTCGGCCGGCCCGTCCACATCACCCCCGCGCGCCGCCTCCCGGAGATCTTCCCCGGACAGGAGGGCGGCGTGGACAGCGACGTGGTCGTGATGCTCGACGCCCACGAGTCCTTCACCCAGGTCGAGGGCGACGGCGTCTGGATCTACTGGGGCGCCTACCTCGGCACCCCGGACGAGATCCTGGTCGCCGGCCCGCTCGCCGAGGTCGCCGACCGCATCCGGGAGGTCCGGGCGCAGGCCCGCGCCCGGCACGGCTGGATCATGGACACCTACCTGCTGCGCCGCACCCGGCCGTGACCCGGCGCCCGGCCGCGGACCGGCGGGCCCTCGCCCCCCGACCCGCGGCCGGGCCAGGTCAGTTCGCGGCCAGCTCCGCCCGGACCGTGCGGGCGGCCGCCACCAGGTGGGCCAGGGACGCCCGGGTCTCGGGCCAGCCGCGGGTCTTCAGGCCGCAGTCCGGGTTGACCCACAGCCGCTCGGCCGGGATGGCCTCAAGTCCCTTGCGCAGCAGGGCCGCCGCCTCCTGCGCGTCCGGTACGCGCGGCGAGTGGATGTCGTAGACGCCCGGACCCGCCTCCCGCGGGTAGCCGCGGCCGGCGAGTTCGGTGGCGACCTGCATGTGGGAGCGGGCGGCCTCCAGGCTGATGACGTCGGCGTCGAGGTCCTCGATGGCCTGCACGATGTCCCCGAACTCGGCGTAGCACATGTGGGTGTGGATCTGGGTGGACGGGCCGGCCGCCGCGGTGGTGAGCCGGAAGGCCGTGGTCGCCCAGGCCAGGTAGGCGGGGCGGTCGGCCGCGCGCAGCGGCAGCGTCTCGCGCAGCGCCGGCTCGTCGACCTGGATCACCGCCGTCCCGGCCCCCTCCAGGTCGGCCACCTCGTCGCGCAGGGCGAGGGCGACCTGCCGGGCGGTGTCGCCGGGCGGCTGGTCGTCGCGGACGAAGGACCAGGCGAGCATGGTGACCGGGCCGGTGAGCATGCCCTTGACCGGCCGCGAGGTCAGCGACTGCGCGTAGGAGGTCCAGCGCACGGTCATCGGCCCGGGCCGGGAGATGTCCCCGGCCAGGATCGGCGGGCGCACGTACCGGGTGCCGTAGGACTGGACCCAGCCGTGCCGCGTGGCGAGGTAGCCGGTGAGCTGCTCGGCAAAGTACTGGACCATGTCGTTGCGCTCGGGCTCGCCGTGCACCAGCACGTCCAGGCCCGTCCGCTCCTGGAAGGAGATCACCTCGCCGATCTCGGCCCTGATCCGCTCCTCGTAGCCGGCCGGGTCGATCCGCCCGGCGCGCAGGTCGGCGCGGGCGGTACGCAGCTCGGCGGTCTGCGGGAAGGAGCCGATGGTGGTGGTCGGCAGCAGCGGCAGCCCGAGGCGGGCCCGCTGGGCGGCGGCCCGCTCCGGGTACGGCTGGGCGCGGTGGGCGTCGGCGTCGGTGACCGCCGCGGCCCGGGCGCGTACGGCGGGGTCGCGGGTGATCGGGGAGGCCGCGCGGGAGGCGAGGGCGGCGCGGCAGGCGGCGAGTTCGCCCGCGATGCTGCCGGTGCCCTCGGCCAGGCCCCTGGCGAGCGTGGCGACCTCGGTGGCCTTCTGCCGCGCGAAGGCCAGCCAGCGCCGCACCTGCGGGTCGATGTCCCGTTCGAGCGCGGTGTCCAGCGGCACGTGCAGCAGCGAGCAGGAGGCGGCGACGTCGACGCGGTCGGCGAGGCCGAGGAGGGTGCCGAGCGTGGACAGCGACCGCTGGAGGTCGTTGATCCAGATGTTGCGGCCGTCGACGACACCGGCGACCAGGCGCTTGCCGGGCAGCCCGCCGACGGCGGCGAGGTGGTCGAGGTTGGCGGCGGCCGGGCCGGTGAAGTCCAGCGCCAGGCCCTCGACGGGGGCCGCGGCCAGCACCGGCAGCGCCTCGCCGAGCCGGTCGAAGTAGGACGCGACGAGCAGCTTCGGCCGGTCGGCGGCGCCGCCCAGCGACCGGTACGCGCGCTCGGCCGCGGCCAGTTCGGCCGGCGTGCGGTCCTGCACGAGGGCGGGCTCGTCGAGTTGCGCCCACGCCGCGCCGGCGGCCCGCAGGTCGGCGAGCACCTCCGCGTACACCGGCAGCAGCCGGTCCAGCAGGGACAGCGGCTCGAACCCGGCCGGCGCGCCGGGCGCGGCCTTGGCGAGCAGCAGGTAGGTCACGGGGCCGACGAGCACCGGCCGCGCGTCGTACCCGAGCGCGAGGGCCTCGCGCAGCTCGCCGACCTGCTGGGAGGAGTCCGCGCGGAAGACGGTGTCCGGACCCAACTCGGGCACCAGGTAGTGGTAGTTGGTGTCGAACCACTTCGTCATCTCCAGCGGCGCCGTGTCCTGGGTGCCGCGGGCCATCGCGAAGTAGCCGTCGAGCCGGTCGGCGGCGACGGCCGCGCGGTGCCGCTCGGGCACGGCGCCGACCATGACGCTGGTGTCGAGCACGTGGTCGTAGTACGAGAAGTCGCCGGTGGGCAGTTCGTGGAGGCCGGCCCCGGCGAGCTGCCGCCAGTTGGCGCGGCGCAGGCCGGCGGCGGTCTGCCGGAGGGCGTCGGCGCCGACTTGGCCCTTCCAGTAGCCCTCGACGGCCTTCTTCAGTTCCCGGTGCTGTCCCTGGCGGGGGTAGCCGTACACGGTGGCCCGTGCTGCCGCGGCTGCGGACTTCGCTGACACGGAACTCTCCTTCGCGAGATGTCTCCCTGGCATCCCGGCGACGGGACGAGGGTGCGAAGGCGGCACACCGGACCGGTACGGACCCGGCGCACCGACGACGGCGCGCGCTCGTCCACCTGCCTGCCCATGTACGCCGACCCGCCCACGAGGTCACCGGGACTTCCGCACGCGAACGGTCGCGTACGGGCAACGGGCAGGTCTTCGGACTCGCGGGCACGCCTGCCGGGGGCAGACACCTACTGGCCGTCGCTTCCCAGGTCCGAGGCGGACCCAGTGCGTCTGACGGCGGTCGTTCCCACTCACCGCTGCGGGGCAGTCCCGGATTCCCACCGGGTTCCCTCTTGCGACGCGCCTGCCTGGCGGGCAGGGGCGAACCAGCTGCACCCGCCAGCATAGATCGCGCGGGTGCCGCCGGGCCGCCCCTTTTCCCGTCCCGGCGCTCCCGGCCGGGGTGTTCCACCCGGCCGGGGGAGCATCAGGCGGGGAACGTCAGGCCGGTACCGGTTCCGCCTGCGCGGCTTCCTCCTCCTGCGGCGAGGTGGGCACCGTCAGCGCGATCAGGGCGCCGAGCAGGGCCGCGCCCGCGCAGATCCCGAAGAGCAGCCGGTAGGCGTGCAGGGAGGGTATGGCCTGGCCGCCCAGCACGATCACCTGCGAGGCGAACAGGGTGCCGCCGACCGCGCTGGCCAGCGAGCTGCCGACGGAGCGGAAGAGCGAGTTGAGGCCGTTGGCGGCCGCGAGGGCCGAGCGCGGCGCGGCGAGGTTGATCAGCGCGGGCATGGCCGCGTACGCGATACCGGTGCCGGCCCCGGCGATGCTGGTGCCGAGGATGATCTCCCACAGGTGGCCGGTGAGCGCGATCCGCACCACGAAGCCGGCCGCCACGATGGTCGCGCCGATGGCCAGGGTGATCTTCGGCCCGACCGCGTTGGTGATCGCCGCCGAGGCCGGCGACAGGATGAGCATCGCCACGCCGCTGGGCAGCAGGCACAGGCCGCCCACCACCACGGACGAGCCGAAGCCGTAGCCGGTCACCCGCGGCGCCTCCACGTAGGAGGCGGTGCCGATGAGTGTGGCGAACAGCGCGAAGCCGACGCAGACGGACGCGACGTTCGTCAGCAGCAGCGCGGGCGCGGCGTTGACCCGGACGTCGACCAGCGGCGAGGCCGCGCGGCGTTCCCAGACCACGAACCCGGCCAGCAGCACCGCCGCGGCGACCAGCAGGCCGATCGTGGTCGGCGACGACCAGCCCCAACTGGACGCCTGGCTCAGCGGCAGCAGCAGGCAGACCAGGCCGCCGGCGAGCACCACGGTGCCCGGCAGGTCGAGCCGGCCGGTGGAGCGCCCGGGCGGCTCGCTGAGCAGCAGCCAGGTGCCGAGCACCGACAGCGCGCCGCCGGCCGCGCAGATCCAGAAGAGCAGGTGGTAGTCGGCGTGCTCGCCGATCCACGCGGCCATCGGCACCCCGAGCGCGCCGCCGATCCCGAGCATCGCGCTGACCAGGGCGATCCCCGCCGACGCCCGCTCGCGCGGCAGGATCGAGCTCAACAGGCTGATGCCCAGCGGGATCACGGCCATCGAGACGCCCACGATCGCGCGGCCGACGATCATCGGCACCAGGCCGTCGCTCAGCGCGGAGACCAGCGAGCCCACGCAGAGCGCGGCCGCCGCCGCGATCAGCGTGACCTTCTTGCCGTACAGGTCGCCGAGCCGGCCGGCCACCGGCACCGCGACGGACGCGACCAGCAGCGTGGACGTCAGCAGCCACTGCACGTCGCCGGTGGTGCTGTGCAGGTCGGTGGTGATCTTCGGCAGCACCGGGATCAGCAGCGACTGGGTGAGCGAGGCGAGCAGCCCGGCGAGCGAGACCACCGCGAGCGCGGCGATCTCGGCCGGTTGCCAGCCGGGCCGCGAGCCGGCCCGGCCGTCGCCGTCGGCGGCCGCCTCCGACGCCTCGGGGGCGTGCTCCGAGTTCTTCACCACGGTTGCTCCTCGCTCTGGACGTGCCCTGGCCTGCGCGGCCGTCCGGCGGCCCGCGCGGAATTTGTGGCACACGGTGCCATGTGGCATACGGTGCCACGAACGTGCATAGGATTCAATCGGATCGTTGACGTACGGCCGTACACCGAGGAGGCGCACATCGACGGGATGCGCGAACGCAAGCGCGCGGACAACCGCGCGGCGACGATCGAGGTCGCCTTCCGGCTCTTCGGCGAGCACGGATACGACGACGTGACCGTGGCCGCCATCTGCGAGGCCGCCGACATCGGGCGGCGCACCTTCTTCCGCTACTTCGCCTCCAAGGAGGAGCTGCTGAACGTGCCGCTCCAGGAGATGACGGCGCGGCTCGACCAGTCGCTCGCCGCCACACCCGCCGGGTCCGGCGAACGCGAGGCGGTCCGCTCGGCGATGCTGGACCTCGCGGACTACGCGCTGGCCCACCGGCGGCAACTCGGCCTGTACCGGCGGATCATCACCAGCTCCGCCGACCGGCGGTTCGACGCGTTCTGGCATCTGCCGCAGCAGGAGCAGCGGTTCGCCCGGCAGGTGCGCAACCGGCACGGCGGCGCCGCGGAGCCCGGCCTGCACACCCGCCTGCTGGTGGCGCGCGCGGTCGCCGCCTTCCGGGTCTGGCTCGACGAGGCGGTGCGCGGCAACCACGATCTGTCCGCGGACGAGGCCCGCGCGCTGTTCCACCACGTGCTCGACGCCGATCCCTGGCTGGCCGGGCCCGTACCTGGCGGCGGCCCCGGCGGCGGCACCGGACCTGGCACCGACCCCGGACCGGTCGGCCGGGTGGCCGGGGACGGGTCCGCAGACGGGTGAGCGCGGCTCGCACGTTCGGCTGAACGCGGCGATTTCCCCACCTTGTCCCCGGAGCGTGCGGCGTAGCTTCTGCGGTGCCCCATGCGTCTCACCGCACCCCAGGAACAGGAGAAGTCCCTTGGCGACATCCGCTGCTCTTCCTACCCTCCGAGGCCGCATCGTCACCGCCGCGGGCGCGCTGGCCGCCGCCGCGGCGCTCGGCACCACCCTGCTGGGCGCCACCGCCGCCCAGGCGGCCCCGGCCGCCCCGGCCCAGCCCTACGGCACGGTCGTCGCCGGCAACGGCGTCGTCCAGCGCCAGTTCCCCAGCACGGACTCCTCCGTGAAGGGCTCGCTCGCCTACCGCCAGCAGGTCGGCCTGCGCTGCAAGGTCCGCGCCCAGAACATCGAGGGCAACGACATCTGGTACCTGCTGCGGGACAACTCCAACTGGGTCTCGGCGAAGTACGTCGACAACACCGGCTACGTCTCCTACTGCAAGGACGTGCTGCGCAGCGGCAGCGACGTGATGAACGCGGTGCCCAAGGGCGCCAAGGGCTGACGGCCCCGAAGCACGCGGGCATCCCGGAGCCGCGGCAGGTCCCGCAAGCGGCTCCGGGGCGCCGCCCTCCCGCCGCCTCCGGTCAGTGCCGCATCCCGCCCGGGGGCGGAGCGGTCCGCGCCGCCGCCGGACGGCCGGCGAGCGCCGACAGCAGTGGCAGAGTCAGGGCCAGCCACGCCGCACCGAGCAGCCAGCCGCCCAGCTCGTCGGTGGGCCACTGCACCCCCAGGTAGATCCGGGTGGCGCTGATCGCCGCCACCCAGCAGCCGCAGCTCAGCACGTCCAGCCGTACGGCGCCGCGCGGCGCGTCACTGCGCAGCGCCGCCCAGGCCAGCAGCCCCGCGGTCAGCGCGGCCGTGGTGGCGTGGCCGGACGGGAACGCCCAGTCGGTGCCGAGCACCGCCCAGTCCGCCACCGGCGGGCGCGGCCGGTCCAGGGCGAAGACGACCGCCAGCCGCAGCGCCTGCCCGGTCAGCAGGATCGCCACCCCGCACAGCGCCGCCGACACCTCCCGCCGCGACGCCGTCCGCTGCGCGCACCCGGTCCACCCGGCCAGCGCCGCCGCGACGTAGGGCAGCGGGCCGGCCCCTGTCGTGTCCAGCAGGCGCGAGGCGGCGACCACGTCCGCGGAGCGGTGGGCGACGGCCCACTGGTGCACGGCGCGGTCCGGCCCGAGCGGTGCGCCGCCGCGCGCGCCGAGCGCCCACACCAGGAGCGTGAAGAGCGCCGCGCACAGCGTGAACGCCCCGGCCGCCGCGAGGGCCCCGCCGCCGTGCGGCGCGAGCGTCCGCAGCCGTCGGTGGGCGAAGGCGCGCGTGGTGAACGCTGAGGACATCCTGCCTCGGCCCCGCATCCTTGGTCCGTTGCCGCCCCGGGCCGCACGTGCGTGAAACCCGAATGACTACAGCACTGTAGACGTAGACCCCGCCCGGGTCGACGCCGCCCCCACCGGCGTGCCCCCCCAACCCGCCGCCCAGCCGTACCCCCGCGCGTGCCTCGTCCCGCCCCTGTTCCGCCCGCCCGGGTCAGGGCACCGCGGGAATTCGGGCCCGCGGCAGAGCGCAGTGGCGGGGGATTCACGGGGCCGGGGAACGCAGGGTGCCCGGGTGTGTTCGAGGCGTGGCCGACCGTGCGAGCGCGGCGGCGTCGAGTGTTATTCAATGGGTGTGCGGTAGGGGATCTCGGGGCTTCTTCGCACGCAGAAACCGGGCATGCCTCCGGCCACGCACCGGGGCCGGCCAGCGAGCTGAGAGAGCGTATGGACTCGACACCATCCCCCTCGTCTTCGTTGCCGTCCGACCAGGTCAGTCGCGCGCTGGGAAACTACGGCCCGCACGGCGGCACCGGGCCGGCGGCCGGCGCTGCCCGGGCGCAGGAGGCCGCCGTGCCGGGCGGCGGCACCGGACACCACCCCGAGAGCCAGGAGCAGATCCTCGGCTCCGTCGACCTCGACCGCGAGCTGAACATCACCCGCCGCAACCTGGAGGCGCCCGCGTTCGCGGGGCTGAGCGTCGCCGCGGGCCGGCCCTTCGCCGACCTGCTGCCGCCCGGGGACATCCCGACCGTCACCCGCCGGCTGCGGCAGGTCGCCGAGACGAAGGAGCCGCACGTCGCCCGGGTCCAGCGGCTGCTGCGGGACGACGGCACCGAGCTGGTCGTCTCGATGAGCATCCTGCCCGCCGCGCCGCCCCAGGAGGGCCTGACCGTCTCCCTGATCGCGATGGCCAAGCGGCTGCACCTGTACGCCGCCGAGACCGCCATCGGCACCTCCCTGGACATCGGCGACACCGCGCAGTCCCTGGCCCAGTCCCTGCTGGCCTGGGCCGACGTCGCCGCGATCGACCTGGACTACGCGGTGTGGACCGGCGAGGCCGTCACCGAGCAGCCGGCCGGGCGGGTCCGGCTGCGCCGCGCGGCCCTGGTGCCGGACCGGGCCTGGCCGGAGGGCTACCTCACGCCCGGCGACAACCTCCCCGGCGAGGCGAACCGCCTGCTGGCCGAGGCCGTCAAGCGCGACGGCGTCACCCGCCCCATCGTCATCCCCGACCGGGCGTCGATCGAGCGGGCCCTGGGCGGCGACCCGCTGCTGATCCGGGCCCTGGTGCCGGGCGACCGGCCGGTCAGCCTGGCGTGCATACCGCTGGTCGTCGAGGGGCGGGACGGCGCCGCGCCGATCGTGCTGGGCGTGGCGGAGATCTGGCGCCGCCCGGACCGCCCCTTCCGCGACAGCGAGCTGCTCGACCTCCAGGAACTGACCGCGCGCACCGCCCACCACGTGGACCTGGCCCGCCAGCACCAACGCGAGCACGCCCAGGTGCTCGCGCTCCAACGGCGGCTGCTGCCGCGGGCCGGCAGTGACACCATCGACGTCGCCAGCGTCTACCAGCCGACCACCCCCGACAGCGCCGGCGTCGGCGGGGACTGGGTGAACAGCTTCCCGCTGCCGGGCGGGCGCACCGCGCTGGTCGTCGGCGACGTGGTCGGCCACGGCCTGGGGGCCGCCGCGGCCATGGGCCAGCTCAGCATGGAGGCCCGCGCGCTGCTGTCGGCGGGTCTGGCCCCCGACGAGGTGCTGGAGCACCTGGACGAGACCGTGACGCTGCTGGACGACGCGGAGGCGGGGCTGGCCGCCGGATACAGCGCCCTCGGCTCGACCTGCTGCATCGCGGTGTACGACCCGGTCGGCCACCAGGTGGTGATGTCCAGCGCGGGCCACCTGCCGCCGGTGCTGGTGCTGCCCGACGGCACCGCCGAGGTGCTGTCGGCGCCCCCGCACCCGGGGCTCGGCACCGAGTTCGCGCTGCGCGAGCCGTTCGACACGCACACCTTCGCCGCGCCGCCCGGGTCGCTGCTCGCCCTGTACACCGACGGCCTGGTGGAGGACCCGGCGGTGCCGATAGACGAGGGCATCGCCCGGCTCGCGGAACTCGTCGGCCGGGTGCACCCCTGGGACGACCTCCAGCAGGCCGCGCGGCGGCTGGTGACCACCCTCACCGCGCGCAGCCACCTGCGCGACGACATGACGCTGCTGCTGGCCCGGATGACCGGCCGCCGCAAGCGCGACGTGGCCACCTGGCGGCTGCCCGCCCGCGCCGACGCCGCAGGGCAGGCCCGCGCCCTGGCGGCGACCCGGCTGCGGCAGTGGCAGGCCAGGGACGAGACGCGGGACAACGCGCTGCTGCTGATCAGCGAGCTGGTGACGAACGCCGGCCGCTTCGCCACCGGGCCCATCACCGTACGGCTGATCAAGGACGTCAGTGGGCTGCTGTGCGAGGTGGGCGACACCGGCAACGGGCGGCCCCGGAAGGGCCGGACCGGGCTGCTGGACGACAGCGGCCGCGGCCTGTACGTCGTCCACAAGGTCACCACGCACTGGGGGGTGCGCTGGACGGAGACCGGCAAGGTGGTGTGGGCCGAACTCGCCTGGTAGCCGCGGCGGTTGCCGGGGCGGCCCGGCCGGGCAAGGCCGGGCCGGTCAGGCGGTCAGAGCCACTCGGCTTCCACGGCGGTGGCCGTCAGCCCGGGCGCCGCCGCGTACAGCACGGTGCGGCTGCCGGGCCGCTGCCCGGCGTCATGGGCGCGCCGCAGGATGTCGAAGACGGCGGCGCCGCCGCGGTTGCCGGTGCGGTAGCTGTCCCGGCTGTGGCTGAGAACGTCGGTCGGCCAGCCCTCGGGCATGGTCTGCTCCATGTACTCCAGCACGCGGGTGCCGCCGGGGTGCGCGAGCAGCAGGTCGGGGTGCCAGGGGGAGTCGTCGCCGGCGTGGCGGCGGCGCAGCCACTCCCACATCGCGCCGACGGTCTTCTGCACCGCGCGCGGGCCGTGCCGGTCCATCACGAAGTGCGTGCCGTCGGTGCGGGTCTCCAGCCGGTGCAGGGCCTGGGTGCCGGGCAGGGTGTGGTGCCAGGACGCGTCCAGCCGCAGCACCGACTCCGGGCGGCGGCGCCCGGTGACCACCGCGGCCACCGCGGTGTCGGCGAACAGCAGCCGCACGATGAGGGATTCGAGGGTGTCGTCGGCGGGCTGGTAGGTGGTGCTCAGCGCCTCGGATATGACGACCAGCACCACCCGGTCGGGGTCGGCGGCCACCAGGTCGGCGGCCAGCGCGAGGGAGCGGGTGCCGGCGATGCACGCCCACTGCGCGGCCGGCAGCAGCAGCGCGTCGGGGCGCAGCGGCAGCTGGTTGGCGAGTGAGACGTCCAGGCCGGGCAGCGCGGGGGTGGTGGAGTTGCTGGTGATCAGGCAGTCGACGTCGGAGGCGTCCAGCCCGGCGATCTGGAGGGCGCCGCGGGCCGCGCGCTCGCCGTACGCCTGCACGGCCTCCCACGCGGGGGCGGTGCGCTCCTGCACGGTCTGCGGCGCCGGCACCGCCTCCAGGGCGGCGATCGCCCGCTTCACCTCTTCCTCGCCGAACCCGTCGCGGGCCAGCGCCTCGCGGGCCAGGTCGGGGTCCGGGGTGCGCAGGCCGCTGCCGGCGCCGGGCGCGACGGCCGCCTCCAGCGGCAGCATCCAGCCGCGGGTGTCGATCCCGGTGGAGCCCGCGATGCCCTCGATCCGCGACAGCCACGGCGCCTGCGGGTGCCGCGCCCGGACCTCCGCCAGGATCTGGCCGGTCGTCACGGCGTGCTCGCCATGGATCACCGCCGGGGGAGAGAGGTAAGCGGCCACGGGACACACCTTTCGACGCAGTACCAGGGATCGCTGCGAAGTATATGAAACACGTCACTTCGCACGCTGATGATCAATTGCGGACAGCAGCTGACCACTTCGGAATTTATAACCTAAGTTAGGGCGAATTGGACATGATTCGAGCGAATCTGTGGCCGATGCCACTCGACGCACCGCGGCTGGAACAAGTGCGCGGCCCACCGGGGGGTTTGGGGATGCCGACGCGCAACGGCGCCGTGCGCGGGGCTCGTTGACCCTGCCGGGGGCCCGGGCGGTGGCCTGCGGGCGGGCGGACAGCAAAAAGTCCGGGCCGAAGGATTTCGACCCGGACGATGCCGTGATGACTGTGAGTGTCCGAGGGGGGACTTGAACCCCCACGCCCGATAAAGGGCACTAGCACCTCAAGCTAGCGCGTCTGCCATTCCGCCACCCGGACCGGGTGTGTCACCGCGGCGACGTGGCCGGGGCGACGAGGTAAACCATAGCAAAGATCCAGACCGTGAAAGCACCTCCGCCGGCGGGTGCCGCCGGGCGCCGGGAGCGGGGGAGCGGCCCGGGCGGGGCCCGGCGGGGCCGGTCCGGGGGGTGGGCCGGGGGTGGGAAGACGACAGGCGGCGAGGGAGGATGGGAACAGGCACCGGTCGCGGTCGCGGCGGCGGGGAACGAGCGAGGAGACAGCGTGAGTGAGTCGGGGCCCGCAAGGGCGGAGAACGGGAGGGTCGCGGGCGAGGACGAGGTCGTCGACCTGTGCGCCGAGCTGATCCGGATCGACACGAGCAACTACGGCGACCACTCCGGCCCGGGGGAGCGCGCCGCCGCCGAGTACGTGGCGGAGAAGCTCGCCGAAGTGGGCCTGGAACCGGAGATCTTCGAGTCCCACCCGGGCCGGGCGTCCACGGTGGTGCGGATCGAGGGCGAGGACCGCAGCCGGCCCGGACTGCTCATCCACGGCCACACCGACGTGGTCCCGGCGAACGCCGACGACTGGACCCGGCACCCCTTCGCCGGCGAGGTGGCCGACGGCTGCGTGTGGGGCCGCGGCGCGGTCGACATGAAGGACATGGACGCGATGACGCTCGCCGTCATCCGCGACCGGGTGCGCAGCGGCCGCAAGCCGCCGCGGGACGTCGTGCTGGCCTTCCTCGCCGACGAGGAGGCCGGCGGCACCTACGGCGCCCGGTACCTGGTCGACAACCACCCGGGCCTGTTCGAGGGCGTCGACGAGGCGATCGGCGAGGTCGGCGGCTTCTCGTTCACCGTCAACGAGGACCTGCGGCTGTACCTGGTGGAGACCGCCGAGAAGGGCATGCACTGGATGCGGCTGACCGTGGACGGCACCGCCGGCCACGGCTCGATGACCAACAACGACAACGCGATCACCGAGCTGTGCGAGGCGGTCGGCCGGCTCGGGCGGCACCAGTTCCCGGTGCGGCTGACGAAGTCGGTGCGCGGCTTCCTCGACGAGCTGTCCGACGCCTTCGGGATCGAGCTGGACCCGGAGGACATGGAGGAGACGCTCGTCCGGCTCGGCGGCGTCGCCCGCATGATCGGCACCACCCTGCGCAACACCGCCGCCCCGACCATGCTCGGCGCCGGCTACAAGGTCAACGTCATCCCCGGCCAGGCCACCGCCCATGTCGACGGGCGCTTCCTGCCCGGATACGAGGAGGAGTTCCTCGCCGACCTCGACCGGGTGCTCGGCCCCCGGGTGAAGCGCGAGTCGCTGCACTCCGACAAGGCGCTGGAGACCGACTTCGACGGCGCGCTGGTCGACGCGATGCGCACCGCGCTCAAGGCCGAGGACCCGATCTCCCGCACCGTGCCCTACATGCTCTCCGGCGGCACCGACGCCAAGTCCTTCTCCGACCTGGGCATCCGCTGCTTCGGCTTCGCCCCGCTGCAACTGCCGCCCGAGCTGGACTTCGCCGGGATGTTCCACGGCGTGGACGAGCGGGTGCCCACCGAGGGCCTGAAGTTCGGGGTCCGGGTGCTGGACCGGTTCCTCGACAACTGCTGACCGCGGCCGGCGTCCACCGAGCACGCCGTTCGCTTTCCTGTACCCGTACCGGCGGCCCGGGTCGCCGGTACGGGTGAATGATCGACTCTCTTCGTTGCCCTGCTTCCTCCGTGTCGTTACGCCGGGTGTGGTCCGCTGCTGAGGGGACCACACCGGCCCCATTCAGGAGGAAGTAATGATCAAGAAGGTCGTGGCCACTGCGGCCGCCACCGGCGGTCTGGTGCTCGCGGGCGCGGGCCTGGCTTTCGCGGACGCCGGCGCCCAGGGTGCCGCCGTGCAGTCCCCGGGCGTGCTGTCGGGCAACGTCGTGCAGATCCCGGTGCACGTGCCGGTGAATGCCTGCGGCAACACGATCAACGTGGTCGGGCTGCTCAACCCCGCCTTCGGGAACACCTGCGTCAACAGCTAGGCACCGCCTGGCCACCAGCACTGGTACCTTCCGCGGCCGCCTCAGGCCGCGGCTCGGGAACCCTTCCGCGCCCGAGGGCGCGGTGAGGCCGGCCCCGGACGCCCTCGCGGCGCTCCGGGGCCGCTCGCCATTTTCGGGGAGGTGCGGGGCATGGATGTTCCCCCTGCCCGCTCCGGTCAAGAGTCGAATCGAAGGTAGGGAAACGAACCCATGCGTCAGGTCATGACGAAGGGCCTGCTCACCGCGGTCGCCACGGGCGGTGTGCTCGCCGCGACCGGTGGGCTCGCCGTCGCGGACGCCGGTGCGGGCGCCGCGGCAACCGGCTCGCCCGGCGTGGTGTCGGGCAACACCGTCCAGGTGCCGGTCCACGTGCCGGTGAACCTCTGCGGCAACACCGTCGACGTGCTCGCGCTGCTGAACCCGGCGTTCGGCAACAGCTGCGGCAACAGCAGCAGCGGTACGACGACGCCCGGCACACCCAGCAGCCCGGGCACGCCCGGCAACCCCGGCGCCCCGGGCACCCCCGGCACGCCGACGACCCCCGGTACGCCGACCACCCCCGGCACCCCGGGCACGCCGACGACTCCCGGTACGCCGACCACCCCCGGCAACCCCGGCACCACCAACGGCTCGGGCGGCTCCGGCCACACCGGCACCACCACCGACGACGCCGTACCGGCCGCGCAGACGATCACCCCGACCGGCGCCACCACCCCCACCCTCGCCCACACCGGCGCGGACGACATGGGGATGATCGCGGGTGCCGCGGGCGCGCTGCTGCTCGGCGGCGCCCTGCTCTACCGCCGCGGGCGCGCCGCACGGCGCTGACCGCCGACGGCAGGCGGACCCGCGGGCCCCGGCGATCCACCGATCCGGCCCGCGGGTATCGATGAGCCGCTCCACTCCACGTGGTCTTGGTCACATGCCCTGGTCATACCCGGCCCCGCCGGGCGCCCCGGCCGCGCGGGCGGACCACCCCGCGCAACGACCGGCGGCACTTCACCCGGCCCCGGCCGCGCCCTCCCGGCAGAGCGCGGATATCCCCTGGTGGATCACCAGGTGGCCCGCATCTGGCGGATGATCCGGCGCCGCAGCCGCACCCGGCGGCTCCCGTCCGGGTAGAGCCGCACCCGGTCCAGTTCCCAGTGCCTGTACTCGGCCTCGTCGGTCAGCAGACGTGCCGCTTCCTTGCGCGAGGTACCCCGCGGCACGTACATCTCTCTGAATTCGTATTCCGGCATCGCAATCTATTGTGCGGGCAACGCCCCTCTGCGGATAGCGTCTGCTCCATGTCTGATGACGTACAGCCCACCGTCGCCGAGGTCCGTGCCGCGGCGGAAGCGCTCAAAGCCGCGCTCGACCGCCACCTCGACGCCATCGAGAACCGTGCCGGGGACGACGACCCGTCCGTCTACGCGGCGTTCGAAGCTCTGGCCTCGGCCGCCGAGTCGTACGACGAGCTGCTGTACGACGCGTACGACGAGGTGACCCCGTTCGAGGTGCCCGCGGGTGACGGCGCACCGGAGTACACCGGCCCCGAGGACCCCGAGTCGATCAGCGTGCTGATCCGCCGCGACTACACCGTGGTCGAGCCGGAGCGGCTGCTCGCCCAGGCCCGCCGCACCGCCGACGGCGACGCGGAGGCCGGCGAGTCGGTCACCGCGGCCGTCGCGGCGGTCTTCGGCGAGTACGAACCCGACGAGATCGCCCAGCGGCACAAGGAGTTCGGCCTGGAGGAGGGCGACTCCACGCTGTGGGTGTGCGCGGCCGAGCCGACCGAGCCGGGGGAGTGGCTGGACGCGCCCTTCGACCAGGCCGACCCGCAACTCGCGCTGTGCCGCTTCGACATGAGCCTGGCCTTCGAGGACGAGACGGACGCGGTCGAGTCCGAGTGAACCCGGGGGCGGGGGGGGGGGGGA